>JBJFHH010000060.1:8049-11573 GCA_051893475.1 Bacillus sp. (in: firmicutes) | reverse complement strand
ATGATTTCTCTGAGAAGTTCTTCGGTTGCATCGATTATTACCTTCTCATCATTTTTCGCAACTGTTGTCGCTCCCCTTACTCCTCGAGTCATCCTTTTTCCTCCTATACGATAAACCGTCAAAGGTCCTTCTTTTGTTATTGCTATGTTCATAAAGATTGTTGCTTATTTAGTGTGCAACTATATCTTTTAGAATAGAGCATTTTCAATTTTAAAAATACCTCTTTAAGCAGTCAACAATTTCGTGATCATCTACTTGTATAGTACCCGGGTTTCCAATTTCGTTTAATACAACAAAAGTAACTTTACTGCCGGTTGTTTTCTTATCCTTCTTCATACTGACAAGCAAGTCCTCATACGATATATTAGGCAACTCTGTTTGATAGCCAAGCTTTTTAGCCCAATCAATGAACTCAGAAATGTCGAATGCCAGCCCGCATTTTTCTATGCTCAATTTCAAAGCAAAAATCATGCCGATTAAAACAGCCTCGCCATGAGTCGTTTTTCCGTAGCCTAAATTGCTTTCAATACTATGAGCAAGCGTATGTCCAAAATTCAAATACTCGCGTATGCCAGTTTCTTTCTCATCTTGCTTAACGATTGCTGCTTTAATACCGATTCCTTTTCGAATAACCTCAAGCAAAACAGCATCCGGCATGCGGCTGACGTCAGCCACATGCTCCTTCATCCAATGATAGAACTCCCCGTCCTGAATGAGTCCGTGTTTAATTGCCTCGGCAAAGCCTGAGCGCCACTCATGCTCAGGAAGCGAACGAAGCAATTCATAATTATAGAAAACTGCCTCTGGCTGATGGAAGGCGCCAACCATATTTTTACCAAGTGTATGATTGATGGCTACCTTTCCGCCCACCGCACTATCATGAGCCAGCAATGTTGTCGGCAAGCCGATAAAACGAATGCCTCGCATATAAGAAGCTGCAACAAAACCGGCTAAGTCCCCTGTTGCACCTCCACCAAGGGCGAGAATTAACGATTTTCTATTAATATTCCCTTTCAAACCTTCTCCATGACATTGCTCAAACACTTGAAATGATTTCGCCTTTTCACCGCCTGGAACAATCGTCGTAACCATGTTGGGAAACGCGGACTGTAAACAATCCTGCAATGATTTTAAATATAAAGAGGCAACCGTCTCATCTGCAATGATCCATACATTGGAAACCGGGGCAAGCTCTTTCTCAATAAAAAAGGGCAGTTCTTGAAATAAATTGCTACCGATTACAACAGGATAAGTTTTAGAAGATGTCTCAATCGTTAGCTTTTCCATTTTTATTAAAACTCCTTTGATTGTTTTCGGTATAGTTCCAAATACTCTTGTAATCCTTTTAATGTATCACTTGGAAACTGTTCGACAATCGCATTTGCCAATTCCCAAGCTACTACCGATTCTGCGACTACAGCCGCTGCCGGTACCGCGCAACTGTCAGAGCGCTCAATGCTGGCGGTGAATTCTTCCTTCGTGTTAATATCTACACTCTTCAGCGGCTTATAAAGCGTCGGAATCGGCTTCATGACACCTTTAATGACAAGCGGCATACCCGTTGTCATTCCGCCTTCCAAACCACCTAAGCGATTCGTTGAGCGATAATAGCCGCGCTCCTCGCTCCATGCGATTTCATCATGTACCTCGCTGCCGAAACGATCGGCTGCTTCAAATCCGATACCAAATTCTACGCCTTTAAAAGCATTAATACTTAAAATCGCAGCTGCCAGTTTAGCATCCAATTTGCGGTCATAATGTACATAGCTTCCGACACCCGCAGGCATACCTTCGACAATCACTTCGACAATGCCGCCGATGGAATCGCCGTTTGCCTTCGCATCGTCAATCGCCTTCATCATTTCAATGCCGGCTTGTTCATCCAGGCAGCGCACAGGCGATGCTTCCGTTCTTTCTTGCAGCTGCTTCATGCTTTCATAAGAACGCTCCTTTGCTTCAATTCCGCCGATTTTTACAACGTGAGAGCCAATCTCAATGCCAAGCTGTGATAAGAGCGTTTTAGCAACTGCTCCGGCTGCCACTCGAACTGTCGTTTCACGCGCAGATGAGCGCTCCAAAACGTTTCGTAAATCACGGTGGCCGTACTTCATACCGCCATTTAAATCGGCATGCCCAGGACGCGGTCTTGTAATCGTACGGGCAATATTTTCCGCTTCTTCTTCCGTAATCGGTTCAATGCCCATAATTTTCGTCCAATGTTTCCAGTCATTGTTCTCGACAACAAGCGCAATCGGCGAACCTAATGTTTTGCCGTGGCGAATGCCTGCTGTAATTTCAGCTGTATCTGTTTCAATTTGCATACGGCGACCTCTTCCGTGTCCTTTTTGACGCCGAGCAAGATCCTTATTAATATCTTCCGCTAATACTGGCACACCTGCAGGCATACCTTCAATAATTGTTGTAAGCTTTGGTCCGTGTGATTCACCAGCTGTTAAATAACGCAACCTACCCATCTCCTTTTTAGCACTTTAAAGCTTTTATGTAAGAATATATCATAAACTAGACAATAGCTGAAATGAAAATATTAGAAAAATTAAATTATTTAGCGCAAAGCTAGTTTTTTCTATAAAAAAAAGTATCTTCCAGCTCTAATCCATACTTAGCAGAAGAGAAAATTTGCTCTGTACTGCCTACGAATAATATACCATCTTTCTTTAATGCCTGGCTGAATTTTTGGTGCAGCATGTCCTTTGCATCTTCTGTGAAATAGATGAGAACATTGCGGCAAACAATCAGATCGAAATTAGATTCGAATGAATCCGCCAGCAAGTTATGTTTTTTAAAAGTGACTGTTTTCTTTATGCTATCTTGAACACTGTAATATTCCGCTTCCCGTTTGAAATATTTCTGCTTGATAGCACTCGGCACTTCATTCAGCGACCTTTCATGATAAACCCCCAGTTTCGCCCTCGCTAGGACATTATCATCAATATCCGTCGCTAAAATCGAAAACTTGGACGGCGGCAGCTGCTGTGACAAAATCATCGCAAGCGTGTATGGCTCTTCTCCTGTCGAACAAGCTGCACTCCACACCTTAATTGTACCATTATTCTTTTTAATCAATTCCGGCAAAATCTTCGTCTGCAACACTTCCCAGCGCTTATAGTTCCGATAAAATTCCGATACATTAATCGTCATCCGATCAAGCAGCTCATGTAACGCATCACGGTCGCCAGCTACGTGCTGGTAATAATCAAGAAAGCTCTTAAAACCCTTTTTTTCATACAGTGAGGTAAGCCGTCTTTTCATTTGTGCTTCTTTATACAGAGTCAGATCAATTCCTGTCAGCATTTTCAATTTTCCGCAAAATAGTTGATAATCCCTCTCCATGAAAACCTACATCCCCCAAATTCCCCATATTGTAAGCATTTCTTAATAACACTATGTTCTTAAATTAAAGCTTATTGCTTCTTCAAAGCACATTAAAAAGCAATAGTACCCTTATTAAACAAAGTTCTATCTCTATAGTATAGCGAAATTTGTCATAATAAGGTCGATTTTTC
>JBJFHH010000060.1:0-7949 GCA_051893475.1 Bacillus sp. (in: firmicutes) | reverse complement strand
ACAAAGTTCTATCTCTATAGTATAGCGAAATTTGTCATAATAAGGTCGATTTTTCATAAAAAAAAGGCTCCTCAAAGTTTTCTTTGAGAAACCCCTTTCAATCTTATTTAACTTAGTAGATCCACTCGTTGATCAATTTTGAATAAGTAACAAGCTCTTCTTCTTTGAAGAATAAACCGATTTCACGCTCAGCGCTTTCAGGTGAGTCTGAACCGTGAATAATGTTTTTACCAACAGTTGCAGCGTAGTCGCCTCTGATTGTGCCAGGCATTGCATCTTTTGGATTTGTAGCACCCATCATTTGACGAGCAGTTGCGATTACATTTTCACCTTCCCAAACCATAGCGAATACAGGTCCTGAAGTGATGAAGTCTACTAGCTCTCCAAAGAACGGACGCTCTTTGTGCTCACCGTAGTGCTGTTCAGCAAGCTCAGTAGAAATTTGCATAAGTTTTGCTCCAACTAATTGGAAGCCTTTCTTTTCAAAACGTGCTACTATATCCCCGATTAATTGACGTTGAACGCCGTCTGGTTTTACCATTAAAAAAGTTTTCTCCATGTTAATCCACTCCTAAACGTATTTCTATAAGACTGTAAGACAATCCACGACAAATCTTAACATTTTTTCATTATTATCGCAACTTACGCTAATTGAAGTATTCAAAATTTTCGTTTCCCAATATATTTTGCAATATCATATAGATTTTTTCGAGCACGAATATTCGGCAAGTTATCCAGCTCACGCATCGCTTTCTGCAAATAATGATCACTGACAGCAACTGACTTCTCAATGGCACCCGATTGATTGATCAGCTGAATAATTCGGCGCAACTCATCTTCCTCCATATGCTCATGCACTTTTACTATTTCCTTCTTCAGCTCAGGATCTTGACGCGCAAACAGAACCGGCATCGTAATGTTTCCATGCTTCAAATCGCTGCCGGCAGGCTTCCCAAGCACCTTTTCAGAAGCAACAAAATCTAAAATATCATCGGTAATTTGATAGGACATGCCTACATAATAGCCGAATCGAAACAGGCTTTTATGAATTTTTTCATCCGCTTCAGCAACAACCGCTCCCAATTGACAGCTCGTTGCGATTAAAAGCGCTGTTTTTCGCTTTATTCTTCTGAAATAAGTTGTAACGGTTTGTTCAAAATGGTATTTATCACGAATTTGTTCAATTTCCCCTAAACAAACTTCGACAATTGTTTTTGACAACAATTGATGCGTTAATGGCTTCTTTACTTCTGTAATCAGCTGCAATGATTGCGCGAGAATATAATCCCCGGTATACATCGCCACTTTATTATTCCACTTTGCTTGTACCGTCGGCGCTCCTCTTCTAGTCAGCGCTTCGTCGATCACATCATCATGAACAAGTGACGCCATATGGATTAATTCCAAAGCAGCAGCTACTTTTTTGATCATAAACATATTATAATCACCGAATTTAGCAGCCAATAATACAAACACAGGCCGAATACGCTTGCCCCCGGCTTGCAATAAATGCAAACAAGCCTCTTGCAAAAGAGGATCGCCGGCGTTTATGCTTCCTTCTAATTCTTTTTCTATTGTTTGTAAGTCTCCGTTAAAATAAGAGGATAACATTTTATATTTCATATACTCCACCTAGCTTAATTATCGTCAAAAACTTGTTCTCTTTTAAATTATCCATTCTAGTGAACAATAAACCTTTACAAGCAATCTGTATCCTCCGTCTGTAAAACCTATCGCTCGGACTTATAGCCAAAATGCGTTGCTGCAACACCCCCGGTATGAGCTTTATAGCTGACCTTCACAAAACCGGCTTTTTCGAACATGCGAGCAAGCTCCTTCATCCCCGGAAATTCCCTGGCTGATTCATTGAGCCAAGCGTATTCCTTATAGCTTTTCGCGAAAATTTTACCGAATAACGGCATTATATATTTGAAGTAAAAAAAGTAGCCTTGTTTGAAGCCAATTAGTGTAGGTTGCGAAGTTTCAAGACAAACAACAAGCCCTCCCGGTTTCACAACTCTATACATTTCCCGGAGCACTTGGTCATAGTCAGGTACATTTCTTAATCCGAAGCCGATTGTGACATAATCAAAAGAATCATCCGCAAACGGCAGTTCCATCGCATTTCCGTGAATCAGCTCAACATTAGGCAACCCGAGATTTTTCACTTTCTCTTCGCCGACTTTCAGCATATTTTCACTGAAATCAAGGCCGATCACGTTTCCTTCAGGACCGACCGCTTCCGCTAATGCAATAGACCAATCCCCTGTGCCGCAGCAAACATCCAGCGCTTTGGCTCCCTTTTGGACATTCATTGCCTTCATCGTTTTTTCGCGCCATTTAATATGCTGTTGAAAACTGATGACAGAATTCATATGATCATAATTTTTTGAAATATTTTCAAAGACAGCATGCACTTTCTTTTCTTTTGGTGTTTCCATCCTTTTACCCTTCTTCCGCATATGAGCTTTCTTTCAACTCATTTTCTGTAAGTGTCGCTTGCAAGATTCTGTACAAACTAGAATTCGGACTGAAGCTTGTCAGCAGCGATTGAGAACAAGCAGAATGCAGCCATGCAATTCTTTTATCTACCGATAACAGCAGCTCATTGCTTTCATGCTCTACTAAATTCTTAGCCGGTTTATTGAATATTAAACACGATAATGAATCAAACAAGAAAGAATCCTCTTGCGCAATGAAATGCTCTCTATGTTTTATTAATGTGCACATTAATAAATATTGTTCAATGAATTCCCGGAATTGACTCTTCGAGAAGCATTCTGCGACTTTCAAGACAAGTGACGATTGAATTGTCAGAACGGCTGAATAAAGCGCTTCTTCATCCGCAAAAGCAGATTGCTGAAGAATCATCTTTTTCTCATTTATATCTTTAATGCCTTCAGCCAGCAAACGAATCAGTTCAATCCGCTCCAGTTTCGACAAAATGTAATAATAAAGGCCGCTATAGTAATCTCCGGCCAGGACTGTCAGTTGATGCTCCTGCAGCGACTCTCCGTCATTAATCGTCGTTGATGCAGGTATATGATCATGGATATCCAGAGCAATTTGCACAAGCATGGTCGCGGCTATTATTTGATCGCGTTCTTGATCAGTTAGATCAATGTCGTTCAGTAACAAAATCAAAAGATGCAGCTTTTCGTCATCTACAATCGGTTCAGGCAAATAGCGGCGAACATATGGATGAGATGCCAATGATAAAATATAATTATGTAAGTGTTTCTTATATACGTTTATGTTATCCATACTAATCACCCTTACTCTTAAATGTTCAAATAATTATTAATGTTATAAAAACCCTACTCATTATAACATAGAATATTTGAATTTCCTAAACCGCAAAAATAGCAGGATAAACCTGCTTATTTTCGCGTGCTCTCAACCTCGCCGTAAGGTGTATATATTTGAGCATTGCCACGAACTTTAATAGCGGAAGTATGCTCAGTGAATTGGGCAATCATTACCTCACCTTGGTCAAGCTTCTCTGAATGATGAAAGCGGGTATCCGAACCTCTCGTTAAGCCTATTACATTGACTCCGTCCTCTTTTGCCTTGATGATCACATAATCTGAACCTTGTTTAGTCATCATTTCACCTCAATCATTAGCCCTTAATAAACGATAATACTTCCGAGCGTGAACTTGCATCTTCAGCAAAGGTTCCGCGAACAGCAGAAGTGACTGTTTTCGCGCCCGGTTTTTTCACGCCGCGCATCGTCATGCACATATGCTCCGCTTCCACTACAACCATAACGCCATGAGGATCCAAGCTTTCTAAAATGCTGTCCGCAATTGTCGACGTAATTCGTTCTTGAAGCTGAGGTCTCTTCGAAACAGCCTCTACAGCTCTCGCCAGCTTGCTTAGTCCTGTAACGACACCGTTGCGAGGAATATATGCGACATGCGCCACTCCGTAAAACGGTACAAGATGGTGCTCACAAACAGAGAAAAACGGAATATCTTTCACCAATACAAGCTCCTCGTGATCTTCTCCGAAAACGGTTTTGAAATACTCTTTCGGATCTTGGTGCAAACCGGCAAAAATCTCCTCATACATACGGGCTACTCGCTTAGGCGTATCCAGCAGTCCCTCTCTTGTCGGATCTTCCCCTACTGCTTCCAAAATCATTTTTACTGCTTCCTCTATTTTAGCGTGATCTACTTTTCCCAATTGATTTTCCCTCCAAAATTCGACCGCCAAGACTATCATATAAATCTTATCGTTGTTAATATCTATCTTTTTAACAATATAACGCTTTAGTCACAAGATTCAAGACATAAATATACTAATCATATATTAACACATTTATAAAAATTCTCTAAATGAAAACGACTTTTACAGCACAACGAAAAAAGAGGAACAATAATGCCCAAAAGCATATTATTCCTCTTATACATATTAAGTTAATATGTAAATATTATTTTACTGCATCTTTAAGCGCTTTACCTGGTTTGAAAGCAGGTACTTTGCTTGCAGCGATGTCGATTTCTTCCCCAGTTTGAGGGTTACGACCTTTACGAGCAGCACGCTCACGTACTTCGAAGTTACCGAATCCGATAAGCTGTACTTTATCACCATTTTTAAGTGCTTCTAAAATTGTATCAAAAACAGCATCAACAGCTTTCGTTGCATCTTTCTTAGAAAGCTCGCTAGCTTCTGCAACTGCATTAATTAGTTCTGTTTTGTTCATGCCATTCACCTCCTCCCAAAGGGAATTTCATTTTCAACATTCTCAGTTATTCTGTTATCATGTTGTACAATGAAGGTTTTATAAATCCATTTTTATTTAAAACTTTCACCCATGCTTAAGCATAAGCCTATTTATCCTACTCTATCTATTAAAAGAAATCAAGTGGTCATAAATTAAAAAGCATGTATAAAAGCTTGAAATACAGAAGAATGGCTGATTTCCATCTCATTTACTGTAAGTAGATTATCACAATCGTTTCTTGTTATCAAGAGTATTCAATAAATAACGGAAATCTTTTAGTAAAATAAAATATTTTCTTAAAATTTCTGTCACTGTTTTATTATCCTGCCCATTATTACCACCCATTAAACGCACAATTAAAAATATTCAGCTAAATATAAATTATATCGGAATTCTCTCAACACAAAAAGAAGAACTGAGACTTTATATAAGTAAAGTTCCGTTCTTCCCATCTTTTCTTTTATAAAATAATAGCAATCAAACCGCCTGATCCTTCGTTTATAATACGTTCGAGCGTTTCCTTCAGCTTATAGCGGGCATTTTCCGGCATAAGCGATAATTTAGCCTGAATTCCTTCACGAACTAAACTGCTTAAGCTTCTGCCGAAAATTTCGGAGTTCCAAATCGATAACGGATCATCTTCATAATCCTGCATTAAATAGCGGACAAGCTCTTCACTTTGCTTCTCCGTCCCGATTATCGGAGCGAATTCCGATTGCACATCGACTTTGATCATATGAATCGATGGAGCGACCGCTTTCAGACGAACGCCGAATCTTGGACCTTGGCGAATGATTTCCGGTTCATCGAGACTCATATCGGCAAGCGAAGGCGCCGCTATGCCGTAACCGGTTTGCTTTACCATTTTTAACGCATCAGATATTTGGTCATACTCTGCCTTGGCATGGGAAAAATCCTGCATCAGCTCCAATAAATGATCCTTGCCGCGAATTTCAACACCGACTATTTCTTTTAAAATTTGATCATACAATTCATCCGGGGCAAACAAGTCAATTTCCGCTATCCCCTGCCCCATTTCCATACCAGCTAGACTGGCATTGTCGATAAACTCATAATCTTTAAATTGATGAACAACACGATCTACATCGCGCAATCTTTTTATATCTTTCACAGTGTCTCTAACAGCTTCCTGATAGCTCTCTCTTAGCCAATGATTTTCGCGGAGAACCATGACCCAGCTCGGCAAGTTCACATTCACTTCCAATACCGGGAACTCATATAATGCCTCTCTCAGGACATTCATTACATCTGATTCCCTCATACCCTCCACGCTCATCGCAAGTGTCGGAATATTATATTTCTCCTGCAATTTCTCACGCAGCGCCTCTGTATCGGGGTGATACGGCTGAACGGAGTTAATAACGATAATAAACGGCTTGCCGACTTCTTTTAATTCTTCGATTACCCGTTCTTCCGCTTCTAAATAATCACGGCGGGGAATTTCGCCAATTGTTCCGTCGGTAGTCACGACGACCCCGATAGTCGAATGATCTTGAATAACCTTTCGCGTTCCGATTTCCGCCGCTTCATGAAACGGAATCGGTTCTTCATACCACGGAGTCGTAATCATACGCGGTCCATTTTCATCTTCATAGCCTTTCGCTCCCGGAACGGTGTAACCGACACAATCCACGAGACGAATATTGACTTCCAATCCTTCTTCTACTCTAATGCTTGCCGCAGCATTTGGTACAAATTTCGGCTCTGTTGTCATAATGGTTTTTCCGGCTGCACTTTGCGGCAATTCATCTAACGCACGTGCCCGATCCGCTTCATTGTCCATATTCGGCAACACAACTAGTTCCATGAATTTTTTGATAAATGTCGATTTTCCAGTACGTACCGCTCCTACTACACCTAAATAGATGTCACCGCCAGTCCGTTCTGCTATATCTTTAAAAATATCTACTTTTTCCACGAGATTCCCTCCCGATATTAGAGTGCTTGGGGTAAAATAACGAAACACGCAAGTTAGACACTATATATCTATGACATTGTCCTATCACTTTATGCAAAACTCCTGCAAATTATTTCTTTATTCGTTATTTACCGCCTATTGAAATTTCGATTCATGTTCTCCCGTTTTGCAGCTTTTAACAACATTTTTACGCTCAATTCAACATATTACGACTGTATGTTGTCTCCATTATTGTTTTCATTATTGTTCCTCATCACAGAAAGCAAAATAACCTTTCCCTTACAATATATTTTGTAAGAGAAAGGTTATTCCTAATTTGGCATAAAAACCGGAATATTGTTTTTATCTACTGTGTAAGGTAATGAAAAGGCAGGAACGAACATTGAATTTTCCGTCAATAAAGAACGTATATCTTGACCAGGCTCCACCGTTGAACCGCTTTCTAAAGCATCGATTAAATCAGCTGTATAATCAATGTATAAATCACCCTTGGAGTCTATGACAATCGGCAGCTGCGCTTCGGAAAAAGGGCTTTGAATAAGCGGAACTTCATCATAACCTAGCGCTTCATAGTCAAGCGTAAAGACGTTTGTATGCAATTGTTCTTTAAAAGGGAAATACGGATTACGGTCCATATACATTGTCAGCCGCAAATTATATTCCTGTACTATTTGTGCAGCCCTCAAATCCAACACACGCACAGTCGGATTTTCCTCGACATCAATCAGCACATATTGAAAGGCTCCTCCATTTTCATAGGCATTACCGGGAGCATCCTCTAAATATTTGCCGATCAGTTTTTGAAAATCTATCGGATACTTCTGATAATAAGGAACATCCGCTTCCTGATTTTTAATAGGCAGCAATCCTTGTGAATCTTGGCGGAATTGATTGACTGCTGTTTGTACCGCTTGTAATTGCACCTCATTCGGAATGGCATTCTCCACCTTTTGGCTTTGCGGATACATGCACCCCGCAAGAATGACAGTAAATAAAATCACAAAGATGTATACAAGTTTCTTTTGAATCATTTTGTCGGTCCGCTCGCCACTACTAGAAATATGATAATCCCAGCCAGAATCATCAGTATGTAGGCAATGATCGCTGATACAATTTTCAATACCTTATTTTTCAATTTAAAGCGGCTGAAATAGATGGATAATAATGAAATCATCATGAAAAGCATAGCCCCAAAAGAGATCCACATTTTTTGCAAAGCCGGCGTCATTTCCTTCACTCCCTCTGGCGTTTAACCAAGCTTATATTTTTCCTTTTTTTATA
>JBJFHH010000059.1:0-4391 GCA_051893475.1 Bacillus sp. (in: firmicutes) | reverse complement strand
GATAGCCGCCGGCAAGGGTTGCCGGATTCCCCATTTTCTCCAGCACCGCCTTCACATCTTGCTCCGTATGCTCATCTGGCAGCATATCTTCTATTGTCGACCGTAACTCAAGGGCAATATCCTCCCGACTCTTTTCCGGAAGTCTCCTTGTAACTTCTTGAATATAAATGTCAATCAGTTTCATCTTCTCCCTCTCCTTCTAATAATGCGCGCATTAACTTCGAGCTGTTCAGCCACTCTTCTTTCAACTGCGCATAAATGACCTTTCCGTACTCACTTAACACGTAATATTTACGCGGTCTGCTCTCTGTCGTATCCCAATAACTCGTCACCAATTCTTGTTTCTCCAACCTGCGAAGCAAGGGATATAACGTACTTTGTTCAATCGGTATACCCGAATCCTCTAATGATTGAACGAGTGAATAACCATACTGAGGAGCTTGCAATTGGCTTAAAACCGCCAATGTTAAAGTCCCTCTCCTTAATTCAGTCATCAAAGAATGTAGCAACACATTCATCTACTCACCCCAATCGATACTGTTTTTCATACACTATACGTTATACTATGCGTCATACATCATTGTGTGCACTGAATTGTTTTTATTTTAAAAATAAATAAAGGACATAACATATCTGGATAACCAATATGTTATGTCCTTTTATTTCAGCTAATCTCCACTAGATTAAACCCACCATTTGAAGACCATAATAGATACCATTATCTTCAACTGATTTTGTCACGTATTTTGCTGTTCCCTTTACTTTTTCTTCCGCATTGCCCATTGCGACACTGTGTTTTATTTTTGAAAGCATCTCGATATCATTTAATCCATCCCCAAAAGCATATTGACATTCTTCTGAAAATCCTAAACGATTGGTAATTTTCTCAATTCCCTTTGCTTTTGAGCCTCCCTTTGGAAGAACATCAACTGAAAAAGGCAGTGCCCTGACAAAATCTAAATCTTTAAAAGTCTGCTCATATTGTTTCTCTTCACCATCCGGGCAAAATAGCAGAGTTTGATACAGTTCACGACCATGATAATAATGAGGATCATAGGTTGGAGCATCCAGTTTCAATCCCTCAAAACTATCTTTAATGTATGTATGTTCCGGTACATTCGATTTCATATCTTCATGGTCCATATAAACAATCGGATGCTGATTAATAAGAGCCGTTTCTGTTAATTTTTTAATGGATGCAAGGTTTAAAGGGTTGGTATATAGTACTTCTCCATCTAATACTACATATTGACCGTTATAACATACATAGGTATTTATATCTAACTCTCTTCGCAAATCTTCAAACATAAAAGGTGCCCTGCCTGTTGCAATTCCTACCTTATGCCCTTTTTCTTTCAATTTACAAATTGCCTCTTTTGTGGAAATAGGTAACTTTTTTTCTTGTGTAAGTAAAGTTCCGTCAATATCAAAAAAGATAATACTTTGTTCTGTCAATGTACTCGCCTCTCTCCGTTGCGTTTACTCTTCTGCTTTAGCCACAATAACCTCAATGTCATGGTCATTCAGTACCCGAGTCATTTCTTCATCTGGATGTTTGTCGGTAATGATTATATCAATCGATTCCAATCCGGAAATTCTGTGGAACAAGCGTTTCCCAAACTTTGTACTATCTGCTAATACAATCACCTGATCGGCATGGTTGATCATTTCCCGCTTGATGATTCCATCTTCTTCATTTGGGTACGATATACCATCAGCCGTTATTCCGCATGCTCCAAGAAATAATTTGTCAACTTGATATTCCGATAGCTTTTGAAGCGTCGCCGCTCCGTACAAAAAGCGATGTTTGCCATTTAATGTTCCGCCCAACAAATGCACAGTCACATCATCATTATCGGCGAGAACACTCGCTACATCGATTGCGTTGGTTACAACCGTGACATCTTCCTTCTCTAAACATTGGGCAGCAAGATGTACGGTTGTTGATGCATCAAAAATCACGTAATCTCCGTCTTTTACGAGAGCTGCAGCGATTTGACCAATCTCCCTCTTCCCGGAATATTCGATAATAAGTCTTTCCTTATAACCGGACACTTCCTTTGTCAATCGAGGTAACATCACCCCGCCGCGTATACGTATCACTTTGTCGCTCTCTACCAGTTTCACGATGTCCCGTCTGGCAGTATCACGAGACACATTAAACAACTCACAGATTGTTCCTGTTGTCATCCGTTGATGTTGTTGCAAATACTCCATCAAACGAACAAGTCGCTCTTCTTGGCTAATTGATTCCAAGCAATACCACCTCCATATATAAGTATTTTATATGCATTCGTAAGTTTTAGTCAAGTTTTTATAAGTAAACTTAAGTATAATTAAGCATTGATTTTCATTTTAAAGCAAAAAAACGCCAAACAATCTTGGCGTTTTTTAATACTTTTATTGCTTGGTCTGCGCATATGCTTCAATTCCCGCCCCCACCAATTCCATTAAATTTTCTAAATACGTTGGGTCGGACAAATTTTGGTCATCTTCCGGGTTGGTCATAAAACCAATCTCGAGTAGAATGACAGGGACCTCTGACCAATTGAATCCGGACATATCAGACCTATAAAAAAGACCAGTTTGATTCAGCGTAATCGTTGGTGACACATGGTTGATAACAAAAGTAGCCGCTTCGTTACTCTCTTGATAAATCGATGCTGTATAAGAATCGTTTTGTGACGGCACTAAGACAGAAAAGCCTTTCGTCTCCGCACTTTCCGAACCGTCTGCATGGACGCGCACAAATAAATCAGCATGATAACTATTGGCCATCTCTGCCCGTTCCTTATTGCTTATATCCACATCATTCGTATTCCGCGTTAAGATGACCTGAATACCCCTCTCTTCTAGCTGTTCTTGTAACAACAGCGATGCTTCCAGATTTAACACGTACTCAGGCTTGTTTGTAATCACACCTGTGGTCCCGCCAGTAACTTTATACTTCGTTTCTGCAGCACCAGGGCCGATTGGTTCTTGTTCAAGATTAGCTTCCTTCTGATGACCCGGATCAATCACTACTAGAAAATCCAGCTCTTGTTCTGGTATAGCCTCTTCTTCATCAAGCTCCGGTTCTTGCGCAGGCTGTGAAGCGGTTTCGCTTTTAGTTTCTTCGTTCGCAGTTCCCTGCTCTGTCTGCTGATTTCTTTCGAGCTTGTTGAGAAGACCGAACTCAGATTCTTCATTAAGCCACAGAATCATAAATGAAAGAATACAAGTTAATAAAACGGTTGCGAATAGACCGTATTTCCACCATTGCTTCTTATTCATATTCTTTGATAAACTCTACATTCGCTTTTTCTACAGCAGACAAATTGTCCGTATAATTAGGGTCAGGACTGTACCAAGCTTGACTGCTGAAGTAATCCTGCAGATCCTCCGATTTAAAAATGTACCCATGACGCGCATATATTTCATTACGTGCAATACGCAATTCCGCTTTTGATAACCCTGCGATATCAGAATAGGTTAAATATCGATAGTCACTGTCCGGAAGTATATAATAAGAAGAACCGGCTGGCACTTCCCGAACGATTTCGCGGATAATGGTTGTAACTTCCTCTTCTTCTTCACTGCCGCCTGTATCCAAACTAACCTCTGTTTTTGTTTGTGTGCCCATCAAATCGATTGTCACGATGTCTTCGACAGAAGATCCTACCCCTTTCACTGTATATGTGCCGGCTAAATATGGGCCGAATTCTTTCGTACCATCTGCCTCTTCGATAACCCCGATTTCACTGTTTCCTAAGAAAATTTTTGTGTTTTCTTCCGTGCTGCTTACAGATAAATAATAGCCGGTTGTGTCGATAACATAGCGGTCAAATATGCCAAAGTGCTTTCCATTTGTATTCACAAAGAAAGGTTGATTCCCCAGTGATTCGTTATTTAATGAAGTCTCAATATCTTTTGTGAGAGACGGTTGTTCATCTAATAATGCGAATAGAGCATCCAGGCTTTCATCATTCACCTTAATGCGGGTATCACTAGGCACAATGACTTGTTTTAATTGCGTCTTATCCTTTTGATTAAGCGCCGTTATGAATTGATCGACCACCACTTCTTCACTATATTTTTTAGCTAATAATTGATAGCCGGTAAATAATGCGACAATGAGAATAACAACAATGGCAATGATGATATAAGGCATCTTTTTCGAAGGCTGAGTTCTCGTCGCAGATTCCATATTACTCATGTTGATTCCTCCTATTATTTTAATAGCATGTTCACACTAGACTTTTTCGCACTATTAAGATAATTGCACAACCATGGCTTCATTCTCCGATCATGATAAAGAAGGGGGAAGCATACGGAATGAGCTTCCTACTTTACCGCGCCGAACAAGCAAAAAAGATAATGATACTGTTAATTAACTATACCCTTAAAGCATT
>JBJFHH010000058.1:0-4437 GCA_051893475.1 Bacillus sp. (in: firmicutes) | reverse complement strand
GTAACTTGTAGATTGTCCAATTGGAACCCGCCCTTTGCGATCACTTTTTTAGAAGCGTCTCGTACTTCAAGCGGCAGCTGCTGTATGTTGATTGTTTTTGGACTGCCGTTGCGGATTAGAACCGTTACATGAAGGTCGCCGGTTTCCTGTTTTTGTGCCTGCAATCCCATGAAGTTCACTTCTCCTTCTTTAGGCGGCGTTAATCCATCAACAATTTTCTTTAACTTTTCTTTATCCTCAGTGCTTAAGCTCGTGTTCCATGTTTCTTCCAGCTCAAGCTTGTGTTTCGGTTTAATTTCAAAAGCAATCGACCAATCAGTAGTGGCAAACTCTTGTTTTAAGATCGAGCTTTTCGGGAAAATAAACTGCCACGGACGGCTGCTTCTTCCAGGAAGCTCTCCCAGCTGAGACATATCAAATTCATGACGGGCAATCGGCTGCTTGTCGGCATCGAGTAGAAGCAGTGTGACCTTTTCGAATGTGATTGCCTTACTTAAGCTGTTGCGGACAAATGCGATAGCTAATAGATCGTCACCTTCACGGCGCATCTCTGTTCCTGCCAATGAGATTTGGTTCGGTTTTAGCGGTGCCAGTTCGTTATTTAAGAAACGATATACATAAGATTGTTCTGCAGAAAGTGCCCATGAAGGATGCAGTGCCAGTTCTGTTTCAATTTCTTCGTTAGCATCGACCTCTTTATGATCGTCTTCTGTATTGAAAAGATCTTTAGAAGAAAAAGCTCTATCTTGCCCTTCATTTTTCATTTTCTTTGATTTTCGAAATATTGAAAGCATGTTATTTCCCCCTTTAGTTGATCCCTATAAAAAAGCAGCGGCTTACACTGCTTCTTCTTGTCTTATAGTTCTAGCCGCATTAGCTGTTTCTAATGCGATATGTTTGGCTATTTTATTATAGGAATGCGTGAATATTTCCAATCCCTCTCTTTGATAGATGCGAAGCGGATCCTCTTGCTGATATGATCGTAAGCCAATTCCTTCTTTCAGACGTGTCATTAACTCTATGTGCTTAACCCATTGACGGTCCAGGGTGCCAAGCATGAGGTATTTTAACGAAATCCGGAAATCATGATTTTCATCGAGTTCTTGAAGCTGTTTGGCATAGCTTGCTTCATATGGCTGAACTATATCAAATAATTCATGCTGTGAACGGACAGCATTCGGAAGTGTGAGTTCATCATTTGCCAATAAAGCTTTCAACTCCATCTCCAATCCGCGAATATTCCAGTCTTCTGGCGTCACCTCTTCAAAGGCGATATGTTCGATTTCGTTTTTGACTGTCAGAGAAATGAACTGATTTGCAAGATTCATTAAATCCTCGCCTGCAATCATTTTGTTGCGCAATGAATAAATGACGTTGCGTTGTTCATTAATAACATCATCGAGTTTCAGGTTGTATTCACGCATAGAATAGTATGAGCCTTCGACAATACGTTGCGTACGGTCAATAAATTCATGAATGCTTTTATTCGTAATGAGACCGTCAGCATCGGCAGTTAACTTCTTCTGCATTTTCTCAATTTCTTCGCTGGCGAAGCGGCGGAACATATCATCTTGAAGCGAAATGAAAAATTCACTTGTACCTGGATCGCCTTGACGTCCGGATCGGCCTCTCAATTGATTGTCGACACGGCGGCTCTCATGTTTTTCCGTTCCAAGAACGAATAATCCGCCCAGCTTGTCTACCCCTTCGCCAAGCAAAATATCAGTACCGCGGCCGGCCATATTCGTCGCGATCGTGATTTGATTTTTTTGCCCGGCTAATGAAATCAGGCGGACTTCCTGTTCTACGCTCTTCGCATTCAAAATCTCAAATTGCAGTTTTTCTCTCTTTAAATAATCAGCGACTTTTTCAGACTGTAAAATAGAAGTCGTACCAATTAGCACCGGCTGTCCCGTTGCATGACATTCCTTCACTTTTTTGATCATCGCTTCATATTTATGCTCCGTCGTTAAATAGACACGATCCGGATGATCGATGCGTTGTTTCGGACGGTTCGATGGAATCGGAACAACCTGCATGCCGTACACTTGGTTGAATTCTTTTTCCTCTGCTTTCGCCGTACCTGTCATTCCTGCCATCATCGGATACATTCTGAAATAATTCTGAATCGTAACGGATGCTTGCGTTTTGTTTTCCTCTGTAATGACAAGCCCTTCTTTGGCTTCAATGGCTTGGTGCAAACCGTCGCTGAGAGAGCGCCCTTCCATAATGCGGCCGGTGAACATATCGACAAGCATGATTTTTCCTTCTTTTACGATATAATCAACATCACGTTTGAACATAACATGGGCGCGAACACCTTGGATTACATAGTGATAAAGCGTTTGATGCTCAATTTCATATAAATTATCGACGCCGAAAGCCTTCTCGACTTTTTCAATCCCTTCGTCAGTCAGACTTGTCGCCTTCGTTTCTTCGTCAAATGTATAGTGAACATCTTTTTTAAAGGATTTTGCCAGGCGGGCTGAGATGTGATGAAGATCAGCGCTGGCTGTCATTTTTCCAGCAATGATAAGCGGTGTTTTCGCTTCATCGATCAGCACGCTGTCCACCTCATCAATAATGGCAAAATGATACGGACGCTGTACTTTATCGTTCGGATTGTAAACAAGATTGTCCCTTAAATAATCGAAGCCGAATTCTGTCCCTACACCGTACGTTATGTCAGCTTTATAGGCTGCCTGCTTTTCATGCGGCTGCATCATCGGTAAGTTAAGACCGACAGATAAGCCGAGGAATTCGTGAATTTGACCGATAATTTCCCGGTCACGCTGCGCTAAGTATTCGTTGACGGTAATGACGTGAACGCCTTTTCCTTCCAGGGCGCGAACATAGCTCGGTAAAGATGCGACCAGTGTTTTCCCCTCTCCGGTAGCCATCTCGGATATATTTCCTTCGCATAGAACAAGACCGCCAATAAGCTGTACATCAAAATGACGCATGCCTAAAATACGTTTAGATGCTTCACGAACAACAGCAAATGCATGAGGAATAATTTCTTCGATCTTTTTGCCATCATTCAATTGTTGTTTAAATGTACTTGTCATATCTCGTAGCTGATCGTCTGTGAATGCTGTGTATTTGGATTCAAGTGCGTTAATTTGGTCGACTTTCTTTTTGTACTTTTTCAATTGCCTTTGTTGAGTTCTTTGTTCATTTTTGAAAAAGGATAACATAATTATGGATGCCCCTCGTATCGTATAAATTTTCTATAAATTCAATACATTATATCTTATCAAAAATGAATAATAATTACTAATGTTTAAAGATTACTTGGAGATTTTTTAAATGAAAGAAAGCTAGTAATAGTGCGAAAGTTGGCAGCTTGAATTGACAATTTACTGACATTTTCATCATTTGCCAGAAAAATAGTTTGAAAGTTTGCTTGTGATTCAGTAAAATATGCTAGAGTGAGTTTAATGTGTACAGGTATGTGGAAATGGTTTAATATCCATTCTCTTCATCAAAAAGGTACAATTGTCAAATTAAAATTAAAAGTAAATGGTTATGATATTGATTGAGGAGGTACTTCATGGTTTACCTTACCTTGTTACTATGCTTTATTGCATCGCTGATTATTACGCCTTTAGTGAGAAAGTTAGCATTTAAAATTGGTGCTACTGACAAGCCCAATTATCGCAAGGTTCATCAGAAAATTATGCCGCGACTTGGCGGTTTGGCTATATTTATTAGCTTTTTGATCGGAATGGCGATTTTACGACCGCAAGATGATCAAATTGGTACGATGGCTGTTCTTCTTGGCGCTTGCATTATCGTTGTCATCGGTATTTTTGATGATATGTACGAACTGTCTGCCAAGGTGAAATTTATCGGTCAAATCTTAGCTGCACTAGTCGTTGTATTGGGCGGTGTTCAAGTTGATTACATCAATCTTCCTTTCGGCGGCGGCATTGAACTTGGCGTGCTGAGCATTCCGCTGACGATTTTATGGATTGTCGGAATCACAAATGCCATCAACTTGATTGACGGCTTGGACGGTTTGGCGGCAGGTGTTTCTGCTATTGCCCTTATTACGATTTCCGGTATGGCATTGTTAAAAGGCGACTTGTTCGTTCTAAGTATTTCAGCTATCTTAATCGGAAGTATACTTGGATTCTTAAAGTATAACTTTCATCCTGCAAAAATATTCATGGGAGATACAGGCGCTCTGTTTTTAGGGTTTATGATTGCGGTACTATCACTTTCAGGCTTTAAAAATGTAACGGTACTGTCATTAATTATCCCTATTATTATTCTCGGTGTACCAATTTCTGATACATTTTTTGCGATAATAAGAAGGATTGTTAACAAACAACCATTATCGGCACCGGATAAATCCCATTTGCACCATTGCATGCTGCGACTTGGCTACTCACACCGCCAAACAGTATTAATTATTTATGCAATGGCTGCTTC
>JBJFHH010000057.1:11442-18671 GCA_051893475.1 Bacillus sp. (in: firmicutes) | reverse complement strand
AAATGAGTAGTTTTCTTCTGTCTCTTTTTTATGTAACGATGCATTAATAACGGCTCCTCCTTAATGAAAATTGCGGAAGTCTGAAGAGGAAGAATCTTTTGGGTTTGCCGGATTCGCTAAAGCAAACTTTTCTTTTAATGTTTCCATAATGTATACACCCATAAAGCTTCGTAATTCCAATTCATCCATTTCTGTCACATATTCCAAAATTTCTTCCTTGCTCAGCTGCTCTAATACTGCCAAAACAAGAATATCGATATCTTCATCATCACCGTTCAGTTTAGTACGATAATGTTCGAATAACTCATCAATTAATTTCAATTTAAACACCTCATTTTATAAAAAGTAGTGAAAGCGGACAAGCAAAAATTGGAGGAATCATATAAATATCTTAGGAACAACAACCAGTGATTCATATAGTTTCACAATAATGAGTTACCCTTATTTTTCTTTATTTAATCAATCCTTAGAAATCATTTGTTTTATTAGTAACCTGCTGTTTCATATAAATATGAAAGTGGTGTTAAAATGAAGAAGTAAAGTTTGGCATTGTCGATTTTTGCGTTTTTAAGCGGGAGCATTATTAATGTTAGTCAAAATAGCGCAAATTACACCCAATGGCTGTTGTTGGCATTAGCTGTTTTATTGTGTATAGATTTTAAAAGAATTAAAAAAGTAAGGTGAGAAACAATGATTTATACATTTTCGGATGTGCTTGGCTCTAAAGTGAACTTTTCTACAGATTTTCATCCTTTTTCTTCTGAACCGAAGCATGTGCTGGTTATTGTACGAAGTCCGGATGGATGGGTATTGACAACTCATAAGGAACGAGGATTGGAATTCCCGGGAGGAAAGCTTGAAAAGGGAGAGACTATTGAACAGGCAGCGATTCGAGAGGTTTGGGAAGAAACCGGAGCGGTCATTAAGGAGCTTCACTATATTGGACAGTATTCAGTGAACGATGGGCAGGACACGTTTGTTAAAGACGTATATTTTGCTCAAACAGAGGCAATTGAAGCAAAGACAAATTATTTAGAAACGAACGGTCCGACGATTTTGGAGCAACTTCCGGATACATTTTCTGAAGAAAAGTACAGTTTCATTATGAGAGATCAAGTTGTCGAGTTGAGCCTGCAAGTCATAAAAGAAAAGTATTTTTTATAACATTATAGTCCCGTTTTCAAGGCTTGGGACTATAATGTTATTTTTCTTTTGGCAGGAGAATCTTGAAAATCATGGGATGTAACGGCATGGCGCTACCGTTTAATCAGCTTGCGTTCAAGCAGCTCAACTAATTGATACATAATGGTCGCAAATATGGCAATCATTAATAGCGAAAGCATTACTTGCGTAAAGTTGAAAACCTGAAACCCATATATAATCATATAGCCAAGACCTTTGGCAGAGACAAGGAATTCGCCGACTATGACACCAACCCATGATAAGCCGACGTTGACTTTCAATGTCGAAATGATGACAGGCATGGAAGACGGAAGAATGACTTCCTGGAAAGATTGCCGTTTTGTCGCTCCGAATGTTTGCAATACTTTTAAATAATTGTAGTCGACTTCCTTGAAGGAGGTGTAAACGACGATGGTCGTGATGATGACGGAGATGATGGCGCCCATAGCAATAATCGATGTAAAACCTGGCCCTAATGCAACAATTAAAATCGGTCCAAGCGCAACTTTTGGCATGGCATTTAAAATGACTAAATAAGGATCGGCCACTTTTGAGAAAAATGGAAACCACCAAAGCAAAGCCGCCAGTAGTGTTCCAGCCAGTGTTCCGAGAATAAAGCCAAGTACAGTTTCAAATAAAGTAATGCCGATGTTTGAAAGCAAACTGCCATCGTTTATTTTATCGATGAAGAGTGTGGCTACTTTAGATGGCGAGCTGAAAATGAGCGGATCAATCCACGTAAAGCGGCTGGCAATTTCCCAAAGCGAAAAAAAGGCGATAAAAATCAGAGCCTGATAAATTCGGACAAGCCTTTTTTCTTTCGCGATGCTTTGCAGAAACTGATGATGCAACTGTTTAATGTTCATTTGTATGCTCTTCAATGGCTTCAAACTCCTTCCATATCGTTTGAAATAATGAAGAGAATTGAGGGTGATTACGTGCTTCAAACGGTGTGATATTCCTCATTTCTTTTGGCACTTCATATGTTCGGAATACTTTTCCGGGATTCGCGGAAAACAAAACGATACGATCGCTCATCGCAATGGCTTCGCCGATGTCGTGCGTGACAAGTATAACGGTTTTCCTGAAGGTCTTTAAGGTGGAAAAGACGAGATCCTCAAGCTTGAGTTTAGTTACATAATCAAGGGCGGAAAAAGGTTCATCAAGAAGCAGCACTTTCGGATTAGTTGCCAATGTGCGTACAAGAGCTACCCTTTGTCGCATTCCCCCTGACAGCTGATTCGGAAACAGATTTTCCGTATCGGACAGACCGATTTCATTCAAAAGCTTCAATGTTCGGATTCCAAGCTCAGGCTGAGGCTGTTTTTGCAGCTTCAATCCAAGTAAAATATTTTCCTTTATTGTCTTCCATGGAAATAAATAATCTTGCTGCAGCATATAGCCGATTTCTTGTTTATGGCTGGCAGACAAAGGTTCTCCATCTAAATGTAGTGTGCCATGTACGGGAGTCAGCAAACCGGCGATAATCGATAAGAGGGTCGATTTGCCGCAGCCGCTCGGACCGAGAATCGAAACGAATTCGCCTTTGTCGATGCTGAGCGAAATATCTTCAAGCGCTACGTTTGCTTGCGTAGCAGTCAAGTAGACGTGATGAATATGTTGCAGAGTAAGGAAGCTCATATGAAAAGCCCCCTTATTCATTCTCTAGCGCTTTTTGGGCAAAGTCAGTATTGACCAATGTTGCGTGATCAATGTCTGAAGGGAGTTCTCCGGCTTCATCCATAATTGCCTTTAAATTATTCCATTCTTCTTCATCTAAAATCGGATCGGTTGCGAAAGAATCCTGGCTTTTATAACGATCGACAACCGTTTCAATCAGCTCGGCACTTGTATCTTCGAAGTAAGGCAAAATGACTTCCGCCACTTCTTCAGCGCTCGTTTCCTGCACCCAAGTTTGCGCTTTAAGAATAGCATTGGTGAATTTTTGCACCGTTTCGGATTCTTTATCTAAATAACTGGATTTGGACATGAAGGTCGTGTAAGGGACTTTACCGGATTCTGTTCCGAAGGATGCGACAAT
Organism: Bacillus sp. (in: firmicutes); assembly: GCA_051893475.1. Taxonomy (GTDB): domain Bacteria; phylum Bacillota; class Bacilli; order Bacillales; family DSM-1321; genus Bacillus_AD. The sequence goes on along the minus strand of JBJFHH010000057.1, from coordinate 15,448 downwards.
ATATCCTTTTCCCTCTTGTTCAAAAATACTTGCTTGTGGCTCGAATAATTGAACGAAATCACCTGTTCCGCCCAGGAAGGCATTCGGAATGTTGGCGAAGTCAATGTTTTGAATCAAGTTTAAATCAGAGAACGGGTCGATGTTATGCTGCTTCAAGACATATTCGCCGACCATTTGCGGCATACCGCCTTTACGCTGACCTAAGAAATCACTGCCATTCAGCATATCCCATGAGAAATCAGAAATCTCTTCCCTGGCGACAAGAAAGGTTCCGTCTGTTTGTGTCAGCTGGGCAAAATTAATCACTGAATCATTCGAGCCCTGTGCATGCACATAAATCGATGTTTCAGAACCGACCAATGCAACATCGGCGCCATCTGCGAGCAGCGTGGTCATCGTTTTATCGCCGCCCCATGTCGTTGTCAGTTCAATTTCCAAGCCTTCATCCTCAAAGAAGCCTTGCTCGATTGCGACGTAAAGAGGCGCATAAAATATCGAGCGTGTTACCTCTGCAATGCGGACCGTTTTGGTTTCCGAACTGCTGCAAGCTGTAATGAAGACGGCTAATGATATAATAAATGATAATTGGAAGAAGATTCTTAACCGCTTTTTCAATGCTGGTTCCTCCTTATTAAAGTTTTTAAAATATAGGCACTGCTTTTGTACGATATCGTATGCAAAAGATAAAATTGTGTGAATGCCTATATGGCCGAATATATATAGCAAAATTTTGCTGAACTAAGGGATAAAATGCGAGGTTGATTTCATTTGATACAACAAGATGGAACGATTGTTTCAATTCAGCCATTTCCGTCGCCTCATCCGTCTATTCGTTTATATACGGTCACCTATATAAGCTGCGGCTTAAGAGTGAAAGGATTATTGGCCGAACCAGACGGAAGCGAGTCTATGGATGGTTTTTTATATTTACGTGGCGGCATTAACAATGTCGGAAAAGTAAGACCAAGCCGCATTATTCAATTTGCGGCTGAAGGTATGATTGTTTTTGCTCCGTATTACCGCGGCAATTTAGGTGGTGAAGGTTATGAGGATTTTGCCGGTGATGATCGCAATGATGCGATAGCGGCCGTGAAGGTACTGGAACAAGTACAGAGAGTGAACAAAATTCACGTTTTCGGTTTTTCAAGAGGCGGTATTATGGCATTGTGGACAGCGGTTTCTGTGCCAAGTATTTGCTCGCTTGTTACTTGGGCCGGTGTGAGTGATATGGTGTTAACCTATGAGGAAAGAGTCGATATGCGAAGAATGATGAAGCGGGTCATCGGCGGGGGGCCAATGAAGTATCCGAAACTTTATGAGCAAAGAACGCCGATTGAAGAGCTGAAGCAATTGCAATGTCCGGTTTTAATTATTCACGGCGAGCAAGATCATAATGTGTCGATTGAGCAGGCAAGGCTACTTTATCGCAGGCTGAAGAATTATGGGAAGACAGTGGAAACGTGGTATTTTACTGATTTTACCCACTTTTTCCCGCCACAGGAAAATCGCGAGACGGTGAAAAAGTTAGTAAACTGGATGAAAGCGCATAGCGAAACATGATAAAATAAGTAAAAAAGGGGGATTCATTATGGGAATGCCATTAGAGCTGAATACAATGATTGTCACAAAGGGTAAGGAAAAAAGGCTGGATAAAAGCAATGATTTTACTTTGACGAAAAGCGGTTACCGCATTTATCCTTTGAATATCCCGATTTCAGTGCAAAAATCAAAGCATGGTGAATTGATTGGCACGGGGATTGTAAAGAAGGTAATATGGGAAGACGATAAAACAGTTCTTACATATGAATTGACATCATTGCATACGACAAACTAACAGACCGGCTGATGGTCTGTTTTTTTTACGGCAGTAGGGTATAAGAATATTGAGAAAATAGAACATCAAGGAGGAGCAGCGTATGATTGGTATGTTGTTGGCATTAGCAATTTTATTGCTAATTATATTTGGAACATATAAAAAGGGGAATGCTCAGAGATGGAGCGGGATTTTGACATTATCACTGCTGTTGATCGTGGCGGCGGGATGCTCGGCGGAACCGGCGGAGCAATCGGGCTCGAATACAGACGTAAGTGAGGAAGCAGTTCAAGAAGAGCCGCAGGAAAATGTAAGCGTGTCCGATTCGGAAACAACTTCCGATCCAGCTGAGAGCGAAGAAGCAGAGACGGGATCTAATCAGGCTGACAATCAAACTGAGGCTTCCCAAGGAACTTTACAAGTTCACTTTGTCGATGTTGGACAGGGAGCGGCTCAAGTTATTATTACACCGAATAATAAAGTGATGGTCATTGACGGCGGAAATAATGATGATGAAGATGATATGGTTGCTTATTTAAATGAGCTGGGCGTAAAAAAAGTTGATATTTTAATTGGTACGCATCCGGATGCTGATCATATCGGCGGTATTGATGCGGTTATTGATTCATTTGACATCGGACAAATTTATATGCCTAAAATTCAGAGCAATACGCAAACCTTTGAGTCTGTGCTGCAATCGATTGCTAACAAAGGATTGAAAGTGACGACAGCGCAGGCCGGTATTACACTTAATTTAGATCCGGCAGTAGAAGCAGTGATGATTGCGCCGCTTAAGCAGTCTGATGATTCCAATGAGATGAGTGCAGTTGTAAGGCTTTCTTATGGTGAGCAGTCATTTTTATTTACGGGTGATGCAGGCGTTGAAACTGAGCAGGAGCTAATGGCATCTGGTGCAACTTTGCAATCGAATGTGTTATTAGTCGGGCATCACGGCAGCAAGCATTCGACGAGTGCGGCATTTGTTAAGGCAGTTCAACCGACTTACGGCGTGATCCAAGTCGGCAAAAATAATTATGGTCATCCGGAAGAATCTGTTTTAAGTACGCTTTCAGCAGCCGGTGTGCAAATCTATCGTACCGACACAGATGGCACCATCATCTTTACGACTGACGGTAAGACGATGGAAGTAAATAAGAATGCCTGGGAGTACAACGGTTCACAATCCGGAAGCAGTGCAGGAGCTGATACCGGACAAAACAATTCAACAGCGGTAACGACGCCGATTACAGCGACAGCAAGTATCGATGATTCGGCACCAACTCAAAACAGTACAGTCACAGTGACAGTACAAGTGAAGGACAGTAATGGAGCAGCAGTCAGTGGCGCAAATGTCAGCTTGAATTTGCATTATAAATCTACGGATACATTGTATGAAGGAACAACGAACAGTAACGGTATAGCCGTGCTTACTTTTAAAATCGGTCGGGCTGCCAAAGGCTATACTGTGAACGGAGATATATCGGTTACAGCCGGAGAGCAAACAACGAGTGCAAGTACAGCTTTTACACCGCAATAAGGAGGGTATGATGTGATGACAGGTATTGTGGATCGTTTTGAAGGACAATTTGTCGTGATTGAAATTGATGGAATCACACATGATGTCAAAAAAGAGCAGATTGCCGGAGTTGTTTCAGCAGGAGATGTTCTCATTTTCAGAGATGGTAAGTGGTATAAGGATGCAAAGGCAACAAAAGAACGAACTCAGCATATAAAAAACCTGATGGACAGTGTGTGGGAAGATTGAGCACCTCTTTCAGACCGTTGGGAAAGTCCTTTCTCAACGGTTATATTGTGTTTTTCTCCCCTTTTTATTTCACGCAAATACTTATTTGACCGCAGTCTTATTAGATTTTTTATGCGGGGATGTGTGAGGTGAAAGAAAGGTCGGATACTGGGCCTTGGCGCTCTTGGAATGATAAGCATGCAAGCAAAATTGGCTTTTCGTTCAATAATGTGCTAGCTACTGCGGGTTGGACGAATTATTTTCGAATGTGGAAGAAATAATTGTAAAACAGACGAATTAATTATGAAAGTAGAAGAATTAAATATAAAACTGGAAGAATTCCGTTGGGAAGCTGTTTCATTCTGCCGAGAAACCTTGTAAACGAAGAGTCGGTTACTGATTTTGTGCTGAATTTAGGCGTATGAGAAGGTGCTTGGAATGGTGAACTT
>JBJFHH010000057.1:0-11342 GCA_051893475.1 Bacillus sp. (in: firmicutes) | reverse complement strand
TACTGATTTTGTGCTGAATTTAGGCGTATGAGAAGGTGCTTGGAATGGTGAACTTACAGGCAAATATGTTTTCTCGACAAAGTAAAAAAGGCAAATGCTGAGCATCTGCCTTTTTTACTTATAAGATTATTGAAGTGGACCGCCAAATTCTTTGATGCTTGTTGAAACATTAGAGAATTTTTTGAAGTTTTCACGGAATTTTGCAGCCAATTCTTTTGCTTTTGCTTCGTAAGCTGCTTTGTCATTCCACGTTTTGTGCGGTTGCAGAACATCGTCAGGCACACCTGGCACGTGCTGTGGAATTTCAAGTCCGAAAATAGCGTCTTTCACCGTTTCTACGTTATTTAAGTCTCCTTCAAGAGCAGCTTGAATCATAGCACGAGTATAAGCAAGCTTCATACGGTTGCCGACCCCGTATTCTCCGCCAGTCCATCCAGTGTTAACCAAAAATACATTGGCATTGTGCTCGTCAATTTTTTGTCCGAGCATTTCTGCGTATACTGTTGCAGGAAGCGGCAAGAATGGTGAACCGAAGCAAGTAGAGAAAGTTGCTTCCGGAGACGTGATTCCGCGCTCAGTTCCAGCTAGTTTACTAGTGTAGCCACTTAAGAAGTGATACATTGCTTGCTCTTTTGACAATTTGCTGATTGGAGGCAATACGCCAAATGCGTCAGCAGTCAGGAAAATAATTGTGTTCGGATGTCCAGCGATGCTTGGAACGATAATGTTATCCATTGCATCAATCGGATAAGCCGCACGTGTGTTTTCCGTTAAAGATTTATCTGCATAATCTGCTACTCTCGTATTTTCATCTAAAACAACATTTTCTAATACAGAACCGAATCGGATTGAATCAAAGATTTGCGGCTCTTTTTCTCTTGTAAGGTCGATACATTTTGCATAGCATCCGCCTTCAATGTTGAATACACCGTTTGAAGACCAGCCGTGCTCGTCGTCACCGATCAATTTGCGGTTAGGATCAGCGGATAATGTTGTTTTACCTGTTCCGGACAGACCGAAGAATAAAGCCACATCTCCTTCTTTTCCTACGTTTGCTGAACAGTGCATAGGCAGGATGCCTTGCTCAGGCAATAAATAGTTCATTACAGAGAAAATTGATTTTTTCATTTCGCCGGCATACTCAGTACCGCCAATTAAAACGGTTTTATGCTTGAAGGAAATAATAATGAATGTTTCTGATTTTGTTCCGTCAACAGCCGGGTTAGCTTTGAAATTAGGAGCTGAAATTACCGTAAATTGAGAATCATGGGTTTTTAGCTCATCTTCAGTTGGACGGATAAATAATTGATGGGCAAATAAATTATGCCATGCATACTCATTGATGACTTTAATCGGCAAACGAGATCTTGTGTCAGCGCCAGCATATCCATTGAATACGAATACTTCATCTTTTTCTTTTAAATATGACAGTACTTTGTTGTACAGATTTAAAAATACTTCTTCAGAAATTGGCTCATTGACAGATCCCCAGTCAATTTTGTCTTTAGAAGTTTCTTCTTCAACAGTGTATTTGTCCTTAGGAGAACGACCTGTATATTTACCTGTTTCTGCTTTAATGGCACCAGTAGATGAAAGCACGCCTTCATTTCGTTGCAAAACTTTTTCAACTAATTGTGGAACAGACAGTTGTACACTTATGTTAGCCCCATGTAATAGCGCATGCAGCTCATTTGAAATTTCAATTGTATTCATTATGAGATACCATCCTTTATCTATAATGTTATTTTAGATGTTTAATAAACTTAACAAATAGTATAACACATTAAAATAAATAGTCTATACTAATTTGCTTTGAATTCTGAAAGTTATTTCTATTTGGTTTCCAGTTGCAGATGATCCAGGTATCTGTACATTTAAAGCGCTGTTCACTCTAATTATACAATGATTTGTTCCATTATAAACGAATAAACCGCTTTTAAAAATAAAATATTCTAACAATTTTGTTGTTGCTTTTATAAAATCAGAAATGGAACTTAGCGAGTGTTATTGTTGACAATTTAAATGTTTATGTTATCATTCTTAAATGAACGGATTCTCTTATCCTGAGTTGGTGGAGGGAACAGGCCCTACGAAACCCAGCAACCTGCTTGTAAAGCAAAGGTGCTAACCTGGTGCAAGGCAATGGTCCTTGAACGATAAGAGCGAAAGGCTAAATGTACAAACAATCACTACCTTTCCTCAAAATCAAGGAGAGGTTTTTTTATTTGCTTAAGCGTAAAAAAATCTCTTTTCAACCACTCTAATTTTCTCCTGCCAAGAGAAATGAATTCCGTCAACAAAAGAGGGAAAAATGAATACTATTAAGATTCATAATACCTCGCACATAATTGAGGAGGGTAATTTGATGTCAAATAAACGTAGACTATTTACTTCTGAGTCAGTAACAGAAGGTCATCCGGATAAAATCTGTGACCAAATTTCTGACAGTATATTAGACGCTATTTTGGAGAAGGATCCAAATGCGCGTGTAGCATGTGAAACTTCCGTAACAACAGGTTTAGTGCTTGTTGCCGGTGAAATCACAACCAGCACTTATGTGGATATACCGAAAACGGTGCGTGAAACGATCAAAGAAATCGGCTATACTCGCGCTAAATACGGATTCGATGCAGAAACATGTGCCGTATTAACTTCGATTGATGAGCAATCTGCCGATATCGCTGCCGGTGTTGACAAGGCGCTTGAAGCAAGAGAAGGATTAATGAGCGAAGAAGAATTAGATGCAATCGGTGCAGGAGACCAAGGTTTAATGTTCGGTTTTGCGTGTAATGAAACGGAAGAGCTTATGCCTTTACCGATTTCATTAGCACATAAACTTTCAAGACGTTTGACAGAAGTTCGTAAAGATGAAACGCTTGCTTATTTACGTCCGGACGGCAAAACGCAAGTAACAGTTGAATATGATGAAAATAACAAACCTGTTCGCATTGACACAATTGTTATTTCAACACAGCACAACCCGGAAATAACGCTTGAACAAATTCAAGACGATATTAAGAGATATGTAATCAATCCGGTTGTTCCTGCTGAATTGATTGACGAGCAAACAAAATACTTCATCAATCCTACTGGCCGTTTCGTAATCGGCGGCCCTCAAGGAGATGCAGGATTGACTGGACGTAAAATCATCGTTGATACTTATGGCGGCTATGCGCGTCACGGAGGAGGCGCATTCTCTGGTAAGGATGCGACTAAAGTTGACCGCTCAGCAGCTTATGCGGCTCGTTATGTAGCGAAGAACATTGTTGCTGCCGGATTAGCTGATAAAGCAGAAGTGCAGCTTGCCTATGCAATCGGTGTTGCGAAGCCAGTATCTATTGCAATTGACACATTCGGCACTGGCAAAGTAGAAGAAGACATTCTTGTGACAGCAGTTGAGCAAACGTTTGATTTGCGTCCTGCCGGCATTATTAAAATGTTAGATCTTCGCAGACCGATTTACAAAGGTACAGCGGCTTATGGTCATTTCGGACGTACAGATCTTGACCTTCCTTGGGAAAGAACAGATAAGGCAGAAGAAATTAAAGCGGCCGTATCGAAAGCATAAGATATAAAAAAGCCTCATGCATTGCATGGGCTTTTTTACTTTATCCATATTCAATCGTATATGGTAAAATAACTTGTATAAGGTATCGGGTTATTTCGTTTGTAAACTTTTATAATATTGTCCTTTTTCAGCGTATTCGCGGCTGATGCGGAGCATATCTTTAATATCTTCTTCGTTTAATTCGCGCACAACTTTAGCGGGTCTTCCGAAAGCCATAGCTCCGGGGGGAATAACTTTTCCTTGAGGGACAAGACTTCCGGCTCCGATGAAGGCGCCCTCGCCGATTTCAGCACCGTCTAATATAATCGATCCCATTCCAATCAGCGCTCCTTTTTTGACAGTGCAACTGTGCAGGATGACACTATGGCCAATTGTTACGTCATCTTCAAGAATGAGCGGATTGTTAGGACTTTGGTGCAAGACGGAGTTGTCTTGAACATTGACTCTGTTTCCTATAATAGTAGGAGCTACATCTCCTCGAATAACAGAATTAAACCAGACGCTGGAATGTTCGCCGATGACGACGTCTCCGGTAATGACTGCATAGTCTGCGATGTATGCGCTTTCGTGGATTCTGGGTGTCTTTTGATGATAAGGATAGATTGCCATTTTTTACTCTCCTTTAGTAAATTGCCCTTTTAGTTTGGATTATATATAATAGTTTAACTAGACAATGACAGTTCTGTATACTTTTAAGCTTTTAAGTAATCCATTTTATCGTATACATAAGACGTTGACATAAAATATCCTAAAAGGAGGATAAAACATGTATAGATGGGAAGCTGCGGGGGATGCCAAGGCGGTAATCGTAATAGTACATGGTTTTGTGGAGCATCAGGGAAGGTACACGTGGTTAATCAACCAGTGGCGTTCCGAGGGATACCATGTCATAATGGGAGACTTGCCGGGACACGGTTTGACAACAAGAGCAAGAAGAGGTCACATAAACTCCTTTGAAGAATATATACAAGCGGTGAAAGAATGGGTGCAAAGCGCCTATGACTATAGCTTGCCGATTTTTTTATTAGGTCACAGTTTAGGCGGATTGATTTCGATTCGTTTATTACAAGAATCCGAGCTGAATATAGCTGGTGCGATTTTGACTTCACCATGTCTCGGACTTCTTCAATATCCGCCAAAAGCAGTGCATGCTGCCAGTGCTCTGTTGAATATCGCCTATCCAACATTTAAAACTTCTACAAAAATTTCCGTAGACATGCTGACGAGAAATGAAGAAATTCGCGATCAGAATAACAGCGCTACACTATTTATGCCAAAAATCTCTGTTCGTTATTATCGTGAACTGTTGGGCGGCGTAAAGGATGCTTTTGATAATATTCCGGATTTGGAGGATGTTCCGATTATGGTGATGCAGGCCGGAGAGGACCGTCTTGTCAATAAAACGAATGTCCGTGAATGGTTCAACTATATACCTTGCAGTGAAAAGTATTATAAAGAATGGCCGGGTTTGTATCATGAACTATTTTTTGAACCGGAAAGGGAAGACGTGTTTTTTTATGCAAAAGGATTTGTAGAAAACCGATTGCGTACATTAGGGTATGTTGTTTCTTAGAAGGAGGAGCTACATTTGAATATTCCTGCCACACCAATAGCGTTGATGAATAAGGTTTATAAAGAGATATTCCCTGAGGTGCAAAGACAACTGCACACTTGGAAAAGGGAGGCTATGCTCATTCCGGATGAAGAACTTCGGGAGCAGGCGATTGCCAGTATCGAAAATAAAGACTTTCATTGTGAAGGTGGAGCTATTTTAGCGATTTTGGCGGAAGAGCGTAAGCACGAAGCGATTTCATTTATTGTCGCATACCAAACGATCAGTGATTATCTGGATAATTTATGCGACCGAAGCACGTCCTTATATGATAAAGATTTTGAAGCATTGCATGAAGCCATGTTTCATTCTTTGAAACGCCAATCTGAGCCGGTAAATTATTATCGTTTCCGCAAGGAGCAGAATGACGGCGGGTATTTAAATAAACTGGTGGAAACATGCCAGTCGTTTATGCGGAAGCTAAACCGTTTTGAATACATCGAGTCGTATTTACAAGAGCTCTGTACATACTACGTGGACTTGCAGGTGCATAAGCATGTAGCGGTACATGAGCGTGAAGAGAGACTGAAAAGATGGTTTTCTGTTTATGAAAATAAGCTGCCCAGCATGAGCTGGTTTGAATTCTCGGCTTGTTCCGGTTCGACATTGGGGATTTTCTGCCTGATTTCATCTGCTCTGCGTGATGACTTTGATGAGAAGCAGGCGGAACAAATATATCACGGCTACTTTCCTTATATTCAAGGACTTCATATTATGCTTGATTATTTTATTGATCAGCAGGAGGATATTGAAGGAGGAGACTTGAACTTCTGCTTCTATTATCAAGATCGTGAGGAGCTTTACAGCAGAATGTCACATTTTGTCACGAAAGCGGAGCAGTATTTACAGGATCTGCCTCATAAAGATTTTCATAAGCTGATTCACAGCGGCCTGCTCGGATTGTATTTATCCGATGAGAAAGTGGATTCGCAAAAAGAAACGAAGCAATTAGCGAAGAAAATGGTGAAGCTCGGGGGAGCGCAATCACGATTTTTCTATGTTAATGCTAAGCTGTATCGGATGATTAAGAAACTCATTCCGAGCAGGTTTGTCATTTCTGGAGTAAAATCCTAAAATGAATAAAAGGTTGACTGAAAGTATTTTTTTGGTCAACCTTTTATTCTAAATTATGGATATCGTTTAACAGCGCCCATTTATACAGTTTCCGATTCTTTTGAGTGTACCTTTTTCATGAAGTCATTGACGTCTGCAGGTACTTTACGATCAATGACTGAGACGATATAGACTGATAAAAAGCCAACAGGTACTGTTATGATACCAGGTACTTTAAATTGTAGAAATTCAGGCAATGTATTTGGCAGGAAGATCATCCACATCGATACTGCCAGACCCATGACCAGACCTGCAATGGCACCCTTTTCTGTCATGCCCCTCCACCAAATGCCCAGTATGAAGATGGGGGTAAACGTACTGGCAGCTACAGTAAAGGCAAGTGCAACGAGGTGACCAATTGAAGCATCTTTAACGAGTAAACCAAGTCCGCCGTATAAGAACCCTAATAGTACAATCGCAATTTTTCCTGCCCAAACACGCTCCTTCTGACTAATATTTTTACGGAAGAAAGTAGCGTATAAATCGTGAGCCAATGCCCCGGAACTTGCTATGAATAAACCGGATAGGTTGGAGAAAACAGCAGCAAATGCTCCAGCAATAACTAAACCGAGCAGCCACTCACCGCCTAAGGCTTGTGCTGTTGAGGGAATTACCATATTATTTCCCCCCGTTACTAGATCGTTCATTACAGTAGAGCTTGCATCTCCTGAGAGGAAGATGGCACGACCAACAACCCCTAAATAGACAGCGAATAAAAAGAAAACGCTTGCAATTCCGATAGCCATTAAAGCGGATTTACGTGCAGCTTTTGCACTTGGGTTAGTATAAAATCTTAATAAAATATGAGGAAGTCCGATTGTCCCGAGCGCTAAGCCTATTGTCATACTGATTGTTTGCCAGAATGATGGAAAATAAAATCCTGTTCCTGTCCAAGCTTCTCCTTCAAATTCAATATCTTTACCATCTAAAGCGTAAGGTGAGGTACCTTCTATTGGGCCGGAGAATGAATTAATGGCTGCTAAGATTTTATCGTAGTGAAGACCTCCATAAATAGCGACGACAAACATGATTAAGAAGGCACCAAGACGAATCCATAGCTCTAATGCTTGGTTAAGAGTTGTGCCCTTCATACCGCCTACTCCAACATAAAATATCATAATAACACATGTGAAAATGATACCGAACTCGTAGCTTGTCCCAAAAAACATGCTTAAGATTTGAGCGGCTCCCAATAGTTGTGGAGCCGCATAAAAACCTGAAATTGCCAAGACAACAGCTACTGCAGCAAGTCTAGCTCTCTTGCTGTGGAAACGGTAGGCAAGAAAGTCAGCGACAGTAAAGGCTCCAAACCTCCTTAATGGTCCGGCGACAAAGATAGCTAACAATGTAAGACCAATGGAGAAACAGAATGCATAATATGCACCATCATATCCTAATTGGAAAGTTAATCCTGCAATACCCAGAAAGGTTGCAGCGCTTAAATAGTCTCCACCAATAGCGGAACCATTTGTGAACCAACCGAAGCTTCTGCCGCCAACGAAGTAATCAGAAGCGGTCTTGTTTTTTTTAGTTAAGTAGGTAATATAGACGATTGTTCCCATCAAAAGGGTGGTTAATATCATTTTTGGCTCTAAAAGTGCTTCAATCATATAGATGTATTACCTCCCTTATTAATAGGCGAACCGCTATCATATTTTAATAGGCGCTTTTCGTATAAAGCAGTATGGATATAAGCAATAATAAATGCCATTGCCATTGCGACTATACTAGTAAAAAACCAAGTAACCGTCATTCCTCCCCAAAATTGGGAAAAGGCAAAATCGGGTGCGAACCAGTTAATAATAGGAATGGAGAAAATGAAGATGAAATAAAAAATTGTTAGTGTAGCCCCCGTTATAATCTCATCCTTCATTATTCTATATGTAGTCGAGTCTAGAGGTGGTAAATCTTTAACATTAATTTTTCCAGCTTCTACGTATTCATAATCTTGAAAATCGCTTGCCATTTATTCATCCCCTTTCTTATTCGGAAGCATAGTATTCTTCCGTTGTTGATTATTGTAATTTAAACAAAAGCTTATTACCTTGCAAATTATTGTCAAAAAAATACAAATATTTGCTTAATTTTACAAAAGAGATGTATATTTAAGGAGGGTAGGGTGATAACAGTTAATTATGGGGTGAGCTCATGTTAAATATCAAATTAATCATTAAAGAAAAACAGGAAGAAGAGAAAATCATTACATGGTTAAAGGAATTTGTCCCTGGATGCTTTGTTATTAGTAATGAAGGAAGTAGAGAAAAAATCGACATATTTTTCTATGAAGTAAACCATCTTTTTGATTGGGTAAAAATAAGTCGAATACAAAAGAAAGCACCGAACAGTATGATATTTCCGGTTATTTCACCTCGGTTAACCTATTCTTCCCCTTTAGCAATTGAGCTTCAATTGCAATCGGTCCTTTTTAAGCCGTTGCAAAGGAATAAATTTTTACGAACAGCAAAGAAGATTAGACCATTATTTGAGCAAAAGAAGAGAATCACCTTTACATATAGTGATTTATATGAAGAAATGGATGAGGGAGGTCAAACACCATTCCGTGAGGTGTTTTTAAGGCGACTTTTGAGAGGGGAAGTGGTTAATGACAATGAATTTCTTGATGCTCGTTCCTTTCTCTCAGCAACTGATATACCAAACATTGTTCTTCTCATCCAAGGCTTCAAACAAAATCAAAATTTAGAGAGTGAAAAATCTAATATTTGTTCTATAGTAAAACGGTGTATCAGAGAGCAATTTGTCGGTAAAACATCTGTTTCCTTGCTCTGCTTTCAGAAATATTTGTTGTTATTAATGAAAGTACCTGATGATTATTCATCTTTAAAGAGGTGGAAGAAAGGTGAAGAACAAATTCTTGAAGTAATTACAAAGCTCCAAGTGGAACACGCGATTTCTATTTACATTGGTGTAGGTGATGTTTACCAAGAGCCACTGCAAATACATCAATCATATGGACAAGCGAGAAAAGCTAGGCGAATGCCACCTGTCGATAATGTGCATTTGCGTTATTATGAAGACTTGACGCAAAATCCGCATATACAAAAAGCAATTCAATACATTGAAGATCATTACCATGAAGAGATTGTAATATGTGATGTTGCCAAGCAGATTAACTTTAGCCCTACTTATTTCAGCAGGATGTTTAAGAAGGAAACAGGCAGAAGCTTTGTAGAGTATATGACATTTGTTCGTTTGCAAAAAACATTGCCTTTATTGCGGAAGACGGATTATACAGTCGAGGCTATTTCTTCAAATTGCGGCTTTAATACACCCAATTATTACAGTAGTATTTTCAAGAAATATGTTGGGTTAACTCCAAGCGAATATCGGAATACGAGAGAAATTATTTTTAAATAAATTTGTATCAATCGAGATAATCTTTTTGAATGATAAAAAGCTTGAGGATTGCTGTCCTCAAGCTTTTTTAAAATTTAGGTTATGCTAGCTTCGCTTTTCGATTGCGACTATGAAGGGTGGTGCATTTCTTTGATTCATAAACCCGTAGTGCAGCACATGTGCACGGTCTTGCGGTAGTGATGTCACATAAGACATAAGTGCGTCCTTTTCAATCGCGCCTTCCGGGTGACCATGATAGACGACGAGCACAATAATACCTTCAACGGCCATCAGCTCAAGCAACTGCTCAATCGCTGCAATCGTTGAATCGGCTTCAGTAACGATCGATTTGTCTCCTCCCGGCAAGTAGCCAAGATTGAAGATGGCAGCCGTTATTTTTCCGTTGCAGTCTTCAGGAAGAACGTTTTTCAGTTGGTCGTGACTTTGCAGAAATAACGTCGCCTTTTGTTTAGCGTTATTTTCAGCAAGTCGTCTTTTCGTTTGCTGAATGGCCTCTTCCTGTACATCGAAGGCGAATACATGTCCAGTATCACCGACTAGCTTTGTCAGAAACAGCGTATCGTGACCATTTCCGGCAGTGGCATCAATTGCATAGTCACCATGTGAAATTGCTTTTTCCAATAAAATTCGTGCATATGGGAGGATTCGATCAAGCTTCAATGGTTTTGCCTCCAGTAGCTGTGTAAAATTTACCTTGCCAGCTGTTGCGTCGTTTCAGCTCAGCATCAATTGCATTTAATACTTCCCATTTGTTAACGCTCCACATTGGCCCAATCATTAAATCAATCGGTCCGTCGCCAGTGATGCGGTGGACAATCATTTCCGGAGGGATGATTTCCAATTGGTCAACGACAAGTTTAATGTATTCATCAAATGATAAAAACTGCAGCAGACCTTTCTCATACTGTTTCACCATTGGTGTACCTTTTAATAAATGCAGCAAGTGGATTTTAATGCCTTGCACATCCAGTTTGGCAACCTCGCGCGCTGTTTCGAGCATCATTTCCGGTGTTTCAAGCGGCAAGCCGTTAATGATATGAGAGCAAATGCGGATATTGTGTTTGCGCAGTTTTTCTACTCCTTTAACGTACGTTTCATAGTCATGCGCTCGATTAATGATATTGGCTGTTTTCTCATGAACGGTTTGTAAGCCAAGCTCCAGCCATAAATAAGTTCTCTCGTTCAGTTCCGCTAAATATTCAACAACATCATCCGGCAAGCAATCGGGACGTGTAGCGATTGATAGACCGACTACACCTTCTTGTTGAAGGGCAGGTTCGAATTTTTGTTTCAAAACTTCCAATGGTGCATGTGTATTTGTATACGCTTGGAAGTAAGCCATATATTTACCGTCGCGCCATTTTTGGTGCATTTTCGCTTTAATGTCTTCAAATTGCTTCTCAATCGGATCGACTCGGTTTCCGGCAAAGTCTCCGGAACCGGCTGCCGAGCAAAATGTGCAGCCGCCAAAAGCTACGGTGCCGTCACGGTTCGGACAATCAAAGCCGCCATCAAGTGCGATTTTAAATACTTTATGTCCGAAAGTGTTTCTTAAGTGGTAATTCCATGTATGATAACGCTTGTCATCACTTGCATATATAAATGGGTTATTCTGATTCAAATCAGAAACCTCCTTAGTTAAAATTGTGCATGAAAAATATTGTAACATGAATG
>JBJFHH010000056.1:0-4489 GCA_051893475.1 Bacillus sp. (in: firmicutes) | reverse complement strand
CGGCTTAATTGTGGCTGGCCTTTCGTAATATAAAGCTCTGTTCAGCAGAAAGTTGCTGAGCAGAGCTTTGTTTTTGGTTATTTAGACAGCAGTTTTTGCAGATTTTCTTCGATTTTACCAGGTTCTATTGTCGGTGCGTAGCGCTCTCTGCTGACCGTTGCAATCGACAAGGAATTTCGTGAAATTCCACTTAATATTTTTCGAGAGCTGTTCTTTTTTTAAAAAAAAGGGCCTCTAACACGGTAGAGACCCTCTTCATCGTTATTTATTGACAATCTTAATTGTATTGCCTTCTAAAATCGCCATCAAATCTTTCTCATCCGGCTCATTGTATAGATGGTCGGCGATTTTGTCTTCTAGATAATCTTGGATGGCTCTGCGCAATGGTCTTGCTCCGAATGTCGGATTGTAGCCCAGCTCGGCCAGTTTACCTTTTGCGTCAATGCTCACTTCAATTGTTACGCCTTCCGCTCCAAGCATATCGTCTAGTTCTTCCAGCATAATGTCGACAATATGAACGAGATCATTCTTGGTCAAACTGTTGAACTCGATGATGCTGTCGAATCGGTTCAGAAATTCCGGCTTGAAGTAGCGGCTTAATTCTTGCATGATGTTTGTTTCCGGATCAGCATCGTTATTGCTGAAGCCGACTGCTTTTCGTTTGTCGCCGACGCCGGCGTTGCTGGTCATAATAATGACCGTTTCCGTAAAGCTGACGGTGCGGCCTTGGCTGTCAGTCAAGCGGCCGTCCTCAAGAATTTGCAGGAACATATGCATAACATCCGGATGCGCTTTTTCGATTTCATCAAGCAGTACAATGCTGTATGGACTGCGGCGCACTTTTTCCGTTAATTGGCCGGCTTCTTCGTGGCCGATGTAGCCAGGAGGAGAGCCAATCAATTTCGATACGCTGTGCGGTTCCATGTATTCGCTCATATCCAAACGGATCATTGATTCTCTTGTACCGAATAATTCTTCGGCAAGCGCTTTTGTCAATTCAGTTTTACCGACACCAGTTGGTCCGACGAATAAGAACGAACCGATTGGCCGATTTTTCGCTTTCATGCCGGCACGGCTTCTGCGGATGGCTTTTGCGACTTTTTGTACCGCTTCGTCTTGGCCGATGACTTTTTTCTCAAGCTCAGCTTGCAAGTTTTGCATGCGAGTGACTTCGTTTTCTTCCATTTTGCCGACTGGGATGCCGGTTTTTTCTTCAACGATGGCCTGAATATGTTCAACGGTTACGACAGGTTGAATATTTCGTGAGCCGTTTTCAAGCGCTTTTTCGAGCTTTTCTTCCTGATCGCGCAATTTGGCAGCTTTTTCGTAATTTTCAATCTTTAAAGCTTCTTCTTTTTCATGATGAATGGCTGTCAGCTGTTTTCGAAGCTCTTCTTCATCGGCTGTTTCAATCGTTAAGTTCAGCTTTGATCCAGCTTCATCCATCAAGTCAATTGCTTTGTCAGGCAAGAAGCGGTCTTGAATGTAACGGTGGGACAACTCGACAGCAGCGACAATTGATTCATCTGTATAGGTGACGCTATGGAATGCTTCGTAACGTTCTTTCAGTCCCATTAAAATGTCAATCGCTTCTTCGACAGACGGCTCATTGACGATGACTGGCTGGAAGCGGCGTTCAAGCGCCCCGTCATGTTCAATGAGACGATATTCGGCAAGGGTCGTTGCCCCAATGAGCTGCAATTCGCCGCGTGCTAATGCCGGTTTCAAAATGTTTCCGGCATCCATTGAGTTATCGCCGGCACCGGCGCCAACTAACTGATGAATTTCATCGATGAACAAAATTACATTTTTGCGCGCTTGCAGTTCGGCAATCAATTTTTTCATACGGTCCTCGAATTGACCGCGAATTCCTGTATTCGAAACGAGGGAGGCAACGTCAAGCAAATATACCTCTTTCGCTTGCAGTTTGCTTGGCACGGCATGTTCGACAATTTTAATGGCCAATCCTTCGGCAATTGCAGTTTTACCGACGCCAGCTTCCCCGATGAGGACAGGGTTGTTTTTTGTTCTTCTATTTAAAATTTCAATAACACGTCGTACTTCTTTTTCACGTCCGATTACCGGGTCAATCAAACCTGCCTTGGCATTGTTTGTTAAGTTGCGACCGTACTGGTCAAGCAGGCTTTTGGCAGCCGGTTTTTCATTATGTTTGATCGGGATTTGCTGTTTGTTATTGGCTGACTGCTTGTCCACAGCCTTTTTTTCCTCTGCTTCGTCAAAAAATGATTCTGCCATGAACGGGTCGAAGCCAAAATGTTTGCTTCCGACAGCGGGCAGGCTTCCTAGTTTCTTTTGTTCTTCCTTATAGCAAGAAGTGCATAAGTAGTGCTTTTCTAATTTACCGTCAACATTAATTTGCAACTGAATATTCGCCGGGCTTTGTTCACATTTTTCGCATAGCATAAAATGACGCCTCCTTGTATGTGCAAGTGCAACTAGTAAATTCTGACTATATTTGACCTTAATTTTATTATAAAATCGCCTATTTTTCCTTTCAAGTTATTTGCCTTGTAGGATGATGGTCATTTTTTCTAGAAAAATGGAAAAAACTATAATTGACAACGATAATCATTATCAATTACTATAAAATGACAGTAATCGATTAGGAGGATGAACAATGAAAACATTTGTTGGATATGTGAGTATGTCCGGTAATACGGAAGATATTGCGAATATTTTACAGGATGTACTGCTTGCGAATGGATGCGAGGTTGTGATGAATGAACTTGATAGTGTCGATGCAGCGTCACTTGCCGAGTATGATTGTCTGTTCCTTGGTGCTTATACTTGGGGCGACGGCGATCTTCCCTATGAAGCGGAAGACTTCATTGATGCGTTGAGCGATATCGACTTAACTCATATAAAAGCAGCCTGCTTTGGTTCCGGAGATTATGCGTATCCGAAATTTTGCGCAGCGGCTGATTTGCTGGCTGAAGCATTAGAGGAAAGTAAGGCTTCAGTTTTTGAGCAACGTTTGAAGATTGAATTCAGTCCAGAAACAGATGAGCAAATATCAGAATGTCGGCAGTTTGTGCAAAGTGTCTATGAATGGGCATCTAAGGAAATCCAACATGTTTGAGAAAGGATCGACTGCCGTTCTATCCGCTCCTAATCTGCCATTTATCGTTGCTGTTAATCAAATAGGATTGTGCACATTCAATGAAGGCGAATGGCATTTGCAATATGAGCTATCTCACAATATTTACAAGTTGGTGAAAATCGGTTCATACATATTCGGAATTGGTGATCACGGTACCATTGTTCGTTATAACACAATTTCATCGAAATGGGTTCATACTTCTTTTCCGATTAATCAGCGTCTATGGGATATTACAGGCAATGATGAAGGACTGATTATCACACATGGTGGAAGTCAACTGTATGTGTCGGATAATTTCGGTGCTAACTGGTACGTCGTTAAGCCGTTTGCCGGTATGGAGGAAAAACCGGTGATTCGTTCGTTATATTATCATGAGGATGATGTGTATATCGGAACGCAAATTCATCGCGATTTCGGCGGATTATGGAAATATTCACTGAAAACGACCGAGCTGATTTTAGTTAAAAGAGAAGCCTTTTCAATGATTTCTTCGATTTATATCGATGATGATTGCTTGTTCGTAACGAAAGGCCATGCCTGCTGCGGCGGGGGAGAAGGGTCTCTCGAAATGATTCATGCCCGCAGTGGTGCGTGCCGGACATTTCATCAATGCATCCCGGAGAAGGCGTTTTTAGATTTATTCAAAGTGGACAATAAACTATATGCAACCACCAGTAAGGATACGTATGGTTTTTCTAGAATATACGAAGTTGATAAAGAGAAGATGACGCTCATACCAATCGAAACGGTGATGGGCCATGGATTCAGAGGAGCCGGACATGGCGATCAATTGTTCATTTCTTCACCTGTTGAAAGCAAGTGGATATGTGACCGTCTGCAGCCGGCGACTTTACTACATTAATTGGAGTGACAAAAATGAAAATTGGTGTTTTTTATGCAAGTATGTCAGGCAATACAGAAGCGATTGCTGATTTGATTGTAAAAGAGTTAAAGGAACAAAATCATGAAGTCGAGCTGAAGGACATTGTTGATATGGATTCTGCTGCCGACCTGCTGGATTACGATATGACGTATGTCGGCATGTATACGTGGGGCGACGGTGAATATCCGGATGAATGCTTGGATGTGACGGATGAGCTTGAGCAAATGGACTTGCAGCAACGTCCGTTTGCGCTGTTCGGTTCTGGTGATACGGCATACCCGGAATTTTGCGGAGCACTGGATTTGCTGAAAGATTTGATTGAAGCACAAGGCGGAATGATAGTCGGAGAACCGCTTCGGATCGAGTTCAATCCGGAGCCGGAAGATGAAGAGATGATTCAGCAGTTTATTGCTGATACGGTAGCAAAAGTTGAAATGATTCAGTCGTAGGGAAGGGGCCGCAACGGAGTGTTGCGGCTTTTTTTG
>JBJFHH010000055.1:0-4623 GCA_051893475.1 Bacillus sp. (in: firmicutes) | reverse complement strand
ACGGTTTTTCGTAGAATCAATTTCTTGAAAGCCTTATCGGCAATTGATATGATGGTGTTAAAGTCTGACAATGCTAGGAGAGTTCAATTATGAATATGGATTTTAATTTTTTCATGAATGATGTAGTGAAAACAGCACGCGATGAAATTAGAGCGGCCGGATATACAGAATTGAAGACGCCAGAAGATGTTTCTGAAGCGTTATCGAAGGAAGGCACAACACTTGTGATGATCAATTCGGTATGCGGCTGTGCCGGCGGAATTGCCAGACCGGCAGCGGCAAACGCAGTCTATTATGACAGAAGACCGGACCATCTTGTGACGGTTTTTGCCGGACAGGATAAAGAAGCGACTGCACACTTAAGAAACACATACTTAGCGGATTATCCGCCTTCATCTCCTTCATTTGCTTTAATTAAAGACGGCGAAGTAGTGACGATGGTTGAACGTCATGAGATTGAAGGACATGATCCGATGTCTGTAATCGGTAAGCTGCAAACATATTTTGACCAATATTGCGATGAAATTTAATGATTGATGAGAAGACCCAAATTTTAGGGTCTTTTTTTCATTAATGTCAAAATTTGATTGTGAAAAATGCACATGTTTTCTCTTGTAAAGCCAATCTTAAAATGACATACTAAAATGTGGTATTTATCTTATTTTTAAAATAGAGAGCTGGTAAAGTCATGTTTAAAATTGGTTATCGTACGCTGAAAACAGCAATAGGTGTCACGCTTGCGATTAGCATTGCGCAGATGCTTGACTTAAAGAGTTTTCCGTCTGCCGGGATCATCACGATTTTGTGTATTCAAGTGACGAAGAAAAAATCAATACATGCAGCTTTTTGTCGGTTCATCGCCTGCATCATTGCGATGCTTTACTCGACAATCTTTTTTGAAGGAATCGCCTTTCATCCCGCCGTTATTGGGTTGATGCTGCTCGTATTTATTCCAACTGTCGTCAAATTGAATGTTCAGGAAGGTGTTGTCACAAGCAGTGTCATCCTTTTACATATTTACTCGTCGGGACACGTTACACCGCAATTATTGCTGAATGAGACAGGATTATTGGTTATCGGGATTAGCGTGGCATTAATTATGAATTTGTATATGCCGAGCAAAGAAAAGGAAATGAAGCATTTCCAGGAGAGCATTGAAGAAGATTTTAGAGTCATGATGAAAAAAATGGTCCTATACCTCCGTACCGGAGAAAGCCGTTGGGATGGGAAGGAATTAATGAGAGTCATAGATCATCTCGCTAAAGGGAAAGTATTGGCATACCGCGACGTTGAAAATCATGTGAAGTATCATGATGACGTCTTTTATCAGTACTTTATAATGCGTGAGAAGCAATTTGAGGTTTTAGAAAATATGCTGACTCTCGTTGCTAAAATTCCTTACCCGAATCCGTACAGTGGAATGATCGCAGCTTTAATAGAGGAAATAAGCGAGCATGTTCATCCTTATAACACCTCCTTTATTTATTTAAATAAGCTGGAATCGATAAAAGAGGAAATGCAAAAAATGGAACTGCCTGTTACTCGGGAGGAATTTAATGTACAGTCAGCTCTATTTGATTTAATAAAAGAGCTGGAAAAGTATTTAATGCTTAAAAATGTGTATAAAGGCTTCTCGCGGAAAAAACGCGGAATGAAAACGGAGACCGCTAGTTAAACTAAGCAAAAATGCTTAGGATGAAGAATAATGAAAGTATTGCTGACATTGCTGTTAACGTTTGCTTTTCCCCATCCATTTGTTGATTTGGAGGCAGAAAGGACCGATAGCTATCTTATTGTCAATAAAGCTAATAACAAGCTTGCGCTTATTCAAGATAACAAAGTAGTCAAAATTTTGCCGGTAGCGACGGGGAGAAGTAATGAGCTGACGCCGGAGGGAGTATTTACGATCATCGTGAAAGCGAAAAATCCGTATTATCGTAAATTGAACATTCCTGGAGGTGATCCTCGCAATCCGCTTGGAAGCAGGTGGATTGGTTTTGATGCCGAAGGAACAGACGGAAGAACATATGGTGTACACGGGACAAATGCGCCATGGTCAATCGGACAGTATATATCAAACGGCTGTATCCGTATGCATAATAAAGATGTGGAATGGCTGTATGAACAAGTACCCTTGAAGAGTACAATAGCAATTACATTATCTGACAAAAGTTTTGTTGCATTGGCAAAGAAATATGGGTTTATTCAATAAAAAACTGAGCTCGCGGTTGCAAGCTCAGTTTTTTTGCATTTAAATAAAAGCACTTACGCCCATTAACAGAGTGGACAGAAGCATAATGATAATCATAAGATAGACCACAATTTTTTGTTTCTTTTTCGCTTTCATTGGTTACTTCTTCCTTTTCATCGAATTCATTATCTATATTCTACCTAGTTCTTCATAGCAATACAAGTTTTGAATTTCGTCCAATTATTCAAAAATGACAAGAAAATGCTTCTGAATGAAGCTGAAACTGTATTTTTGTCACAAATATGAAAGTGTTATACAATTGCTTTGAAAAAAAATAGATAATATATAACACATTTTCATTTATATTTTACGCAAATAATATTACAATGGTAAATAGAAAGATAATTATGAAATTTGTATGCTTTTTTTGTGTGCAAATGATAGGGGAATGGGGGGAGCGCATTGATCCAGAAAATCGACCACATCGGAATCGCTGTAAAGTCGATACAACAATCACTTGAATATTATCAAGACATACTAGGGATGAAACTTGAAGGTACTGAAACTGTTGAGAGTCAAGGGGTTACTGTTGCTTTTTTAAATGCAGGAAACACCAAATTGGAGCTTCTTGAACCGCTTTCCGAGGAAAGTCCGGTTGCCAAGTTTATCGAAAAACGTGGTGAGGGTATACACCATATCGCTTTAGGGGTAACGGATATTCAAGACAGAATTAATGAAATTAAAGAAAACGGGATTAAGATGATTAATGAAGAGCCGAAGAAAGGCGCTCATGGAGCCAAAGTGGCTTTTATTCATCCGAAATCAACTGGCAGTGTATTATATGAGCTATGCGAACGTGGGGAGGAACATTAATGATTGACATTTATGAAAAAATCACTGAACTTTATGATAAACGCCGTGAAGTAGAAATGGGCGGCGGCGACGACAAAATTATTAAACAGCATGAAAAAGGGAAACTTACTGCTCGTGAAAGAATTGATCTTTTAGTAGATGAAGGTACTTTCGTTGAGTTGAATCCTTTTATTTCACACCGATGCACAGACTTCGGTTTGGACCAAGTTGAGGGGCCTGGAGACGGTGTCGTTACAGGTTACGGTAAAGTAAATGGCCGTGATATTTTCTTGTTCTCTCAAGATTTCACAGTTTTCGGCGGCGCATTAGGGGAAATGCATGCTAAGAAAATTGCGAATGTTATGGATTTAGCTGCTAAAAACGGGGCACCGTTTATCGGCTTAAATGATTCAGGCGGAGCGCGTATTCAAGAAGGCGTAGGATCGCTAGATGGATACGGTCAAATTTTCTACCGTAACTCGATTTATTCAGGTGTGATTCCGCAAATTTCCGTTATTATGGGACCATGTGCCGGCGGAGCGGTGTATTCTCCTGCTATTACAGACTTCGTATTCATGGTTGAGAAAACGAGTCAAATGTTCATTACAGGGCCAAAAGTTATTGAAACAGTAACTGGCGAAAAAATCAGCTCTGAAGATTTAGGCGGAGCGAGAGTACACAACACAATTAGCGGTAATGCGCATTTTAAAGCGGCTTCGGAGGAAGAAGTTCTGGAAGAAGTCAGAAAACTATTGAGCTACTTGCCACAAAATTATAACGAAAAGCCAAATCGTATCGAATATAGTGAAAAAGATGACTATCGTCCGGAATTAGCGGAAATTGTACCGATTGAAGCAACTCGTCCATACGATGTGCGTAAAGTAATCGAGCAAGTTGTTGATCAAGACAGCTTCATGGAAGTGCAAAAAGATTTCGCGCGCAATATTGTAATCGGTTTAGCGAGAATTAAAGGTGAAGTTGTCGGATTAATCTGTAATCAACCTAAATTCTTAGCAGGCGGATTGGACATCGACTCTTCTGATAAGTCAGCGCGCTTTATCCGTTTCTGTGATTCATTCAATATACCGCTTATTACGTTTGAAGACGTAACTGGATTCTTCCCGGGCATTAAACAAGAGCATGGCGGTATTATCCGTCACGGCGCTAAAATGCTGTATGCTTATTCAGAAGCAACTGTTCCAAAATTAACGGTTATTCTTCGTAAAGCATTCGGCGGAGCTTATGTTGCATTGAACAGTAAATCAATCGGTGCCGATCTTGTTTACGCTTGGCCGAATTCCGAAGTGGCGGTAATGGGTCCTGAGGGTGCAGCAAATATTATTTTTGCCCGTGAAATCGCTAACAGCGACAACCCTGAGGAAACAAGACAAAGAAAAATCGCTGAATACCGCGATAAATTTGCCAATCCGTACGTTGCTGCAAGCAAAGGCATGATTGATGATGTCATCGATCCTCGCGAAACACGTATTAAAATTATTCAAGCGCTAGAAATGCTTCGCAACAAGAAGGATTCCAGACCGTCTAAAAAACACGGAAATATTCCATTGTAATAAGAAAAG
>JBJFHH010000054.1:38819-60468 GCA_051893475.1 Bacillus sp. (in: firmicutes) | reverse complement strand
ATTTGATTATCTTCCTTGCTTTCTCCCTCAATTCAGCTAGCTTTTCGTTCAATTACTTACTTATTTCTGCACTTTTTAAAGAAAACTCGCCTTTGCCTGCGCTTGATCAGGCGCAAGCAAAGATCTAGTTACACTTATAGGCGACTCCGTCGAATCTTCCACCTCGCTGTCAATTTATCTACTTTCCTATAGTGTAAAGAAAAACCGTCACGTTCGCATACCTTCGTCGATATGACTTACATCTTGTAGGCCTCCGAGCATGGCAGGGAAAAGGTCTGACAACCATCTAACATATATTTATCTTTAAACTAAAAGACGCAAAAAGTTTTGATATGACCACCACTTTTTGCGCCTCATTTATTTTTTGATTTTTAATTACCTTCTTTTAATTTCTCCATCAGTTCTTCCGTCACTTTTTGTGGAATGCCGATTTTGGCAAAATCCTCCCTGGTTGCTTCTTTCATCGCTTTAATGGACCCGAATGCCTTCAGTAGCTCTTTCTTGCGTTTCTCTCCGATACCCGGTATCTCATCCAACATCGATTGAAAGGCATTTTTCCCGCGAATTTGGCGGTGAAACGTAATCGCAAAACGGTGCACCTCATCCTGTATGCGCTGAAGCAAATAAAATTCCTGGCTTCGCTGATCGAGTGGAACGATTTGCAAAGGATTTCCCATCAGCAAATTAGAGGTACGATGCTTTTCATCCTTCACTAAGCCTGATAACGGAATATCCAAACCTAATTCGTTTTCCAAAACATCTCTTACCGCTTCGATATGTCCTTTTCCTCCGTCAATAATAATCAAATCCGGCAAAGGCGTTCCTTCTTTTAACGCTCTCGAATATCGTCTTCTGACAACCTCGCGCATCGATTCGTAATCATCGGGGCCTTGAACGGTTTTAATATTGTACTTGCGGTATTGCTTCTTATCCGGCTTGCCGTCTGTAAAAACAACCATTGCCGATACCGGGTTTGTTCCTTGAATATTGGAATTGTCAAAGGCCTCAATTCGGTGCGGCGTATAAATGCCCAATATTTCACCTAAATTCTCGACGGCTTTTATCGTTCGTTCTTCATCTCTTTCTATTAAAGAGAACTTCTCATGCAATGCATTTTTCGCATTTTTATTAGCCAGTTTAAGCAAGTCCTTTTTCTGTCCCCTCTGCGGCTGCAATACTTTCACCTTCAGCAGCTCGCTGGCCATTTCTATGTCAATAGATGCCGGAAGCAGCACTTCTTTCGGCTTTATATGATTTTCTTTATCATAAAACTGTCCGAGGTAAGTCAAGAACTCTTCTTCAGGCTCATCAAATAGCGGAAACATCGATACATCGCGTTCAATCAGCTTTCCTTGACGGACAAAAAATACTTGCACGCACATCCAGCCTTTATCGACAGCATATCCGAATACATCACGGTCCGTAAAATCCGTGCTGATCATTTTTTGCTTTTCCATCGTCGCATCAATATGAGCAATATGGTCGCGATACTCCTTTGCCCGTTCAAACTCCAGATTCTCCGCGGCTTCTTCCATTTTTTTCACTAGCCCTTTCTTAATGTCCTCATATCCACCATTAAGAAATTTTGAAATTTCCTGTGTCATTTCCTTATATTGCTCTTCCTGCACATCATAGACGCAAGGAGCCAGACATTGACCGATGTGATAGTATAAACAAACCTTGTCGGGAAGCTTGGTACATTTTCGAAGAGGATATAATCGGTCCAGCAGTTTTTTCGTTTCATTAGCTGAATGAACATTCGGATACGGTCCGAAATATTTCCCTTTGCCCCGTTTTACTTTTCTCGTAATGATGAGACGGGGATGCCTTTCATTTGTAAGCATAATGAAAGGATAACTTTTATCATCCTTCAGCATGATATTGTATTTCGGGTCATACTTCTTGATTAGATTCAACTCAAGAAGTAACGCTTCTATATTAGATGAAGTAATTATATATTCGAAGTCTTCAATTTCGTTGACGAGACGGAGTGTTTTTCCGTCATGCGATCCAGTAAAATAAGAACGAACACGGTTCTTCAAGATTTTTGCTTTACCTACATATATAACCGTTCCTTGCCGATCCTTCATTAAATAACAGCCCGGCTGATCCGGCAGCAAAGCAAGCTTCGCTTTAATCAGTTCATTCATTATTCGTGCTCGCCTCCTTCTTTAGTAAAGTAATTATACAATGTTAAAGAGAAAATCGAAAACACGAACACATAGAAAAAACGTTACCTGTCCTTCTTTGATTGATGATTGAACTTTTTAGTTCTTTAACTCTTAGTTTATGCTTATCTTATTAAAAAAGCTGCTCCATCATTCGGAGCAGCTTTCTGTGTTAATAATTAAGCGTGTTTTTTCACTAGTTCAGCTAAAGCTTCTTTTGGTTGGAATCCAACAGCTTTGTCTACGATCTCTCCGTCTTTAAGAAGGATTAAAGTAGGAATGCTCATAACACCAAAGTTACCTGCAGTTTCCGGGTTTTCGTCCACGTCCACTTTAGCGATTTTAACAACATCGCTCATTTCGCTATCTAATTCCTCTAAAACAGGAGCAATCATTTTACAAGGTCCACACCAAGGTGCCCAGAAATCTACAAGTACTAAACCTTGAGCTGTTTCAGTTGAAAAGTTTTGATCAGTAGCATTCACAATTGCCATAAGAAAGACCTCCTAATAATACATAAATAAACTATAAGTAGTATACCACTGTTCTTTCATAAGATGCTATTCATTTGTACTATATAACCAAAAGCGCAAACTGAAATGCTGGAATTAGATGTCCTATTATTATTATTATGTTCTATCCTAGATAAAACCAGGGGCTTCTCATTTGAGAAAGCCCCTGAATTGATTTTTGAACTTATGCGTTCACTAATAATTTTTTGAACTCTTCTGTTAACTTTGGCACTACTTCGAACAAGTCGCCTACAATTCCGTAATCGGCAACTTTAAAAATATTTGCTTCCGGATCTTTATTGATTGCAACGATTACTTTAGAGTTTGACATTCCGGCAACGTGTTGAATGGCACCGGAAATACCGCAAGCGATATATAAATCTGGCGTTACAACTTTCCCTGTTTGACCGATTTGGAGAGAATAGTCACAATATTCCGCATCACATGCGCCGCGTGAAGCTCCTACAGCTGCTCCAAGCACGTCCGCCAATTCTTTCAAAGGCTCAAAACCTTCTTCGCTTTTGACGCCGCGGCCGCCTGCAACTACAATCTTCGCTTCTGATAAATCTACACCTTCTGTCGCTTTGCGGACAACTTCTTTAATGATTGCACGCAAATCTTTGATTTCTGCAGATAGTGAAGAAACTTCGCCTCTGCGTGACTCGTCTTTTGCCAGCGGCGCGATATTATTCGGACGGATTGTCGCAAAGATTAAACCGTCTTTAATGATTTTCTTTTCAAATGCTTTACCTGAATAGATTGGGCGAACGAATACAACATTGCCGCCGGCTTCTTCAAGAGCCGTTACATCGGAAATCAAGCCAGAGTCAAGTTTGCTTGCAATACGAGGAGCAAGATCCTTGCCTTGAGCTGAATGGCCGATGATTAGCCCTTCCGGATTTTCGCTTTCGATTACTTGTAATAAAGCTTGGGAATAACCATCTGAAGTATATTGCTTCAGCTTTGCATCTTCAACTGTCACAACGCGGTCCGCGCCGTATTGAATCAACTCATTTCCTAAAGATTGAACAGATTCCCCGATTAATACGCCGACTACTTCTCCGCCATCTGCCGCTACTTTACCGGCAGCGATTGCTTCAAATGAAACATTACGAAGAGCTCCATCACGAACTTCACCTAGTACAAGAATTTTTCTAGCCATATCATTACCCTCCTAATTACATCCTGTTGGAATTAAATTACTTTCGCTTCGCTATGCAAAAGACCTACAAGTTCTACTACTTGGTCTTGAATATCGCCATCTAGAATTCTTCCTTCTTCCTTCTTGGCAGGCAGGAAAATTTCGATTGTTTTCGTTTTCGCTTCCACATCATCTTCATCTAAATCCAAATCATCCAGCTCTAATTCTTCAAGAGGCTTTTTCTTCGCCTTCATGATTCCCGGAAGTGACGGATAACGCGGTTCATTTAAACCTTGTTGCGCTGTTACAAGCAATGGAAGAGATGTTTCGATAATTTCTGAATCTCCTTCAACATCACGAACCACTGTTGCAGTCGTTCCGTCAATCTCCAATTTTGTGATTGTTGTAATATAAGGGATATCCAAAAGTTCTGCTACCCTTGGACCAACTTGACCAGAGCCGCTGTCAATCGCTACATTACCGGCAATGATTAAATCCGCATCTTTATCTTTCAAATATTCAGCAATAATTTTCGCTGTTGAATATTGATCACTTTCTTCAAGATCATCTTCTGTATTAATAAGTACTGCTTTATCAGCTCCCATTGCCAATGCTGTGCGAAGTTGTTTTTCAGCTTCCTCAGAGCCTACAGAAATAACAGTCACTTCTCCGCCAAGCTCATCTCTTTTTACAATTGCTTCTTCTACCGCATATTCATCGTAGGGATTAATGATAAATTCCGCACCGTCTTCGTTTATTTTCCCGTTAGACAATGTGATCTTTTCTTCTGTGTCAAAAGTTCTTTTTAACAAAACATAAATATTCATTCCAAACCCTCCTGTTACGCATTAAATTATGAATATTAAAAATATTAGGAACACAATTACCTTCCAGTGAATTGTGGTTGCCTTTTCTCGATAAATGCAGAAATGCCTTCTTTTGCATCAACAGATACAAAGATGTCACCGAATGAATCCGCTTCCTTTTTCACTCCTGCGTAATAATTTTCATGCTTGCTGTAGTTTAATAGTTCAATAGCCTTACTTAAGGCTAGCGGACTTTTTAATGCTATTTTCTTTGCCAGTTTAATAGAGGCTTCATGAAGTTCCTCTTCTGGGAATGAAGCGTTGGCGAGTCCCCACTCCACAGCTTCTTTACCGGATATCGGCTCACTTGTGAACAGCATTTCTGCTGCTTTTGCCATACCGACATAACGCGGCAACCGCTGTGTACCGGCAAATCCCGGCACTAAGCCAAGCTGTAATTCCGGCAAGCCAAGCTTTGCATTCTCAGCAACATAGCGAATGTGGCAGGCCATTGCAAGCTCCAGGCCGCCGCCTAGTGCCGCACCATGAATGCTGGCAATGATAGGTTTACGGAACTGCTCGATTTTCTCAAAGATAACTTGTCCATTTTCCGCCAAGTGCGAAAAATCATCGGCTGTATTGATTGTTGTGAATTCTTTGATGTCCGCACCCGCTGAGAAAAATCGTCCTTCCCCTTTCAGAACAACTGCACGAACAGTCTCATCATGCTTCAGTTCATCAAAGATAGAGGATAACTCTTGTATTAACGCTGATGATAATGCATTAGCCGGCAGTTTATTTATCGTTAATACCGCCACGTAATCTTCAATGCTTTTAGTAACGAACCCCATCTGCCTTCCCCCTTTTTTTACCTTTATTTCACAAATATAAGTATATAAGTTAATAAATAACAATTCAATAGTTTAAAAAAAAGAGCAACAAATATTATGAAGCTCTTAAGATTTTTTTTCTGCCTGTGCAAGTCCAGCTAGTATTAGGTTATGTACATCTGTCGTTAAACTTTGAAGTTGATATTTTTGTTCATTCATGACCCACGTTGTCACGATTTCATCCAATGTCCCGAAAATCATTTGTCTGGCTAGCTTATAGTTAAGGTCCAGCTTAAATTCACCATTCGCCATGCCTTCTTTTAAAATGCTGTCAATCAGCGCCAAATAGCCTTTAAGTACAGCATTGATCTTCAAGCGGAGTTCTTTATTGGATTGTCTCAATTCCAGCTGTGTCACGATGGCCAAATACGGATCGCTTGCCAATATATCAAAATGCTTGTTAATCAGCAAAGATAATTTCTCGGAAGCGCTATGAACGCCTGCCACTTCATCTTCGATTTTCTCGACAAACTCACTCATTTTTTCTTGAAACAGCGAGATTAATATATCCTCTTTATTTTTGAAATAAAGATAGATCGTGCCGTCAGCAACACCGGCTTGCTTAGCAATTTTTGAAACTTGAGCTTGATGATAGCCGTACTCAGCAATGACAATAACGGCTGCATCAATGATTTGCTTATACTTTGGTTTATTTTTTTTCAAAGAATCCTTCCCCTTTCAGAGAAATGAATGAATCATCATTCATATTTTTATAATATTCTCTACAGTTGCTCTTGTCAAGAAAAAACAACAATGGAGGAAGGATTTTCTCTTTTTCTTTTTTCTATTATACTATTTATGCTTGCTTAATTTCATCTGAAAGTTTCTTTCTTTCCTCTTCCACTAAATTTCTTCTTAATATTTTGCCGATTGCTGTCTTTGGAAGCGCCGAGCGGAACTCATACAATCTTGGCGCTTTATAAGCTGCCAAATGCTTGCGTGCAAATTCATTCAGTTCTTTTTCAGAAACATTTGCTTCTTCCTTCAGTACAACATATGCTTTTACCGTTTCTCCTCTATACGGATCCGGCACTCCGGCAACAACAACTTCCTGAACCGCTTCGTGCTCATACAGCACTTCTTCAACTTCGCGCGGATAAATATTATATCCTCCGGCAATAATCATATCTTTCTTGCGGTCAACAACAAAGAAATAGCCGTTTTCATCCATATAGCCAAGATCACCAGTTAAGAACCAGCCGTCTTTGAAGGCGTTCTCCGTATCTTCCGGACGATTCCAATAGCCCTTCATTACTTGAGGTCCTTTTATGCCGATTTCGCCCATTTCACCAGGAGGCAACACTTCTCCTGTTTCCATCGATAAAATCGCCGCATTTGTATCAGGCCACGGCACACCGATACTTCCCTTGACTCGAGGTCGGTCCCAGAAAAAGTTCGAGTGCGTAACAGGCGAAGTCTCCGTCAAACCATAGCCCTCAATAAGTTTGCCTCCTGTAACCCTTTCGAATTGGTCTTGTACCTCAACCGGAAGCGGTGCAGATCCGCTCATACATGCTTTAATAGAAGATAAATCATATTTGCTTAAATTTTTATGATTTAATAGGCCAATATAAATGGTTGGTGCCCCAGGAAATAGCGTCGGTCTTTGTTTATGGATGGTTTTGAGGGTCGTTTCAGGGTCAAACTTCGGCAAAATGATCATTTTTTGTGCTTGCATAACCGCCAAAATGAGTACGGTCGTCATGCCATATACGTGGAAAAAAGGCAAAACTGCCAAGATTGATTCCTTGCCCGGCTCGCATTTATAAATCCAGGCATTACACATGGAAGTATTGCTTATCAAGTTTTTATGCGTCAGCATGACACCTTTTGGAAATCCTGTCGTGCCACCTGTATATTGCAGAAGGGCCAAATCATTGTCCACATCGACTTCCACCGATATCGGGTCGGTTGAAGACGTTTTCATAATTTCGGTAAATAAGTGATTGCTGCCTTCATGCTTAACATTAACAACAATTCCGTATTGTTTCTTTTGAATGTAAGGATAGATAAGGTTTTTGGGAAACGGCAGGTAATCTTTGATAGCGGTAACAATAACATGTTCTAAATTTGTATTGCTTCTGATCGAGGAGACTCTCGGAAATAAAATATCCATTGTCAGGATGACTTTTGCACCCGAGTCTTTCATTTGATATTCCAGTTCTCTTTCTACATATAACGGATTTGTTTGGACAACGATTCCTCCGGCAAACAAAATCCCGTAGTATGCAATAACAGATTGAGGCGTATTCGGAAGCATAATGGCAACCCGATCACCTTTTTTCACACCTAAATCTTTCAGGTAATTAGCAAACTTAAGAGCAGACATGTATACTTCATCATAGGTAAAGTCTTTCCCCATGAAATGAATAGCGATTTGATCGGGATACTTCGTTCCAGCTTCCTGCAAGTATGTTTGCAAGGGGACATTATCATAATCAATTGACACCGGTATTTCTTCCGGATAATGGGCAAACCATGGCTTATCTGTCATTCAATAACCTCCATCCAATAAAATTTTAAAACATTGTTACGCCCATTATAATATATTCACCAAATTATGACAATTATGAAAACAAATTCAATAAATGCTTATATTTATATAAACATCACACAGAGTGACTTGTTGTTTTCCGTTCCGGGCAGCGACTCCTTCACTTCAATCAACAATAACTACATTGCAAATTAAAAAAAGCTTCTAAAAAGTCATATCGTGACCTTTTAGAAGCCCTTTTAATTGATTAGTAAATAAACAACTCCAACAACAATGAAGCAAGAAGCAACCGCTATTAACACCTTTGCCAGTGTTTCCAATATCTCTTCTCCCCTTTAAGATATTCCTGCACCAATAATATAGGACACGCTGATTGAAATGACCATTGAAATTAGTCCAACTGCCCGGTTGTCATTTTTGATTTCTTCGTCGACTTTAAAGCCCGGAGTCAAAAATTCAAAAATAAAATACACCGCTATTAATAACACAAAACCGAATATGCCCCAGTAAATCATGTCCACCAAACTGTCATGCTGCATGATCGAGTGGCGAAAAATATTAGCGATACCCAATATCTTTCCACCAGTCGCCATTGCCACTGCCATATTTCCATTTTTTATTTCCGTCCAATTTCTATATTTCGTCACTAGCTCGAAAACAGCAAGAAAAACTATAGTGCATAAGATCACAACACTGCAATAGGCGGCAATATATACATATTCATTCGACCAAATCATATCCATCTGCCATACTCCTCTTTCAAATTGGAATCCTATTTCAGTTCTACAACGGTAATGCCGCTTCCTCCCTCGCCTGCCTCACCGAAGCGGAAACTTTTCACGGAGCGATGGTTTTTCAAATATTCCTGAACACCTTGACGCAATGCGCCGGTACCCTTGCCATGAATAATCGATACGCGAGGATAACCCGCTAAAAGAGCGTCATCAATATACTTTTCAACCTTCAGAAGCGCATTTTCATAGCGCTCTCCTCTCAAATCAAGCTCGAGGCTTACATGATAATCTTTGCCCTTGATAATCGCCAGCGGCTTCGTTTCTTTTACTTTCGGAGATTTAACATATTCCATATCGGCTTCTTTTACTTTCATTTTCAGAATACCGATTTGTACAAGCCAC
The DNA here is from genome assembly GCA_051893475.1 of Bacillus sp. (in: firmicutes). GTDB lineage: Bacteria > Bacillota > Bacilli > Bacillales > DSM-1321 > Bacillus_AD. The sequence continues at coordinate 51,321 of JBJFHH010000054.1, read as the reverse complement.
TCCGCGTTTCCGGTCTTTTCAAGCAATGATCCTTTTCCGTTGAAGCTTAGCACCTTCACCTCATCGCCAACTTGATATTCATGCGTGGATTTCACTGCCGGCGCTTTCTTTTTCGTCAGTGTAGGTGTTGCTTCTTCCAGCTTTCTTCTGGCTTCAATTAATTCATGCTCTTTCACTTCAGCGTGCTTTTGAATACGCAAATTGCGAAGCTCGCTGATGACTTGCTCAGCCTCTTCCTTCGCTTTCTCGACGATTTGTTTCGCTTTTTCTTTAGCCGCTTCGATTTCATCGTCTTTTTGCTCGTAGAACGAAACCATCTCGCGTTGCAAATCATGATGAAGCTTTTCAGCGCTTCTTAAATAATCACGCGCCTCTTGTCTCTCATCTTCCGCTTCCTTACGGCTTTGTTCCAACGAAGCAATCATGTTTTCGACTTTATTCGTATCTTCACCGATATAACTTTTCGCTTCTGCAATAATATGCGGCTGAAGGCCAAGTCGTTTTGAAATCTCAAAAGCATTGCTTCGTCCGGGAACCCCGATCAACAGCTTGTATGTAGGACTTAATGTTTCAACATTAAATTCTACACTCGCATTCACGACACCTTCCCTGTTATAGCCATACGCCTTTAATTCCGGATAGTGCGTAGTCGCAATTACAGTTGCTCCGCGTCCATGCACTTCATCCAATATCGAAATCGCTAAAGCCGCGCCTTCCTGCGGATCAGTGCCGGCACCTAGCTCATCGAACAATACAAGTGTCCGGTCGTCCACATCTTGTAGAATTTCCACGATGTTCACCATATGAGATGAAAATGTACTTAAGCTTTGTTCGATTGACTGCTCATCACCGATATCGGCAAAAATCTTGTCGAAAATACAAATTTCCGAACCGTCCAATGTCGGAATCTGCAAGCCGGCCTGTGCCATCAGCGTACATAAACCAACTGTTTTTAATGCAACCGTCTTACCTCCCGTATTTGGTCCGGTAATAACAATAGCAGAGAATTCCTGTCCAATTTCGATATCATTCGCAACGACTTGCTTCGGATCGATTAAAGGATGTCTGGCTTTATTCAACTTCATTCTGCCTTCAGCATTTAAGCTAGGCTTCGTCGCCTTTATACTGCTTGCATAGCGGGCTTTAGAAAAAATGAAATCCATTTGCTCCAATATCGCCAGATTATGCAGTAATTCCGTCGTATATTCGCCGACTGTTGCCGATAGCTGAATTAAAATCCGTTCGATTTCCTGCTGCTCGTTTGCTCTTATTTCTTGAAGCGAGTTATTGAGTGCGACAATCGCCTGCGGCTCAATAAATAATGTTTGCCCCGATGACGATTGATCATGAACAATCCCGCCGTAAACGCCTTTATATTCCTGCTTGACCGGAATAACAAATCGATCATTTCGGATTGTAATTATACTGTCCGATAGCATCGTTTGAGCAGAAGATGAACGAATCATACTCTCCAGCTTCTCACGGACTCTCGCTTCATTTGTCCGTAGCTGATTACGCAATGTGCGAAGCTTTTCGCTTGCTGAATCCAAAACTTCGCCATGATCGCCGATTGCATTTGCAATTAATTTTTCCATATCGAACAGGTCATACAGTGACCCGATTTGTTCATTTAACAGCGGCAGCTCCGCGTCTTCTTCAACCATTTCAAAAATGAATTTCTGCAAGCCTCGACCTGTACGGATGGTTGAAGCGATTTCTTTCAATTCCATCGCACTAAGCATGCCGCCGATACTTGCTCGTTTTGCATGCGGCATAATATCATGAATGCCCTGCAGCGGTACATTTCCCTTCAGGCGAATGACTGTAGCTCCCTCATCCGTTTCTTCTTGCCATCTTGTTACCTCTTCTAAAGAAGTGGAAGGCTGTAATTGGTCAATTCTTTTTCGTCCCAATGCCGAAGAGGCAAAAGGATATAACTGTTCGCGTATTTTATGAAATTCTAACGCGTGCAAACTTTTTTTATTCACGGAGAATGGTCCCCCTTATACTCTTTAAATTCTTAGTTTGTTTTTCTTTGAAGAAAGGCAAGCAATTCATCAATGCTCTTCGTATTTAAAACCGTACTTTTGCGCAAATGTGCTTTCATTGCTGAGGAAACACCGATACTCATATGTTCCAGCATTTCAATATTATGTGCATCTGTATTAATCATAATAGGTACACCGGCTTCTTGTGCTTTCTTTAAATATTCGGCAGACAAGTCCAAACGATGCGGATTGGCATTCAGCTCCAGCGCTGTATTCGTTTCCTTCGCCAATTCAATTAACGCATCGACATCGACATCATAGCCTTCACGGCGACCAATCAAACGTCCGGTCGGATGAGCAATCAAATCCACATGCGGATTATTCAAGGCCGTTTTCAGTCGCTCCATGATCTTCTCTCTGCTTTGGGAAAAGCTCGAATGAATACTTGCAATAACAATGTCGACTTCACTTAACAAGTCATCATCAAAATCAAGGCTGCCATCCGGCAAAATATCCATTTCAATGCCTGATAATATAATGATATCATCATACTTCTTATTGTACTCTTTAATGATTTGAATTTGTTCTCTCAGTCGCTCCGGCGTCAACCCATTCGCTACCTTCAAATATTGCGAATGATCGGTGATCGCCATATACTGATAACCTTTTGCACGGCATGCTTCAATCATTTCTTCAATCGAGTATGCTCCGTCACTCCAAGTAGAGTGCATATGCAAATCGCCCTTAATATCTGATGGGGATATTAATTCTTCTATAGGCAGTTCGTCCACCTCACTGCCATCCTCCCGGCATTCCGGTGGTATAAAAGGCAAACCAAAGTGACTGAAAAAGGCTGCCTCACTATCAAAAGTGCGAATTTCTCCAGTCTCGACATTTTCAACACCGTATTCGCTAATTTTCTCTCCGCGTTCCTTCGCCAGCTGGCGCATGCGGATATTATGATCCTTCGATCCGGTAAAATGATGCAATGTTGTCGCAAACTCTTCCGGCTTGACCAGACGGAAATCAACAGACAAATCATATTCATATGCGAGCGTCACCGATACCTTCGTATCACCCGCAGCTATAATACTCTTTACGTTCGGGATGCTTAAAAGTTTCTCTTTCACTGCCAGAGGATGAACTGTACTAATAATAAAATCGAGATCCTTCACCGTTTCCCGCATTCTGCGCAAGCTTCCGGCGCGGGAAAATTGTTCAATGTCACTAATCGTTCCTAAATACGTTTCAATGTTCTCGGCAATCGGCATAACAAATGACAGCGGCAAACGTTCAGGTCGGCTGTTTTCTTCGTTCAGTGCCGCTAAAATCTTCTCCTCTGTTTTCACGCCAAAGCCTGCCAACGTCTGCACTTTCTTTTCTTCACAAGCTGACCTAAGTTCTTCTTTATCCGTAATGCCAAGCTCTTTATAAAGCTTGGCAATTTTTTTGCCTCCTAAACCGGCAATTTGTAAAAGGGGAATTAAACCGCTTGGCACTTCCTCCTGAAGCTCCGCTAATGTTTGCGACTTCCCTTCCTTCATATACTCCTCAATGACTGCGGATGTCCCTTTTCCGATACCGGAGATCGCTGTAAAGTCATCAATTTCCGACAAACTGCGCTGATCGCCTTCCAAGGCTGCGGCAGCTTTACGGAAAGCGGATATTTTAAACGGGTTTTCTCCCTTTAACTCCATATATAAAGCAATCGTTTCAAGCAATTTAATTAAATCCTTTTTGTTGACTGTCACCATTTATCATCCTTTTCCAAAAATTCGCCTCAAATGATGGTTATAGTTGGCCATCTTTTCCGCTAAACTATGCGGCCAACAACAAATGTAACAGAAAAAAGCTGTCCGAAACAACCGATATCACGTTCAGCTTTTCGGATCAGCCTACATTGCTGACATATAATGAAACCATAATTCTTTAATCTTCCCAGAAAAATACGGCGTATTCGTAATGATCGATTCTGCGAGGAATGATCCTTGTATTTGTTCTTGGACGAACTGAACCGGCAAAAGCGCTGCCAAATACAATAATACAAACATAATCAAATAGGTTTCCAAAAAACCTAAAACTCCGCCTCCCCAACGGTTCAGCGTTTTAAGAATCGGAAATTGCGCAATAAAATCAAGCATTGATCCGATAATTTGCCAAATGATTTTCACCGCAAAGAAAATAATCAAAAAAGCAATTGCATTGTAATAGGCATTCTCAATGCCCTCACTGCCTAACAACAAGGTAAAACTTGAACTGTCCCCCATTTGCGGAAACGGAACCCATAATACTAGTTTGTCTGCCAATTCATCGTAATTCATAGCTGCCGCAATAAATGCCACAATGAAGCCAGTCATATGTATAATCTGCAGGATTAAACCTCTTCTAAGCCCGATCATGATGCCAATAAGTAAAAAAGCAAATAAAATGAAGGTAAACATATTTTTCAGTCCTTTTCCTTCTTTTGTTCCATCTGAATAATGCTTAGTTGGTCTTGTAATTTAATATAATCATGAACTGTATTAACAGCTGTTAATACAGCCAGTCTGCTGACATCCAAAGTGGGATTCTTCTCCGCGATTTCACGCATCTTGCTATCTACTAAAGAGGCCACTAATCGAATGTGACTAGCACTTTCCGTGCCGACAATCGTATACTGCTGGCCATATATATCCACTGTAATTTTGTTTTTTTCATTGTCTGACATGGGTACCCCTTCCCCCCTCATAAGAATCCTAATGTATATAATAACATACTATAGTTTCAGCTTAAAAGCATTAATATGATAGTTTGTCAGTCTTATGCATATCGGGCAGACCATTTGTCTATTGGCTATTGGCTATAATTTTTATTAAAATGAATTTATCCATAAAAAAAGGAGCTAATTCAATGGCAAATGTCGTACTGCAAATGAAAGCAGCTACTATAGAAGAAATGCAAGCTTATTATAAAAACGCTCTCGGAGAAAAGCTGCCGCCGGGAAGTGTATTTACCGCTAAAACTCCGCAGTGCAATATAACAGCCTATAAATCGGGGAAAATTTTGTTTCAAGGGGCAAATGCCGAGACAGAAGCTGCTAAATGGGGGTCTAAGCAAACCTCTGCAGTCACAAGCGCTCCGAAAAAGTCCTCTGTGAAGCAACATAGCTATTCGCCGCCATCCAACATCGGACAGCTGAGCATCATCGGTTCTGATGAGGTCGGCACAGGAGATTATTTCGGTCCTATTACCGTTGCAGCTGCCTATGTCGAAAGCTCAAAAATTCCGCTTTTAAAAGAATTGGGTGTCCGGGATTCAAAAAATGTGAAGGACCCGGAAATTTTACAGATTGCCAGTCAGCTGAAGCATGCTATTCCATTTACATTACTCAGTCTGGATAATGTTAAATATAATGCGCTGCAGTCTAAAGGCATGTCTCAAGGGAAAATCAAAGCCTATTTACACAATCTTGCCTTGAAAAAGCTGATTGAAAAAATCCAACCAATAACAGCCGATGGCGTCCTGATCGACCAATTCGCCAAGCCCGATGTTTTTTTCGGGTATCTGAAGGATCAAGAAATGTTTCAAGCGAAAAATATTTATTTAAGCACCGGAGGAGAAAGCATTCACATCAGTGTAGCCGCTGCTTCAATTCTGGCAAGGGCAGCATTCGTGAAGAAATTCGAGGCGCTGAGCAAGGAAGCCGGTTTCGTTATTCCTAAAGGAGCCGGACCGGCAGTCGATCAAGCAGCTGCCAAGCTGATTCAAATGAAGGGCATCAACAGTCTGAATACATTTACGAAACAGCATTTCGCCAATACAGAAAAAGCGAAGAAGCTGCTGCAAAAGAAAGGTCTATCGTATTAACAAAACATTAACAAGGACCTCTCAAACACTTTGAGAGGTCCTCTTCCTTATCGTTCAGAAAAAATATATAGTTTTGAATATAGAGAGTCGACATCTAGTTCATACGGTGCTTAACGGGGTGCTTCCGCTTTTGTCCACTTACTCTACTACTCCCTCTGGCTTTTTCATCAGTGAGAAACCGTAGCCGATAAATGCTCCGACAATTGCCGGCACCAGCCATCCTAATCCTACAGAATAAAGCGGCAGCACTGAGAATAGTTGATTTACTGCATCAATTTGAATGCCTGCAGCATTTAATCCGTCAAATAAACTTACAATGAACGTTAATAGTAAGCTGACAATATACACTTCCGAATTCCCTTTGAAAAGAGGATGAGCGAATGTTAAGAAAATCAAACAAATGGCAAGCGGATAAATGGCTGACAGCACTGGAACAGAAATTGCAATTAACTCCATTAAGCCGACATTGGCAAAAATTGCACTGAATACAGATAAAATAACCGCGAATTTTTTATATGATACTTTCGGCACCATTTTATGAAAATATGAAGCACACGCGCTGACTAGTCCAATACTTGTTGTTAAACATGCGGCAATAACGATCAAACCAAGCAGCACTCCGCCGAATGAACCGAAGTAATGACTTGATACACCCGCTAATACAGCTCCGCCATTCTCCAAGTACCCCAGTTGCTCTACGCTTGAAGCTCCGATATATGTCAAGGCTGTATAAATGATTGCAAGAAGTCCGGCTGCAATTAGTCCCGCCTTCAAACAGCCTTTCATTAACGCCTTCTTCGTAGTCGCACCGCGTTCCTTAATCGCATTGATTACGATGATTCCGAATACGAAGGAAGCCAATGTATCCATCGTTAAGTATCCTTCCTGGAAGCCTTTAAAGAACGAATTGTTCAGATAGCTTTCAGTTGGCGCTGAAAAATCACCCATAGGTTTGATAATAGCTACTACAATAAGAATTGCAATAAAGATCAATAATAACGGTGTTAAAATCTTCCCGACAACATCAACAATTTTTGATGCATTCAATGAGAAAAAGCATGTTATAGCAAAAAATACAATTGTAAAGAATAATAACGGTAACACACTATCAGTATTTCCTAATAATGGTTTTACCCCTACTTCATATGATACGCTTCCCGTACGAGGTATAGCGAATAAAGGTCCGATTGCTAAATATAGTACCGTTGTGAACACAACTCCGAAAATCGGATGAACTCGGCTTGCCAATGAATGCAGGTCGCTCTTCCCGGAAAATCCGAATGCTAAAACCCCTAGCAATGGCAGTCCCACTCCGGTAACAACAAAGCCGACATTAGCTTCCCAGCTGTTTGTTCCGGATAATTGCCCCATCATAACCGGAAATATTAAATTCCCCGCTCCGAAAAATAAAGCAAATAACATAAACCCGATTGCAACCGTGAACGATTGATTCTGTTCTTTCATACATGTTCCCCCAATAAATCTTTAATGTGATAACCCGGCTGAAAAGTTATTTCAACATACGTTTTTAATGAAACTTACACTATAATAACATAAAAATTTCATTTGTAAAAATATTTAGAAAATTTTCATTATATTTTTTATAAATATATTTCCTTCCCCAGATAAAGTAAAAGCTCCGGCAAATCATACTCAGATTGCCGGAGCTTTTTTAATATAAATTAACCGCGCAATTCAGCGCCAGCTTTTTCTTTTACTGCATCCAATACTTTTGTATGTGCTTTTGTTACTTCTTCATCTGTTAATGTTTTTTCAGGATCGAAGTATTTCAATGAGAATGCAAGAGATTTCTTGCCTGCTTCCATATGCTCGCCTTCGTACACGTCAAATATAGAAACCTCTTTCAGCAGTTTGCCGCCTGCCTCTGTGATGATTGCTTGTACCTCGCCTGCAACTGTCGCAGAATTTACAACTAATGCGATATCGCGAGTGATTGAAGGGAAACGCGGAATGCTAGTGTACGCAATCGGAGCTACTTCCGCTTGCAATAATGCTTGCAACGATAATTCGAATACATATGTTTCTTTAATATCATATTGCTGTTGCACTTTCGGATGTACTTGACCGACATAACCGATGTAAGTTCCGTTCAATGTTACGCTTGCTGTACGACCTGGGTGCATGCCATCGATTTGTGCTGCAGCGAATGCAATTTGACCGCTTACGCCAAGCTTTTCAAATAAGCCTTCCAGAATGCCTTTTGCTACGAAGAAGTCTAATGCTTTCTTCTCGCCTTGCCATGCTTGAGAGTGCCAAAGTCCAGTTAACGCACCAGCTACATGCTCTCTTTCTTCCGGCAGCTCATTGTCAGCTGTGTGCAGGAATACTGTGCCTGTTTCATATAAAGCAACAGAATCATTTTGACGAGCCACATTGTATTTCAATACTTCCAAAAGTTGAGGTACAATACTTTGTCGAAGAACGCTGCGCTCTTCACTCATCGGCATTGAGAGCTTCACTGTATCTTTCACTTCAAGAGCAAATGCTTGTGCTTTTGCAGGAGAAGTTAATGCATAAGTGATTGCTTGGTATAAGCCTGCTCCTTCTAAATAACGGCGTACCGCACGGCGTTTCGCTTGATATTCAGAAAGTTTCCCTACTGTACCGCTTGCGTTTGGAAGAGTTTTCGGAATGTTATCGTATCCGTAAAGACGCGCTACTTCCTCCACTAAATCTTCCGGAATCGTAATGTCGCCGCGGCGAGTTGGCGCTGTTACTGTAATCTCATCACCATTTACTGCTGCTTCGAATTTCAGCTTCGCAAAAATTGCTTCCACTTCATCCATCGTTAGAGCAGTACCTAATAATGTGTTGATTTTATCAAGTGTGATTGATACAACAGCAGGCTCAACTGTTAACGTATCCACTTCAACAGTTCCTTCTAATACTGTACCGCCTGCATATTCAGCCATTAAAGCTGCTGCGCGTTCTGCTGCTGCGCGAACACGGTTCGGATCGACGCCTTTCTCGTAACGAGCGCTCGCTTCACTGCGAAGACCAAGCTCTTTAGACGTTTTGCGAACAGATGATGCCGCAAAATATGCTGATTCTAATAATACTGTTGTTGTTTCATCACTCACTTCTGAGTTTGCGCCACCCATTACACCAGCAAGAGCTACCGGCTCAGTACCGTTAGTAATCACAAGATTGTGCGCCTTTAATGTACGTTCCGCATCATCAAGTGTTACGATTGTTTCGCCTTCATTTGCATTTCTGACAACAATTTTCTTCGAACCAAGTTTGTCGTAGTCAAATGCATGCAATGGCTGACCGTATTCTAACAATACATAGTTTGTAATATCGACTACGTTATTGTGCGGGCGGATACCTGCCGCCATTAACGTATTTTGCAACCATAGCGGAGATGGACCGACTTTCACATCTTTAATGATTTTTGCTGTATAAAGCGGATTTGCTTCATTCGCTTCTACTTCAACAGAAACATAATCAGATGCTTTTTCATTGCCTGCAGCATATGCACTTTCCGGATATTTTACATCTTTGCCTAAAATCGCGCCTACTTCATAAGCAACACCAAGCATGCTTAAGCAGTCAGAACGGTTTGGCGTTAAGCTAAGCTCCAACACTTCATCATCTAAATTCAATTGTTGAAGGGCATCTGTGCCTACTTCGACATCGTTCGGGAATACAAAAATACCCGTGCTGTATTCTTTCGCAATCAGTTTGCTCTCATAGCCTAGTTCTTGCAGCGAGCAAATCATGCCGTGAGAAGCTTGACCGCGAAGCTTCGCTTTTTTGATTTTGAAATTGCCCGGAAGAACAGCACCGACTGTTGCAACCGCCACTTTTTGTCCTGCATCAACGTTTGCTGCGCCGCACACGATTTGTACAGGCTCATCTGCACCGATATCCACTTGGCAAACATTTAATTTATCCGCTTCAGGATGCTTTACTTTTTCAAGAACATGACCTACGACTACACCTTTAATGCCTTCGCTTTTTTGTTCTACTCCCTCAACTTCGATGCCGCTTTTTGTAATTTTATCAGCCAGCTCAGCAGCTGAAATTCCATCTAAATCAATATATTGCTGTAACCATTTATATGAAACAAACATCGTCTGTTTTCCCTCCTTTAATTATCCTTCATGAGTGTGAAATTGTTTTAAGAAACGAATATCATTGCTATAGAAATGACGGATATCATCAATGCCGTATTTCAGCATCGCAATACGTTCAACACCGATACCGAAGGCAAAACCTGAATATACTTCCGGATCGAAGCCTGACATTCTTAATACGTTCGGGTGAACCATACCTGCTCCAAGCACTTCAATCCAGCCAGTTCCTTTACATACGTTGCAGCCTTTTCCTCCGCAAATTTTGCAAGAGATATCTACCTCAACAGATGGCTCAGTGAATGGGAAGAAGCTTGGGCGCATACGGATTTCACGTTCTTGGCCGAATGCTTTCTTCGCGAATACTTCAAGCGTACCTGCTAAATCGCTCATAGAGATGTTTTTGTCTACTACTAGACCTTCAATTTGCATGAATTGGTGAGAGTGAGTCGCATCATCATTGTCACGGCGATATACTTTACCAGGGCAAATGATTTTAACAGGACCTTTTCCTGCATGTTTTAACATCGTACGTACTTGTACCGGAGATGTATGTGTACGCATTAAAGTGTCTTCTGTAATGTAGAAGCTGTCCTGCATATCACGTGCCGGATGACCTTGAGGCAAGTTCAAAGCTTCAAAGTTGTAGTAATCTTGCTCAACTTCAGGACCTTCCGCCACTTCATAGCCCATTCCCATGAACAGGTCTTCCATTTCTTCAACGATTTTTGTCAGCGGATGGTGATTTCCAACCTTCACTTCATAGCCAGGTAAAGTAACGTCGATTGTTTCTTCAGCCAATTTCGCATTGATTGCCGCTTCTTCTAAAACTGTTTGTTTGCTTTCGATTGCTGCTGAAATTTCCTCACGAATTACGTTTACTAAAGCTCCCATTTTCGGGCGTTCTTCAGCTGATAGCTTGCCCATGCCGCGAAGTACTTCTGTAATTGGACCTTTTTTCCCTAAATATGCAACACGAACATCATTAAGTTGTTTTAAATCAGTTGCTGCTTCAATCTTTTGAAGCGCTTCTGCTTGCAGTTGTTTTAATGTTTCCTGCATCGTTCATTTCCTCCTTTGTTTTCCGATTCATCATCGGTATGTCACTTCATTACTGAATAAAATTCATCATCGGTTGCCAACAGGTGATTTTGGACGCAAAAAAACCTCGTTCCCATATAAGGGACGAGGTATAATCGTCGCGGTACCACCCTTGTTTCATGTACAAATAATCTGCACACTGCTTCATTGGTTTAACGGTTTTTACAACCGGAGCATCTTTACGCATAAATTTGCGGTCCCGATGTCAGCTCGAGAGGTGAACTTCGCTCTTCCTTCATCATGAAAATGCTCTCAATCAAACGGCATTTTCTCCCTGTATGGTCTGAAAAGAGTTACTTTTCTCTGTCATAGCTTTTACTTATAATATTATACCATCATATTATAGAGATTTTCTTTCGCAGTTGCAACTGTACATGCCTATTTATAAAGATGATATAACAAAATCCCAGTTGCGACTGTTACATTCAATGATTCGGCGCCGCCGTGAATCGGAATATACAGATTTTGTTCGCATAAATTCAGCACTTCTTCACTGACGCCGTTTCCTTCATTGCCTACAACTAAAGCAAAGCTTTCCTGAGATGCAACTTCACGGTAATCAGCTGCATTTTGCAAAGATGTACCGTACACAGGAACATTTCTGTTTTGAAGCGATTCGATATATTGCGGTAAGTTCGCTTTAATGACCGGCAAGTGAAAAATCGATCCTTGTGTCGAGCGAAGTGCCTTGCTATTGTACACATCGACACAACCGTCTCCGCAAATAACAGCGTCCACACCAGCGGCATCAGCTGTCCGGATAATTGTTCCGATATTGCCCGGATCTTGCACGCCGTCAAGCAGCAATACTTTTCGGTAATCGGCGTCCTTCCAATCCTTTTTCTCACATATAGCAAAGATGCCTTGTGATGTTTCCGTTTCTGAAAGTTCCTTGACTACTGCTGCTGTCGTCGTATATAAATCCACTCCATCCACATTCCAGATGCGCGGAATAGCCGTTTCCTCTTCGGCAATAATAGCGATTACATAATCTTTATTTAATGCTTCTTCTACTAAATGAAAGCCTTCCACCAGAAATTGACCTGATTTGTCACGGCCTTTTTTCGTCAAAAGCTTCTTCCAGGCTTTCACTTTTTCATTTTTGGCAGATTGAATGAAGTTCATCCGTTCATCCTCTCCTTTTCTTCTTTTGCGATTGTCCTATTATAGCCTAAACTGCATACATAATAAATCAATAGCTGTGAAAAAATATAAAAGCAAGGAAATGGAGGGATTATTATGGGTTTGAATTTGCGTCATGCAATACTTCATAACGTATCAGGAAACAGCCAGGAACAGCTGAAAAACACAATTGTCGATGCCATTCAGAGCGGCGAGGAAAAAATGCTCCCTGGACTTGGAGTACTCTTTGAAGTTATCTGGCAAAATGCTACAGAAGAAGAGAAGAAAGAAATGCTCTATGTATTAGAAAGCGGTTTAAGCAAATAGCAGTCGCAAATGCGACTGCTA
>JBJFHH010000054.1:0-38719 GCA_051893475.1 Bacillus sp. (in: firmicutes) | reverse complement strand
GTTTCACGGTCTAATTTCTTAATGACTTCTGTGATCAGCTTCACTGTATTTTCATAATCATCACGGTGCAATAAAGCTGCATGCGAATGAATATAACGAGTCGGAATCGTAATCGATAAAGCTGGAACACCGTTTGCCGTTACGTGAATACTTCCGGAATCTGTGCCTCCGCCCGGTATAGCATCAAATTGATAAGGAATGCCTTGGTCATCTGCCACTTTTGTCACAAAATCGCGCAATCCTTTATGCGACACCATGCTTGCATCATACAGAACGATAGCGGGTCCTTTGCCCAGCTTGCCCATCGCTTCTTTATCCGTTACACCCGGTGTGTCTCCAGCAATGCCGACATCAACAGCAAAAGCAATATCAGGCTGAACTTTGAATGCGGATGTTTTCGCTCCTCGCAGACCGACTTCCTCCTGCACCGTGCCAACACCATATACAATATTCTGATGTTTTTCTTCTTTTAAATTTTTCAGTACATCAATAGCAATCGCACAGCCGATGCGGTTATCCCACGCTTTAGCTAAAAGCATTTTCGGATTGTTCATCACTGTGAATTCAAAATAAGGAACAACCATATCTCCAGGACGAATACCCCATTCTGCAGCTTCCTCACGTGTTGAAGCCCCGATATCGATAAACATATCCTTAATATCCACCGGCTTTTTGCGAGCCTCCGGAGATAAAATATGCGGTGGCTTAGAACCAATCACACCTGTAATTTCACCTGTTTTCGTCACAATCGTAACACGCTGTGCCAACATAACTTGCGACCACCAACCACCGACTGTTTGGAAATACACAAAGCCTTGATCGTCTATGCGTGTAACCATGAAGCCTACTTCATCCAAATGGCCGGCTATCATAATTTTCGGACCATTTTCCGCACCTCTTTTAGTCGCGATTAAGCTGCCCAAACCATCTGTGCTTACTTCATCCGCATATGGCGCTATATATTTCGTCATGACATCACGTGCTTCTTTTTCATTGCCTGGTATCGCTTTTGCATCTGTTAAATCTTTAAGCATATGTAAAGTTTCATCTAATTTAGTCATTCATGCGCCTCCAAAATAAATTGATCTCATACTGTTATTATATACGAAGGTTAGAATACTTGCATAATATTCTCAATTCTAAATCGAATCATCGATAATATCCGCTAGCTCAAAGCTTAACATTTTGCCGACCTGCAAATATTGCGTCAATAACGCTTTATATATAACTGTAGATTTTTTCACTCTCAATAACACAACAGCTTCAAGTATCTGCATTAAATGATTCGATAGTTCGCCGTTCACTTTCAAATGCGGATAATCCTCCACCCAATCTGCCTCAAAGCCGGATTCTTCCCCTAATATCAAAATAGATTGAAGTCCTGATCTATATTGAGATAGAAGTGCCTCTCGCGAAATAGAGGCATGATTTTCGTCATTTTGCAGTTCATTCGTTGCATTCGCCATATTTGCCAAAACAATCATAAGATGCAAATATTTATTTTCAGGCACATCATCGATTAACTCCAAAGACTGATGATGTAACTTGAGATCGTCTATTTTCGTCACATTCATGTCGTCCCTCTTTTCTGAATAAGTTTACAGAAGGAATTTCATATCCGCTGAAACATTCCGAAACTTTTAGTTTTCTCATCCGTAAAAAAGATACAAATCTATCGTTCAGGGGTGTATAGCCATGATAATCATCTATAGTACTCTTACATTGATTTTAATTGTTTTATTATATATAACCATAAAAAATATAAATAAACCGGTCAGAAAATTAAAATCTGCACAAAAAAGAAAAACCTTTTATATGCTCGATGACCCTGCTGATGTGCGGAAAAATTTCCTTCTTACTTATAAGGGTGTGCTTTTTGAAGGAGAGAAGTATCCGAATGAGTTTCTCGAGATTACATCTATCTTTATTTGGCTTCATGGCAACAGCGAGCAGGAAATCCTCAGTCCGAATGATCTTATCGAAATCGAAAAAAGAATACAGCGACACTATCCTAAAACAAGCATTGATTGGAAAAGCGCCGAACCAAGTTCTTAATCTCTATTAACGGGATACAATCAGCAGAGCGATTTGTATGGCTGCCAAAAGTGGAAAACCGAATTTAAAAGCCATATGCTTAGTTTTATGACGGAAATAGTTCATACCGATTGTTGCCCCGATCGCTCCGCCTACGAAAGCGATTGTCCAAAGTGCTGATTCTGAAATACGCCATTGTTGCTTTTTAGCCAATTGTTTATCCCTGCCCATTATGAAAAAGCCAATGATATTGATAACAATCATATAGTAATAAACAAATTCCATTTATATTCCTCCTTTATAATGTGCAAAAAAGCCATCCTCCAAAGAGAATGGCTTTCTTATTCTCTATTCATCAATATGAACGAGAATTATTTTTCAAGTTGAGCTTTAGCAGTGTTTGCTAATTCAGTGAACGCAGCAGCGTCAGCGATTGCAAGGTCAGCTAACATTTTACGGTTAACTTCGATACCAGCAAGCTTTAAGCCGTGCATTAAACGGCTGTAAGAAAGACCGTTCATACGAGCAGCTGCATTGATACGAGTAATCCATAATTTGCGGAAGTCGCGTTTCTTTTGGCGACGATCGCGGTATGCATACATTAATGATTTCATTACTTGTTGGTTAGCAACTTTGAATAATGTATGTTTTGAACCATAATAACCTTTAGCTAATTTAAGAACCTTTTTACGACGTTTGCGAGTAACAGTACCGCCTTTTACACGTGGCATGTAATTCCCTCCTATATAAATCGATCGAACGATTAATTACTTAATGTTATCTAACATGTGGCGAATACGTTTGAAATCGCCTTTGCTTACTAAGCTAGCTTTACGTAGTTTACGTTTTTGCTTAGTAGATTTGTTTGCGAATAAGTGACTAGTATATGCGTTTGAACGCTTAAGCTTACCAGATCCTGTCTTTTTGAAACGCTTTGCAGAACCGCGGTGAGTTTTCATTTTAGGCATATGGATTTCCTCCTCAATACAATCTAAAGATTACTTTTCGTTTTTCGGTGCTAAGATTAAGAACATGCTGCGTCCGTCCATCTTAGGAGCTTGCTCTACAGTAGCTAAATCTGTGCATTCCGCAGAGAAACGGTCCAATACGCGCTGTCCGATTTCTTTATGAGTAATCGCACGACCTTTAAAGCGAATGGATGCTTTTACTTTATCTCCCTTTTGCAGGAATTTATGAGCATTACGAAGCTTTGTATTAAAGTCATGCTCATCAATTGTCGGGCTCAAACGAACCTCTTTCAAACTGATGATCTTTTGATTTTTTCGCGCTTCTTTTTCTTTCTTTTGTTGCTCGAAACGGAATTTTCCATAGTCCATAATACGGGCTACTGGTGGTTTTGCGTTTGGAGCAACTAGCACAACATCAAGATTTACACGAGCGGCAATATCCAGAGCTTCGAATTTTGTCTTAATGCCCAATTGTTCTCCATTTTGGTCAATTAGACGAACTTCGCGGGCACGGATGCCCTCGTTTACCATCATGTCTTTACTAATAGTTAGCCACCTCCAAGGTTATTTTCGAATACATTCGTTTGCGTACTGAAGAATTTAATCCGCAATAAAAAAGTGTGGATGCTTGCACACCCACACTGATGATAGACTAATTAGACATACGTCAAATAATCAAACCAAAAGACCTGTAAACTACGTAAGCGTGTCAGCAGGTGAGAAGCGGGTGCCTCTTCTTTCCTCAAACTCGGTATTCAATTTCTACCTTAGAACTATATCATAGTGATTCAAACATGTCAACATCATTATTAACTGCCTTCTCACTAGACTAGATTGTTTTTAACGACAAAACTTATGTTATCAAATGCTGTCGTATTTTGCAATATTTTTTTCACAAATACTTCTCGCTTAGCGTGCAACCTCAGCAGTAATCATGTTCTTGAAGTCTTCAAATGACATTGTTTCTGATTTTTGCTCTCCGTATTTACGTACATTTACTGCTTGATCAGCTACTTCTTTGTCTCCAAGAACTAGCATATACGGGATTTTTTGCATTTGCGCTTCACGGATTTTGTATCCGATTTTTTCATTACGGCTATCTAAATCAACACGTAGTCCAGCAGCTTGTAATTGCTCTTGTACTTCCTTCGCATAGTCAAGATGTACTTCCGGAGAAACAGGAATCACTTGTACTTGAACTGGCGCTAACCAAGTTGGGAATGCACCTTTGTATTCTTCGATTAAGAAGGCTACAAAGCGCTCCATAGTTGATACAACACCACGGTGAATAACAACTGGACGATGCTGCTTGCCGTCTTCGCCTACATAAGTTAAATCAAAGCGCTCAGGCAATAAGAAGTCTAACTGAACTGTAGAAAGTGTTTCTTCTTTTCCTAGTGCAGTTTTCACTTGAATATCGACTTTAGGGCCATAGAATGCCGCTTCGCCTTCTGCTTCAAAGTATGGAAGACCCAGTTCATCCATTGTTTCTTTCAGCATCGCTTGCGCTCTTTCCCACATTTGATCATCATCATAATACTTCTCTGTATTTTCAGGATCACGGTAAGATAAACGGAATGAATACTCGTTTAGATCGAAGTCCTTGTATACATCAAGAATTAAGTTAACGACACGTTTGAATTCGTCCTTGATTTGGTCCGGACGTACAAAGATGTGCGCGTCATTTAAAGTCATTCCTCGTACACGTTGCAGACCTGATAGCGCGCCGCTCATTTCATAACGGTGCATCATGCCAAGTTCCGCGATACGGATCGGCAGCTCGCGATAGCTGTGGATATCGTTTTTATAAACCATCATGTGATGCGGGCAGTTCATCGGACGCATAACAAGTGTTTCGTTATCCATTTCCATCGGCGGGAACATGTCATCTTGGTAGTGCTCCCAGTGTCCGGAAGTTTGGTATAGTTCTTTGCTTCCTAATACTGGTGTATAAACATGGTCATAGCCTAAACGTTGCTCTTTATCAACGATGTAGCGCTCAATTACACGACGGATTGTCGCACCTTTAGGCAACCATAACGGTAAACCTTGTCCTACTTTTTGAGAAGTTGTGAAAAGGTTAAGCTCTTTACCGATTTTACGGTGATCGCGTTCTTTCGCTTCTTCTAATAAACGTAAGTGTTCCGCTAAATCTTCTTTCTTGAAGAAAGCTGTACCGTAAATACGTTGCAGCATTTTATTGTCGCTGTTTCCGCGCCAGTATGCACCGGCAACGCTCAATAATTTAAACTCTTTAATTTTGCCTGTAGAAGGAACGTGCACGCCGCGGCAAAGGTCAGCAAAATCGCCTTGCTCATAAATTGTCACGTCTTCATCAGCCGGAATTGCACCGATTAATTCTACTTTGTACTCATCGTCTTTGAAGAATTCCAATGCTTCGTCGCGAGATACTTCTTTACGAACAACTTCAATGTTTTCGTTGACGATTTTTTTCATTTCTTTTTCGATAGCAACAAGATCATCTGTTGAAATTGGTTGGTCAACATCGACATCATAATAGAAGCCGCCTTCGATTACCGGACCGACACCTAGCTTAACATTGTCTTTTCCGTAAATACGCTTAATTGCTTGCGCCATTAAGTGAGCCGTACTGTGACGTAAGATTTCCAGCGCTTCCTGAGAATCTTGTGTAATAATTTCAATAGCACCGTCTACCAGAATCGGACGTTTCAAATCATATAGTTCGCCGTTCAGTTTACCAGCAATTGATTTTTTCTTTAGACCCGGGCTGATTGATCCGGCAATATCTTCTGTAGTAGTTCCTCGAGCAAACTCCTTCACGTTTCCATCAGGGAATGTGATTTTCAGCATTTCAGACATATATTTTCCTCCTTTTGATTTTCACAGGGATTGGTTTTTATCCATACAAAAAGCCCGTCCCTGTATACAAAATACAGGGACGAGCTACTATTATTATAACCCGCGGTTCCACCCTTGTTTCATTCAAATAATGAGAATGACACTTTAAAAATACTGATAACGGCAGCAACCGTCAGCTATTACTATCATTGTTTCACAGCTGAAGTTTAGAGGTGGTAAGCAAAAAGCACTAGTTTGGAAGCTTGCAGCCGATGACTTCCTTCTCTAAAAAACCGTTACAAATCACTCATGTCCTCATCATTACTTTTTTCGTATATTGGTTCAATATGTAAGATATTATAATTTGTTATATGTGCAAAATCAAGAGCCGTGCATTATTTTTTAATAGTGGCCAGCAATTGCTTTGTTTTGAACATTTTATGCGGCAACACCTTGACCCTTTCTTCAAAAATACGCTGAATGGTCAATATGAGCGGATGATTCTCTTCATCACTGTATATAAACAGATGCTTCGGCGCAATTGATATAAGCGGTGCCAAAACGCTTTCATCGATATACACCGGAAAAGATGTCTGCAACTTTCGATCAATGTACCTCTTTAATTTTGTCCTCTCAATTTCAGAAAATTTATCGCTATAAAAATGAAAGTAATACTGATGCAAAACATGCAGCTGTTTGAGTTTTGGCGTATTCGACAGCATATGATTCCGCAACGCATGGACGAAGCTTTGGTATTCCTGCTCCATCTTATATTCATCGATTGCATCTCCGACAAATTCAATTAAATGGTGCATCACGCCACGCATCCTGAATGTCAAAAACGATGGAAAGGAAAAAGACACTCTTTTTTCAAAAACAAGCACAAGCCCATCTTGCACTTTCAACTGAAGTTCATCCCAGAACTCCTCATAGGGCTCTTCCTTCTCATTCATCATCGTCAAAGCCATTTCCACGATTTCATGACACTCATCTGGTTCGCTATAAAAAAACTTTTCCGAAACGATTTTTGCCAGCCACTGCGGCAATAATTCTTCCTGAATGAAAGTCAAAAACCCGCCCCGAATCAGCTGTATAATCGGCGCCATATCATTGTCAGTAAATGATATAGAAATCTTGCTTCTGTCATCATAGATTATATTTGAAAGCTGTTCTTCACAAACATGCTGTTTTATTAAGATTGCCATCATCCTTGCTGCCTGCTTCTCTGTTTCAAATTGAATTTGTACCAATTCAACCCCCCCTAAACAAACCTTCCGTATATGTATATGGATTCCAAAGCTTGTTTAGAAGTGTAAAGGACGAGGAGTTTTGAACTTTTGCTATTGTTAATTTCCGCAGCTCGGGCCTGCAACAGAAAAAGATGACCCCTGATTCAGAGAGATCATCTTTTATACAGTCTGACTTTTTTAGTTAGCGGCGATTTTCGCCATCAAGGAAAAACGGATCAGCCATTGTTTTAATACGTTCCATAATACGCGCAGCTTTTACTTCTTCTTTTTCTCCTCTTTGCGAGAAGGTCAAATGATTATAAAGCTGATTGAAATCAAAGTTTGACGAGAAAAATGTCGGCAGTTCATCCGCCATTCGATGCTGCAAAATTGGACCAAGCACTTCATCGCGCGCCCAGCTCGTCATCGTTTCCGCTCCGATATCATCAAGCATCAAAATCGGTGCTTTTTTGACAAAATCAAGCTTTTCATTCAATGTATTATCGCCGATTGCCGATTTGATTTCGCGCAAGAAATCTGGCACATACACAAGCAAACTGGATATGCCTTTATCAGCAAGATCATTTGCGATCGCCCCAAGCAAATAGGTCTTGCCGACTCCGAACGAACCATATAAATAAAGCGACTTTGACTTTTTGCCTGTCATATAATCATCAATAAAGCGATCGGCAGCCTCTACCGCTCTTTCCTTCTCTTCGCTATTAATATCAATATCAAATAAAGTTGCCCGCAAAATATCTTTCGGGATATATAAACTTTGAATCAACTTCTCGCGCTGACGCTGTTCATCTACTTTCCGTTTCGTTTCGCACGGCTCATAGAACAGTTCGATTGCCTTGCCCTGCAATCTCATATGAGGAATGTATCCTTTCACAGTATTTTTACATTCCTCTAACGAAGGACAGTGAGAACAATCCTTCTGCTGAGTCGTATAATCATAAAACTTCATTAAGCTTTTTTCAATCATCTCTTCGTCGATTGAAGAGCTATGGCTGTTCAAAAACATTTGTATATCAGGATGACTTAATGTCTCCTTTTTTAACGCCTCATAGCGGGCGGAAAAATCTTTTGAACGGGTGAGACCTGTTAAGGTCTGGTTGATTTTCTTCATAGGATTCACCCTTTCTTTTTATATTTCTCTTTCAGTTTTGCCTGCAGTTTTTGCTTTCTTTCCAGAAAATCCGCATCTTCTTTTTTGTTTTCGGAAGCTGTGTCCTTTTGTTGTTCTTTCGACTCATTATTTTTCAGCCACTCAGGCACAATTTCTGTACGGACAATTTTTTTTCCCTTGCTAGCTGCCGTGTTTTTTGTATTATTTTGCGTTGTCCGTTTTTGAGCCTGTTTATATTCTTTTTTAGCAAGCTCCATTGCTTCTTTTACAGTTTTAACATTTTTTCTTGCCCAATGACCGGCAATCTTTTCAATATAGGACTTAGACAGCTTCATATCCGTCATAATCATGACATATTCCAGCAGTACATTCATAACCCCAGGAGTGAGCTTTTGCTTAAGCATCACTTCTTCAATGATTTGCAAATCCGCTCTCGAAGGCTCTCCGCCGCCGCTATGCTGGATGAGCAACTCTCGCGGCGAAACTTGCTCAAGATGCTTGATCCGTTCTTCTTCTTTGGAAAGCGGCTTGTTCGATTCTTGCGTTCTGTACTTCGCCGGCTGCACTTGGTCGCTTAATGACGGATATTCACTGTTATATTCAATTTGATACCAATTGCGAGCCGACTTCCGCAGCTCCTCTATATCGATTTCATTGTTGCTGTTTACCGCACTCATGACGACAGACTGCATCGCAATCGGATTAATTCCATATATGAACGCAAGCTTGGCAATCGCTGTTTGCACATCCTTTGTAAAAGCCTCCTCGGGCAAAAATACAGATTGGATTCCGGCGAAAAATAAACCGAAATCAAAATGCTCCATAAAGCCCTCCAGCTCCTTCGCATCCTGCCCGCTGACAAAAACCTGCCCCTTGTCCGCTTCCAAATCTGTTTTCGCTTCATCTGAAATATAAAGCGAATCCGAATGCTCAGAAGCAAAAACTTCCGTAAACGATTTTGTGCACTCTTCATATCCGTCATTCTTTATAGATTCATCGGAAAAGAAACGTTTCAGCTTGGCAAAATGAGCTTTGCCGACCTTTTTATATAAATAAATATTCAGCATACCGTCCGTAAAAAATTGCTCTGGATTAAGCGGAGCCATTAATTCATATAGAAAAGTGGTCGCTTCTCCATCGACTTTCTTTTTGTATACTCTTAAAAGCCCGATCCCTTCAAGCTTTTTTCTCGCTTCATAAATTTCATTTAAAGGCAATCCCAATATATTCATTAAGCCATAATGATTACTTTCTTGAGAACATAACCGATTGCTTTCAAGCTCACTCCACAATGTCATGTATAAGCTAATGCTAATCGGACCGATTAAAGGCTGGTAAAGCATCGCAATGATTTTCCGGTCATAATCGCTTAGCATGCCTTTTGTCGTCACTCGATAGGCATCGACCGGAAGCAGTTGTTGCCAATGATTGATCATTACTATTCAAAACCTTTCGCTCGCTCTTATCTTTCTTTATTTATTAAATCCTTTAATTCATCAATGAAAACGTTAATATCTTTAAATTGTCGGTAAACGGAAGCAAAACGCACATATGATACTTCATCCAGCTTCGCTAAACGGTTCATTACCATTTCACCGACGATTTCACTTTGCACCTCCGAGGAGCCGCTGCTGCGAAGCTCTCTTTCCACTTCCATCGTCAGTTCCTCCAAATCCTTCAGCGGAACCGGGCGTTTCTCGCAAGCCTTAATCAAGCCGCGCAAAATTTTATCTCCAGAGAATGCCTCGCGAGTGCCTCCCTTTTTCACAATAATTAAAGGCATCTCTTCGACCTTTTCAAATGTCGTGAAACGATAACCGCACTTCTCGCATTCTCTTCGTCTTCTTGTAGCACGCCCTTCATCGATCGGGCGCGAATCCAAAACTCTAGTTCCATTATGCTGACAACTAGGGCATTTCATATATTATCAACTCCGTCATCTTTTTCAAACCGTATTATACCTACATTTTACCGTTTAAACCGGACTCTGTAAAATGGATTCAAATGCGTAAGAAAAACCGTTACCGGCCCTTTTTCATTTGTGATTTCACTTCTCCATACCACTTCAATGAAAAAGGAGGCATACGGCAAAACCGAAAAGCGGAAGCGGCTCGTTCAGCGACGTATGGACTGGAGGCCGCCAACTGAGATAAAGGAAACACGAAGAACGAAGTGATTCGATGTGTCCGGCTGTATCGGATAGCTATCTAAGTTCATATACTTAAAACGCAAGCGCCCGTTTAGCACTGAATGAATAATTTCACTAGATGCTGGGCTGCTTGCGCTGAACGTTGATCCATTTTTTATTTATACAAAAAAGCAAAAAGACTAAAGACACAATTGCCTTTAGCCTACTATTTATAAAAACATTCCTTGCCGCTTATCGTGCTGCCACTTGGTTGCTTTGAAGTAGTTTTTCCGCCACAAGTTTTGTTAAGTCAACAACACGGCAAGAGTAACCCCACTCATTATCGTACCAAGCAAGCACTTTAATTTTATTGTCTCCAATAACCATCGTTGATAAGCCATCAATGATCGCTGAATTTGGATTTGTATTAAAGTCGATTGAAACTAACGGCTCTTCTGTATAAGCCAATATATTTTTCAACGAACCTTCCGACGCCGTAATAAATGCTTGATTGATTTCTTCCGCTGTTACCGGACGCTCTACATCTACAACTAAGTCCACTAATGAAACGTTAGGAGTCGGTACACGCAGTGCCATACCGTGCAGTTTGCCTTTCAATTGAGGAAGAACTAACGTTAGTGCTTTAGCAGCACCTGTAGAAGTCGGAATGATGCTTTGCGCGCAGGCACGAGCTCGTCTTAAATCTTTATGTGGATTATCAAGATTCTTTTGATCATTTGTGTAAGCATGAATGGTTGTCATTAGTCCATTTTTAATGCCAAATTGCTCATCAAGCACTTTTGCTACGGGAGCTAAACAGTTTGTTGTACAAGAAGCATTAGAAATCACGTCATGATCTTCAATGCTCAACACTTCATCATTTACGCCCATTACTATTGTAACATCCTCATTTTTGCCCGGAGCAGATAAAATAACCTTTTTCGCGCCGGCTTCCAAATGCAATGCCGCTTTTTCTCTTGAATTAAATTTCCCAGTTGCTTCAATAACAATATCAATGCCAAGTTCTTTCCATGGCAATTCTTTCGGATCGCGATTGTTCACAAGCGCAACACGATTCCCATTTATGATTAATGCATCGTTGTCTGCAATTACATCCCCATCGAATTTCCCGTGATTTGTATCATATTTGATCAAGTGTGCTAAAGTTTCTGCAGGATATGAAGCATTTACAGCCACCAATTCAACTGAATCTTCAGACATCAACTTTCGAAATACCATTCTCCCAATTCTTCCAAAACCATTAATCGCAATTTTTGCTTTCATTGTTCGGCCCCTCCCGAATAAATGTTATACTTATTATCCAACTAGATATTAATAGTATAACATATATCGTTTTAATTGCGACTAAAATGTGCGATAACGCGAATAGTTCTAATATTCATACATTTCATGAGTTAAATCGACAAAAAAGCGGCCCAGCCTTCTATATGCTAAAACCGCTTTACACCAACTATATAAGTTCAAGTTTGTTTAAAATATCTATCAGCTGTTTCTTTGATTCTTCTTCCGAACCATTGTTATTGATAACTTCATCAGCCAACGCCCGTTTCTCTAATAACGGCATTTGCGAATGAATGCGCGCCAAAGCTTCTTCCCGTGAAAATGCATTTCTTTTCATCAGCCTCTCCAGCTGCACGTCAGCATCCACATAAACAAGAATAGTATGATCGAAGCCTTGCTGCATTTTCCCCTCGAATAATAACGGAATATCCTGAAATACAACCTTCTCGCCTCTGTTAAAAGCCTCTTCCTGACGATCATTCATCCATTTACGTACTGCAGGATGCATAATGCTGTTTAATAATAATCGCTTCTCTTCATTGTTGAAAATCAAATTTCCAAGTTCCGCGCGATTCAATGTTCCATCTTCATGAAAAATATCGTTCCCGAACGCTTCCTTCACTTTCAAATACGCCTCTTCACCCGGCTCAATCACTTTTCTTGAAGCAATATCGGCATCGAGCACCGTAAACCCCAGCTGTTCAATCATTTTGCTGATTGTACTTTTGCCGCTTGCAATGCCGCCTGTTAACCCAATGATTTTATGCATATAGACAATTCTCCTTCTCCCAAATTGCTATGTTCATTTTATTATGATTACCATTTTAATATACCGATTACAATCAGTAAAACACCCGGCAAAAATGTCAGCTTGGCTATCGCTTTGTTGTACGATAATTTATTTCCGAAAGTCATGCCCGCAAGCAGAAACAAAGAACTCATAATTCCGATGCTCACCGATAATGCTAAAGGTGAAAAACCTAGCATAGCCGCCCCGATTCCTGCTCCAAAGGCATCCAAAGACAGTGCAAGCCCGAGTAAAATAGCCTCTAAACCATTAATCGTACCCGACCGGTCTATATCCGCTTCCATCGGCTTTTTCAAAATATTAATGGCAATGCCAAAATACTTCATTTCAATTGTCGCAATCACCTTTTCTTCCGAAGCTGGAACTGTATGATAATCCTCCCGCTGGTCACCTGACGATTTCAATGTTTGCCAAACAATCCATATACCAAGACCGACAAGGATGACTCCACCGATTCTGCCCGCGAGCACCGGGGATAATAAATTACCGATCAATTCGCCGATAAGCATACTGATCAACAGTGTAATCGCTGACATACAGGCGACAATTACTATTGAAAATAAAGGGATTTTCATTTTTCTGATTCCATACGTAAAGCCCACACTAAAGCTGTCAAGACTGACAGCAAAAGCTAGCAGCATTAATGCCATTATGTTCGTCATAACTAAAAAAGCTCCCCCCTTACCATCAATACGATACTATATGGGGGAGCCCAGACAATGTTGCAAGTCTATATATTCTTTTGGCACGACGGACAAATATGAGTGCCCCTTCCTGCCACCTTCATTTTTTCGATTTCATTTCCGCATTCCTTGCAAGGTTCGCCATTCCGGCCATAAACGAGCAATTGCTGCTGAAACATGCCGATTTGCCCTTGCGTATTAATATACGTACGAATCGTACTTCCTCCTTGCTCAATCGCTTCAGCGAGCGTCGCTTTCACTTCTGAAATAATTCGTTCGATTTCCTTCTCTGTCAGAGAGGAAGCTACTCGCTGCGGATGTATCTTAGCTCTGAATAACGACTCATCTACATAAATATTGCCCACACCGACCACTAGCGTTTGATCGAGCAGAACCGCTTTAATATTGCGGCTCGTTTTTGCAAGATTTTGCATCATATATTCTGTTGTAAATTTATCCGATAACGGCTCCGGACCAAGCTGGGAAAGCGGCAGAGAAGTTAACTCTTCTCCTTTTAAAAATAGGTGCATCGTACCGAATTTGCGCACATCCTTGTATCGTAATTGCGTTCCATCCGTGAAGGTGAAGAGTACATGGGTATGCTTGTCCATTTCCTCATCGACCGGAAAAAGACCATACTTCCCTTCCATCCGAAGATGCGATACGAGTGCCAAATCAGTCAAATAAAAGATTAAAAACTTTCCCCTTCTGCCGACAGCTTCTATCGTTTGCCCCTTGAGAGCATCAATAAATTGCTCATGCTCAACCGGCTTCTTAATGATTTTCGGCCAATAGACAGTTACATCCTTGATTTGCTTGCCGATTGTCAAATGCTCTAACGTTCTCCTGATTGTTTCAACCTCTGGAAGCTCAGGCATTCAAAATCCCCCGTTCTATGTTGTATGATATTTTAAACAGTTCATTATTTACTTCGCGTCATACCATGTCGGGCCGTACGAATAATCAACCTTAAGCGGTATATCTAAAGCAATCGCATTCTCCATTTCTTCCGGTACGATTTTCTCCAGAATTGCAATCTCTTCCGGCGGAACTTCGAAGATTAATTCATCATGTACTTGAAGCAGCAGCTTCGCTTGAAGTTTTTCCTTCTCAAGGCGTTCGCTCATGTTAATCATCGCAAGCTTAATAATATCTGCTGCGCTTCCTTGAATCGGCGTGTTCATAGCCGTACGCTCAGCAAAGCTGCGCAAGTTGAAATTGCGGCTTGTAATGTCCGGCAAATAACGGCGGCGGTGCAATAAAGTTGTTACATATCCCTTCTCCTTCGCCTCTCTTACGATGTCGGACATATACTCTTTCACACCCGGGAAGCTCGCTAAATAACGATCGATAAATTGAGCAGCCTCTTTTCGCGTAATGCCAAGACTTTGTGATAAACCATAATCACTGATGCCGTATACGATTCCGAAGTTGACTGCTTTTGCATGTCTTCTCATCAAGGAAGTTACTTCCTCCGGCGGCACACCAAACACATCGCTAGCTGTTTTCGTATGAATATCCATGTCCTCGCGGAAAGCTTCCATTAACCCTGGATCCTGGGCAATATGCGCAAGCACCCGCAATTCGATTTGCGAATAGTCAGCTGCAAAAATCGCCCAGCCTGGCTGCGATGGCACAAATGCCTGTCTGATTTTTCGCCCTTCCTCTAAGCGAATCGGAATATTTTGCAAGTTAGGGTCCGTCGAGCTTAATCTTCCCGTTTGCGTCAACGCTTGGTTAAAGCGCGTATGGATTTTCCCTGTTTCCGGTTCGATTACTTTCAGCAAGCCTTCAATATATGTTGATTGCAGCTTGCCCAACTGGCGGTATTCCAATATTTTTTTAATAATTTCATGCTGGCTTTCCAGCTTTTCAAGAACATCAGCGGAAGTGGAATAGCCTGTTTTCGTTTTCTTAATAACCGGCAGATTCAGCTTTTCAAATAAAATAACACCTAGCTGCTTCGGAGAATTAATATTAAATGTTTCTCCGGCAAGCTCATATATTTCTTTTTCAATTTGTGTCAGTTTGACTGCCATCTCTTCTTGCATTTTTTGCAAAGTTTCACGATCAACCTTGACACCTTCAATTTCCATTTTCGCTAAAATCAAGGATAAAGGCAGCTCTAAATCATCAACAAGCTTCAACTGCTCATTCGCTTCCAGTTCCTTCACCATTTGATCTTTTACTTCATAAAGCGTAAGCGCCTTGTTTGCTAAATGCTGAGACAAAGCTTCTTCTCCAGGAACAGCCCTTTTTGCTCCTTTACCGTAAAATGCCTCATCTGACTGTACAGATGTTCCAAGCACTTTATTGACAATTGCAGCCAAATCTTCACCTTGATCAGCCGGGTTTAATACATAGGAAGCAATAAGCAGATCAAAGTCAATCCCTCGTAAATTGATGCCTCTTTTATGAAGAGCAACAATTGATCTTTTCGCATCAAACACAGACTTCTTGCTTGATTCATCTTCGGCCCATTTCTTAAACACATCCGAGACAATAGCTGTTTCATAAGAAAAATAGAATGTACCCTTGTCATTGCTGACCGCAAAGCCAAGAATGTCAGCATGCTGATAGTTGTCTTCAATTATTTCCACATAGAAACTATTATGATCGGTAAATAAGTCGTCTGTAATGTCATTTACCATTTCAAACGTCACTTCATCAAAAGATACATCTTCCTCATCAGTGCCCACAGCATCCATTTTATCCAACAATGATTGGAAGCCCAATTCCTTATACAAGCTGATCAGTTTATTTTGATCAGCACCTTCAAAAGCAATATCATCGATTTTAATATCAACCGGCGCTTCTCTTGTAATCGTCGCCAGCTGCTTAGAAATAAGCGCTAAATCTTTATGCTCAATCAGCTTTTCCTTCAGCTTCTTGCCGCTCACTTCGTCAACCGAATCCAATACCTTCTCAACGGAATGGAATTCATGAAGCAGCTTCAGCGCCGTTTTTTCTCCTACACCTGGAATGCCGGGGATATTATCGGATGTGTCGCCCATTAATCCTTTCATGTCGATGATTTGCAGCGGTGTTAAACCGTACTTCTCCTTAATATGCTCAGGCGTGTAGTTTTCAATATCGGTAATACCCTTGCGTGTAATTCCGACAGTGATCTGCTCTGATGCAAGTTGCGTCAAATCTTTATCTCCGGAAATGATTTTCACTTCAAAGCCGTCTTGTTCCGCTTGCAGCGATAGGGTACCGATAATATCATCCGCTTCATAATTTGGCAGCTCGTAACGTTGAATGCCATAGGCATCAATTAGCTCGCGAATAAAAGGAAACTGCTCCGACAGTTCCGGCGGCGTTTTTTGGCGTCCGCCCTTATATTCTTTAAACGTCTCATGTCTGAATGTCGTTTTCCCGGCATCGAATGCTACTAATATATGCGTCGGCTTTTCCTCTTCAATTATTTTGGAAAGCATCATCGTGAAGCCATAAATGGCATTGGTATGAATGCCTTTGTCATTATTCAATAACGGCAGGGCAAAGAAAGCACGATAGGCGATGCTGTTTCCGTCTATCAGCATTAATTTCTTTTTCAACTGTTTTCCTCCTCGGCAGTGTCCTCTATGTAAATCGTCAAATAGCGTTAACACAAAACACATTTAATTATATTCTATTTTATCATGTTCTCATCCTTAAAGAAAAATCGTTACCGTTCCTTCTTTGCTTAATGCTGATATTTTATAGCTCTTCAACTTTTAGTTGATGCTCTACTATTAAGTCAATCCAAAGCCATCTAAGTTCAAAAATAAATACTTATCTTTTAAAAAGCGAAAAAGCAAGGACGGGGTAGTCCTTGCTTTTTCTGGCTCTTGGTTAAAGCGGTTTTCAATGATTAGTATAACCATTGAATGTAAAGGGATAATTAACGCCATATTATATTTATGTAAATTTACGCTATTTTCTTCTCTTTCTTAGTTTAACATTAAAAGAAGTACCTTTGCCCCTCTCGCTCTCCACCGTGATATAACCCTTATGAGCCTCTACCAAATGCTTGACAATCGCCAAACCGAGTCCCGTTCCGCCTGAGTTGCGGCTTCTCGCACGATCGACTCGATAAAACCTTTCAAAAATACGCGGAATTTCGTCCTTCTCTATTCCGACGCCCGTATCCTTCACTTCAACAAATGCGTATTTTTCATTCTGTGAAACGAAGACCGTTACCTTACCACCAGTTGGCGTATAGTTGATAGCGTTACTGATCAGATTAATAAAGATTTGCTTTAAGCGGTATGGATCGGCATCAATAACGATAGGCATTTCGGATAGCTTCACTTCTAAATTAATATCTTTCATTTCCGCTTTCCGGTTAAACATCGTACCTATTTCACTTATGATGTTATTCAAATCCACTTTCGTCAATGACAGCTTGAATTCTTGATTTTCTATTTTAGAAAGCTCAAGAAGCTCCTGAATCAAAGCCTGCATTCGTTCGCTTTCCTTCAAGATAATCGTTAAGAAATCTCTAATAATCTTTTCATTTTTCAAATCGCCGTCAAGGAGAGTTTCCGAAAAGCCCTTGATTGACGTGATAGGCGTCCGCAATTCATGAGATACATTGGCCACGAAGTCCTGGCGCATTTGCTCCAATCTTTTCAACTCTGTAATATCATGGAAAACAAGAACAATTCCCTTCCATTCATCTACATTCCCGATGATCGGCGCTCCATACACCTCAAAATACTTTCTTTCTATTTGCAGCGACAACACGAGCTGCCTCTTGACGCTTTTTTCAGTAATGAAAATTTCTTCTATTAAATGAGAGACATCTTCATACTGCAATACTTCATAGTACAAGTGATACAAGTAGTCATTGGACGATACATTGAACAGTTGCTTGTATGTTTTGTTCATTAGCGTAATATAACCTTTGCTATCAATCAGCATTACCCCGCTGCCGATATTCTCAATGAGCGTTAGCAATCTGTGTTGCTGTGTTTCTTGGGAAATCTCCATTTCCTGCAGGTTGCGGGCGAGCACATTTATAGAAGAACTCAGAAGCCTTGTTTCCTCTGACGGATCTTCATATGTTCTTGCTCTGAAATTTCCTTTTGCCAGTTCAATGGCTGTGTTCGTAGCCGCTTCAATCGGCTTTGTAAACCTAGTTGCGATTTTGCTCGTAATAATTACAATGATCACTAATGACAATGCAATCGTTGCGAAAATAACATACCAGGCATTATCGTTTAATTGCTTAATATCCTGAAGCTCGCTCGTTAATATGACACTGCCTTCTGTTTCACCGTCATTTCCAGTTAACGTGACAGGAAAATAATAAAGATTTAAACCGCCATCTATCTTTTTGATTTCGTCTGTCTTCGCTTCAGCCAATTCTTTCAAATTAGTTTCGTGCCTATCGATTGACAATGCTTCCGGAGGATTGTTAATGAACAGTATTTCACCATCAGCAGAAACAATCGCCACACTGGACCCTACCATCTCCAGATTGGACGTCTGTCCAGTTTCCACAAATGCATCGATACCGCCATGATTCTCTATATAGGCAGAAATGCTGGCAACCTGTTGTTCTTGTTCGTTTTTAAAATTTGTATAATTATGCCGTTCAAACAGCGTCACCAGCAAAACAGACAACAAAGTCACTACAAAGGCAATGAGCGAAACAATTGCCAATAATAGCTTAGAACGAAATTTCATCATACATCCTTTGGCTCCTCTAATTTGTAGCCAAGTCCTCTAATCGTTTTAATATATTTCGGTTTTCTCGTATCCTGCTCAATTTTATCCCGTAAATGACTGATATGAACGTCAACAATTCGTGTATCACCAGCAAAATCATAATTCCAGACAGAGCTCAAGAGCTGATCGCGAGTATGTACTCTCCCTTTGTATTTGGCCAAATACAGCAGCAACTCAAATTCCTTAGGTGTAAGCTCCAGTTTTTCCTTTTGAAAATAAATTTCATACTTTTGCGGATAAATGACCAATTCCGCTATTGTAATCGTTTCTTCACTTTCATCCTCTACTTGCTCAGCGCTTTGTTTCACATTTGAGCGTCGCAGTATCGCTTTAGCACGAGCCAGCAGTTCTCTAGGACTGAACGGCTTTGTCATGTAATCATCAGCACCAAGTTCCAATCCCAGAATTTTATCAAGCTCATCATCTTTTGCAGTAAGCATAATAATTGGAATGTCCATTTTTCTTTGTCTAATTAATTTGCACACTTCTACTCCATCTAATTTAGGAAGCATTAAATCCAGCACCATCAAATCCGGTTCTTCCTTTTCAGCAAGATGTAACGCTTCTTCACCATCTACAGCAGTAATGACTTCATAACCCGCTTGTTCAAGATTGTATTGAAGCAATGTAAGAATGGATTGCTCATCATCTACTACCAGCACTTTTTTCAACATTTTGTCCTCCTGAAAAATCAAATTCCCCCAAAAACCGTTAGAGCCTGCAAATCTATAAAACATAAGCTTTCTACCCTTATCGTAATAGAAACAGGAAAATTCCACAACCAAAATAAAAAAACCAAGGAAGCATCCCCGGTTTTTCTCCGCAGCCAAATAAAATGACTTAAGCTAATATTTTCATCACATCACGGACAGAGTCAGCCGATCTTGTTAAAGCTGCTTGTTCATCCTCTGTTAAATCAAGTTCAATGATCTTTTCAATACCTCCGGCTCCAAGGATAACAGGAACACCCAAGCACAAATCCCGAAATCCATATTCGCCTTCAAGGTAGGCGATTGAAGGAAGAATGCGACGCTGATCTTTCAAAATTGCTTCAGCCATCTCGACCATCGAAGCTGCAGGTGCATAATAGGCACTTCCATTGCCTAACAAATTCACAATTTCTGCTCCACCTTTGCGCGTACGGTCAACAATAGCCTTCAGACGCTCTGCCGATAGAAGCTTACTTAATGGGATGCCGCCAGCGTATGAATATCTGACTAAAGGCACCATTTCATCACCATGCCCTCCCAGTACAAATCCTGTTATATCCTTAACAGATACATTCAACTCCTCGGCAATGAATGTACGGAATCGCGCTGTATCAAGCACACCGGATTGCCCAATGACCCGCTCTTTCGGGAAACCGGATTCTTTTAGAACTGTGTAAGTCATAGCATCAACCGGATTTGTCAAAATAATGATGATGCAGTCCGGGGAATATGTCACAATTTCTTGCGTAACGGACTGAATAATATTTTGATTAGTTTGGACTAAATCATCACGGCTCATTCCTGGCTTTCGCGCCATTCCGGCAGTGATTATAACAATATCTGAATCTTTCGTATCTTCGTAGTTAGAAGTACCGGTAATTTTCGCATCGAACCCCTGTACCGGACTAGCCTCCAGCATATCAAGTGCTTTACCCTTCGTCGGGTTTTCCATCGGCTGTATATCAACCAGCACGACATCACACAGCTCTTTTTGCGCTAATAAAAATGCGGTCGTCGCCCCGGTGAACCCCCCTCCGATGACTGATACTTTTTTACGAGCCATCCTTACCACCCTCTTTTCAATAGAATATGTAAAAAAAAGAGGTTGCGAAACACAACCTCTCTCTACATACAATATTAACCTAAATTCTTGATTAATTCATCACCGAATTCAGAACATTTCACTTCTGTAGCGCCATCCATTAGACGAGCGAAGTCATAAGTTACAACTTTAGAAGCGATTGTTTTTTCAACTGATTTTGTAATTAAGTCAGCTGCTTCGTTCCAACCAAGGTGTTCAAGTAATAGTACACCTGAAAGCAATACTGATGATGGATTAACTTTATCTAAACCTGCATATTTAGGCGCTGTACCGTGAGTAGCTTCGAAAATTGCATGTCCAGTTTCGTAGTTAATGTTTGCCCCAGGAGCGATACCGATACCGCCAACTTGTGCAGCTAGCGCATCAGAGATGTAGTCACCATTTAGATTCATTGTTGCTACTACATCAAACTCTTTCGGACGAGTTAAGATTTGTTGTAAGAAGATATCAGCGATTGAATCTTTTACGATGATTTTGCCTTCAGCTTCAGCAGCAGCTTGTGCTTTGTTAGCAGCTTCTGTGCCTTCAGCTTCTTTAATTTGATCATATTGGTTCCAAGTGAACACTTTGTCAGCAAATTCTTGTTCTGCAACTTCATAGCCCCAGTTTTTGAATGCTCCTTCAGTGAACTTCATGATGTTACCTTTGTGAACCAATGTTAGAGACTTACGGCCTTCTTTAATTGCATAGTTAAGTGCAGCACGTACAAGGCGTTTTGTACCTTCTTCAGAAATTGGCTTAATACCGATACCAGAAGTTTCTGGGAAGCGGATTTTGTTTACGCCGAATTCAGTTTGTAGGAAGTTGATTAGCTTTTTAGCTTCATCTGAACCTTGTGCATATTCAATACCAGCATAGATATCTTCTGTGTTTTCACGGAAAATGACCATGTCAGTATCTTCTGGGCGTTTAACCGGTGAAGGTACGCCTTCGAAATAACGTACTGGACGTAAGCATACAAATAAATCCAATTGTTGACGAAGAGCAACGTTTAGTGAACGAATTCCTCCGCCGATTGGTGTAGTAAGAGGCCCTTTAATAGCGATTAAGTACTCGTTGATTACATCAAGAGTTTCTTGCGGAAGCCATTCACCAGTTTGGTTGAAAGCTTTTTCCCCAGCAAGAACTTCTTTCCATTCAATTTTCTTTTCGCCTTTGTAAGCTTTTTCTACTGCTGCGTCTAATACGCGTACAGCTGAAGCCCAGATATCAGGACCGATTCCGTCGCCTTCAATAAATGGCACGACTGGATTGTTTGGTACTTGAAGAACTCCATTTTGAACTGTGATTTTTTCTCCCTGACTCATACTAATTCCCTCCAATTTCAATATCAAAGGTTAGTAGGTTGTTATGAAAACCAACCCCTAACCTTTTTCTCTATATTTATAATTTACTACAAATTGTTTATTTTGAGAAAATATTTAACTTATCTTTCCTCAACTGGTACGTATGTTTGCATGCCAGGTCCTGTATATTCAGCACGAGGACGGATTAAACGGTTGTTATCATATTGTTCTAAAATGTGTGCTAACCAGCCAGATGCACGGCTTACAGCGAAAATCGGCGTGAATAAATCATGGTCGATATTTAAGCTGTGGTATACAGATGCAGAGTAGAAATCAACGTTTGGCGGTAATGGCTTTTTAGAAGTGACCATTTCTTCAATTTTCACAGACATTTCATAGTACTCAGATTGACCAGTTAAAGCAGTCAATTTTTTAGACATTGCTTTCAAGTGTTTCGCACGTGGATCTCCATTGCGGTATACACGGTGTCCGAAGCCCATGATTTTTTCTTTGTTCGCTAATTTTTCATTGATATACGTTTCAACGTTAGCTAAAGAACCGATTTCAGATAGCATTTTCATTACTGCTTCGTTAGCTCCACCATGTAAAGGACCTTTAAGAGCGCCAATTGCAGATGTGATACCTGAATATACATCAGAAAGTGTAGCTACACATACACGTGCAGTGAATGTAGATGCGTTCAACTCGTGGTCAGCATGAAGAACTAACGCTTTGTTGAATGCTTCAATAGCGATTTCAGATGGCTCTTCACCGCTTAGCATGTATAAGAAGTTAGCAGCAAAGTTTAAATCTTTGCGTGGCGCAACTGGCTCTAAACCTTTACGGATTCTTGAGAATGCTGTTACGATTGTAGGAATTTTTGCTTGAATACGAATTGCTTTGCGGTAGTTTGCATCGCTTTCCATTACTTCAGCTTCTTCATCGTATAAACCTAAGAAAGAAATAGCAGTACGCAATGCTGCCATTGGATGTACTGTTTTTATATCATACATTTTAAAATGATCGATAATTGCTTGAGGAATCTCCATATTGTTAGCAATTTGAGAAGTTAAGTCCTCTAATTCCACCTTATTTGGCAATCTGCGGTGCCATAATAAATAGATTACTTCTTCAAAAGTTGCGTTCTCCGCTAAATCATCAATGTTATAGCCCACATATGTTAGTGTGTCATCAATAATTGAACTGATTGATGAAGTTGTAGCTACAATCCCCTCGAGACCTTTTGTTACTGTCATTTAGAATCTCTCCTTTATTGAATAATTTCCCCTTACCCATATGACCTTTTGATCAACGAACGTTCTGGAGTATACGGATACTTAAATCCGTTTGTTTATGTTACGAAGAAGCTCTCCGTTCTTGTGAAAGCGCTATACTTTACTCCGACATATATCCCGATAGTCTTTATGAGTTTGATATAGTGTTAACGCTATCATGTAAACATTTAAAAACGAAAACTTGTTTTATATTCACATTTTCGTCAACAAGACCTACTATTCATAAAATTTATAATATAATAAAATGTCACGCTTTCACGTTTATTATAAACAATAATTATATTTTTGAAAATCAAAAGCTACTAAATTTATAGAAAAATAATATTGCTTTAGTGTTCAAAAGATGAAAAAACCCCCATATCCGTAAGGCTTGGGGGGGTAATCAACTTTTTTTATATCATTCAAAAAAATGATAAAATCATCCCGATTTTTGCCACACTCAAATGATTTTTTTGTCATTCAGTGTCAAAACATCTCAAAAATTTTCATTGCCATATAAGCAATGCCGGCACCGATGAGCGGCCCGACCGCTACCCCCTTAAATAAAGCAACCGCCATAACCGTGCCGATAACAAGGGCTACCGTAATGTGGGGATCATTTGCCAACAAAGTGACACCGTTTTTAGCAATTAAAGCCACAGCAATCCCAGAAGCGAGCGCAATCCAGGCATAAGGAGATTTGAGCGCCTCCAATAAATCTTTAAAACCGATTGCCCCTGTAGCAATCGGAACTAACACAGCAATGGTAATGATTGTCACACCAATATTAATCCCCTTACCTTGAAGGAAGGGAAATACTTTATCGCCGAGACCGACGACCTTAATAATAAGTAGAAAGCCGACTGCTACTAATAACGAGTTATTCTTCGCAACAATAGCAATGGCCAGTAATAATAGTAAAAATAACATATCGCTTCCTCTTTTCTGCTCTATTTCGGAATTTAATATCATATTCATATAAGGATAATACGTACTCTTGTGAAAGACTGTATTAAAACAGTCTTTCAAGTGGCTGGTCTCAAGGAGGGATAATTTTTGAACCAAATCCATCTACAGCGATTCATACGAGCTTTCTATATAATAGCAATTGTCATCGTGTTAGCTATTGCTATTGCTTTCATAGCCAAATATGCGTACCCTTTCATCATTGCTTTTGGACTAGCTTATTTAATCAATCCCCTCGTTCAGTTTCTTCAAAGAAAAGCCAAGCTTCCGCGAGCATTGGCTGTCATCATTGCCTTGTTAGGAATATTTTCTGCTTTCGCCGGCATCATTACGCTCTTAATTGCAGAAATTATCGCAGGCGCCAACTATTTAAGTCAGCATCTTCCTGAGCAATTGCATACCTTCCTGGAAATCGGAGAAAATTTTATCGCTTTTACTGTTATGCCCTTTATAGAAAGAATATCCGTTCTATTCAGCTCACTTGATCAAGAGCAACAAACTACGATTCTAGAGAACATTCAAAATATCGGAACGGCGTTAGCAACATCGATTGGCAATTTCATTCAAGAATTTTTTCAAAAGATTCCTAAATTCATCGGTTGGATTCCCAATGCCGCTACTGTTATTATTTTCTCCATTCTCGCTACCTTCTTTATAAGCAACGACTGGGAACGTATTCAACTTTTTTCCGGCAAACTGATTCCTTCAAAAGCAAAAATCAGCATCGGTTATGTATTATTAGATTTAAAAAAGGCTTTTTTCGGCTTCTTAAAAGCGCAATTCACCTTAGTATCGTTCACTACCGTTCTCGTTTTGGCCGGTCTGTTAATTCTTCGCGTTGAATATGCAATTACGATTGCTTTACTGACAGGTTTACTTGATTTGCTTCCTTACTTGGGAAGCGGGACAGTTTTTGTGCCATGGATTATTTATGAAATTGTAACAGAAGACTTTAGCCAGTCCATCGCCTTGTCTATTTTATATATCGTTGTT
This sequence comes from Bacillus sp. (in: firmicutes), assembly GCA_051893475.1. Classification (GTDB taxonomy): domain Bacteria; phylum Bacillota; class Bacilli; order Bacillales; family DSM-1321; genus Bacillus_AD. The sequence continues at coordinate 13,566 of JBJFHH010000054.1, read as the reverse complement.
ATTATCCAAAGACAAATCATGGAGCCAAAAGTATTATCTTCAAGTATTGGCATCGACCCACTCGCTACGCTCATTTCTCTTTTTATCGGCTATAAATTATTCGGCTTTTTAGGTTTGATTGCCGGTCCAATTGCTCTCGTTGTTTTTACCGCACTGCATAACAGCAATGTCTTCCGTGATATATGGACTTTTATTAAAGGAAAGGACTAAAAAAGAAAGGAACTGTTCATGAGCAAACCAAGCCTCCTTAAGAAAGCTTAGCCTCTCATGAACAGTTCTGAATTTCTTTATAGTATCCGTATTCAGTTGAGTCAGCCGATAATTGTAATTGTATTGCGCTCAGCTTTCTTGTAAAGCGCCTTTCTAATGATAGGTTTTATCAAGTTTCTTGTAAGTGGAAGCAGCAATAGGAGACCTAATAGATCGGTAATAAAACCAGGAGAAATCAATAGTATGCCTCCCAATAAAATGCACATGCCATTGACCATTTCTTCTCCGGGCATAATGCCTTTATTCACCTGCTCCTGCACTTTCCTTACCGTCAACATTCCTTGATACTTTGCTAAATATGCACCGCCAATTCCGGTAAGGATGATCATCAATACCGTCGCCAGCACACCGAACGTTCTGCCGGACCATAAAAGCACGCCAAGTTCACATGCCGGCAAAACAATAAAAAGCCAAAGGAAATATTTCAAAACACTCACCTCCGCCTGTCTAACTTCATTATACATTCATTTGCCGTTTCTCCTAATGAAAAAAGAAGGCAAAAATGCCTTCTTTTTCATTTGAACGGTGACGGTTTTTCTTCCTGTCTAGCTGCAGCGGCTAGCCCCTCGAGGTCATAAGCCAAATCATTCCGGAAATTTTAGAATTTCCTACATGATTCGTCTTATACTGGTCGGGGCTAAACGAGCCGCTTCCGCTTTTCTTATAGCACGTTTGATTTGCCGTCAGTGATGATGCCGCGTTGAGCATCAACACTTACTGTTTGGCCATCTTTAAGAGTTGTCATTGCATCATGAGCGCCTACGATTACAGGAATACCAAGGTTTACACCTACAACTGCAGCATGGCTAGTTAAGCCGCCTTCTACTGTAATAAGTGCCGCACATTTCTCGATAGCAGGCATCATTTCTTTATCTGATCCAAGCGTTACAAGAATGTCGCCTTGTTGTACTTTTTCATTTGCTTCCTTCGCATCTTTCGCGATTACAACTTTACCCATTGTTTTTTTGCGGCCGATTCCTTGTGCTTTTAAAATTGTGTTGCCAAGCACTTGGATTTTCATCATATTTGTTGTACCTACTTCAGAAACAGGAACGCCAGCTGTGATCACTACAGTATCGCCATAGTTAACTACACCGGAGTTAATGCTTTGTTGTACAGCATTGTCTAACATTTCATCTGTAGAGTTTGTTTTCGGACCTACTAATGGTTTAACACCCCATACAAGAGCAAGACGGCGCGCTACTTTTTCATCAGAAGTAATCGCAACGATTGGCGCTTGAGGACGGTATTTTGAAATCATACGAGCAGTGTAGCCAGATTCAGTCGGCGTGATGATTGCGTTAGCACCTAGGTTTAAAGTAGTGTAAGCAACTGATTGACCGATTGCATCTGTAATTGTGTGCTCGCTGTCTTTGCTGCGTTTTGAAATTAATTCTTTATGGTTCAATGCAGATTCAGTACGAGATGCAATGTTGTGCATTGTTTGAACTGCTTCAACTGGGTAAGAACCTGCAGCTGTTTCACCAGAAAGCATGATTGCATCTGTTCCGTCAAAGATTGCATTGGCAACGTCAGAAGCTTCCGCACGAGTCGGACGCGGGTTGCGTTGCATAGAATCAAGCATTTGAGTAGCTGTAATAACAGGCTTTCCTAATGCGTTACATTTTTTGATTAATTGTTTTTGTACTAAAGGTACTTCTTCTGCTGGAATCTCTACCCCAAGATCACCACGAGCCACCATTAAGCCTTCAGAAACTTCAAGAATATCGTCGATGTTATCTACGCCTTCTTGGTTTTCGATTTTAGGGATGATATTGATATGTTTTCCGCCGTTGTTATCTAATAGTTCGCGAATTTCTAATACGTCAGAAGCGCGACGAACGAAAGAAGCAGCAACGAAGTCAACGTTTTGCTCGATACCGAATAGAATATCTTCACGGTCTTTTTCTGTGATACCAGGAAGGTTTACAGAAACGCCAGGAACGTTAACACCTTTTTTGTTCTTCAATGTACCGTCATTCAGTACAACTGTATGGATTTCTCCGTTTTCTTTATCAAGCTTTGTTACTTCAAGACCAACTAAGCCGTCGTCTAAAAGGATGCGAGATCCTACTTCAACATCGTTGATTAACTCGCCATATGTAATGGAGAACTTTTCAGCAGTTCCTAATACTTCAGTTGTTGAAATGATGATGTTTGCACCAGTTTTCAATTCAACAGCACCGTTTTCCATATCATTCGTACGGATTTCCGGACCTTTTGTATCAAGAAGAATCGCTACTTTTTTACCAGTTTTTTCTGAAGCTTCGCGAATTGTTTTAATGCGAGCCGCATGCTCTTCATGACTACCATGAGAGAAGTTTAAACGACATACATTCATACCAGCTTCCATTAAGCTTGTAAGTTTTTCTAATGATTCACTTGCAGGACCAATCGTACATACAATCTTCGTTTTACGCATTTGGCTAAATAGCCTCCTTTTTCTATTTCAAATATATCTAATACAAATTAAATAGATAGTTCTTGGGATAATTGATACATTTTCTTATCAATTTTGTGCGGTTTACCAAGAGCCTCAATGATATCGTAATCGACTAGCTCGTTCTTTTCAATACCAACTGCTCTTCCACCTTTACCTTCAAGTAAAAGTTCTACCGCTTTTGCGCCTAAGCGACTAGCTAATACACGGTCAGCTGCTGAAGGAGAACCTCCGCGTTGAACGTGACCAAGAACTGTTACACGAGTATCAAATGAAGTCATTTCTTCAATCTTTTTACCGATTTCGACACCGCTGCATACACCTTCAGCAACGATGATGATACTGTGTTTTTTACCGCGTTCATGTCCGCGTTTCAATTTAGCAACAATATCCTCAATATCGTAATCCTCTTCCGGAATCATGATTGTTTCCGCGCCGCCTGAAAGGCCTGCCCAAAGAGCGATATCTCCCGCATTGCGACCCATAACTTCAATTACATATGTTCTTTCATGAGATGTAGCTGTATCGCGAATTTTATCAATTGCATCAATAACTGTGTTTAAAGCTGTATCGAAACCAATAGTGAACTCTGTGCCTGGAATATCATTATCAATTGTTCCAGGAACGCCAATGCAAGGGAATCCGTGTTCAGTAAGTGCTTTTGCACCCATGTAAGAGCCGTCTCCGCCAATCACAACTAGAGCATCGATTCCGTGTTTTTTCAGTTGTTCAATCCCTTGAAGTTGCCCTTCTCTAGTTTTGAACTCCGGGCAACGCGCAGAAAATAATGTTGTTCCTCCACGCTGAATAATATCCCCAACTGATCCAAGTTCAAGTCGTCTAATATCGCCTTCCATCAAACCTTGATAACCGTGATAGATACCATAAACTTCTAAGCCGTGATAAATTGCTTTACGAGTAACTGCACGTACGGCAGCATTCATTCCTGGAGCATCTCCACCACTTGTTAAAACACCAATTCTCTTCATTACATTCACCTCTAAATACAAATTCTTTTGTAGGAATACGTGGATCGTAATGCCAATCATCCTAAAAAGGTTAAAGGAAACTAATAATTCGTGTAAGCTTATCCTTTGTAACAACGTAAAATTTTATGAAAGCAGTTGACACTTTATAAATTTTTTATTTAAAAGCATTTTTATAAATAGCTCTTCTCTTTCGACTATACATTCTAAATGACTTTATACGTTTCGTAAAGACTATATGTGAAATATTTAACAAGTTTTATGCATACTATGTGAATTTATAAAAAATCTATCATTATTTATGAATAATATTCCATTTCAAACACCAGTATTCTTATTATTCGAAACAAAACAAATGAAAAAGGCATTCTAAAAGCAGATTTCATCACTTTTAGAATAGCCTCATTCATTATATCGTATTCACTGCTGTTTGCGTAAAGGCAAACTCTCCGATCACTCGATACTTATTGTATCTGCCTGCAAGCAAGTTAGGAACTTCCTTCTGCATCAACTCAGCGAGAGCCTTTTGCAAATGCTGATCAATATACTGTGACTGTTCTATTGCACTACGATGCGCTCCGCCTTTTACCTCTTCTATAATATCATCGATGACATTCAATTCCTTCAAATCCCGAGCTGTAATTCTCATGCTTTCTGCTGCCTGTTTCGCTTTAGTAGCATCCTTCCAGAGAATTGTTGCGCACCCTTCAGGAGAAATGACGGAGTAGGTAGAGTTTTCGAGCATGAAAAGCTTATCACCAATGCCCAATCCTAACGCCCCTCCACTTCCTCCTTCACCGATGACAATGCAAATAATCGGCACCTTTAACCCTGCCATTTCAAACAAATTTCGGGCAATCGCCTCGCTTTGACCTCGTTCTTCAGCTGTTTTGCCGGGATATGCTCCCTTTGTATCAATAAAGCAAATAATCGGCCGTTTGAACTTCTCTGCCTGCTTCATCAGCCTTAACGCTTTACGGTAGCCTTCCGGATGAGGCATCCCAAAGTTGCGCCGTATATTTTCTTTCGTATCTTTTCCTCGTTGATGCCCAATTACCGTTACCGGCAGTCCTTTATATGAAGCAATGCCTCCAACGATTGCTTCATCATCTCCGTATAGCCGGTCGCCATGACATTCAAAAAAATCGGTAAACAGATGTGAAATATAATCCAGCGTTGTCGGTCTGGCCGAATGACGGGCAATTTGGACACGATCCCAAGGCTTCAGATTTTCATATATTTCATTTTCGAGCTTCCGAAGCCGAATTTCAAGATTTTCAATTTCTACTGTCAAATCCACATTTGCTTCTGCTGTCAACCTGATCAGTTCATCTAATTTATTTCTCAACTCAATAATCGGGCGCTCAAATTCTAGAGTTGCAACCATTCCAAATCACCGCCTTGTTTATGTATTTTTAAAATTGTCGTTAATGTCTCTTTCATTTCCAGTCGTGAAACAACTGCATCGAGCTGACCGTGCTTCAACAGAAACTCTGCCGTCTGGAAATCTTCCGGCAGCTCTTGACGGATCGTTTGCTCAATAACACTGCGGCCGGCAAATCCGATCAACGCCCCAGGCTCAGCCAAATTGTAATCGCCAAGCGAGGCAAAACTGGCCGACACACCGCCTGTCGTCGGATGCGTCATGACAGATATAAATAATCCTCCTTCATCGCTGAACTGTTGAAGAGCCACACTCGTTTTTGCCATTTGCATCAAGCTTAAAATGCCTTCCTGCATACGCGCTCCGCCGGAAGCCGTAAATATAATAAATGGAACTTTATTTTCTCGAGCCCGCTCTACAGCTCTTGCAATTTTCTCTCCTACTACCGAGCCCATACTAGCCATCCTGAAATTGGATTCCATAACAGCAATAACAACATCCATTCCGTTAATTGCACCTTTTCCGGTCACAATCGCTTCATTGAGATTCGTCTTTTTCCTGTCAGCTTCCACTTTCGATTCATAATCAGGAAAATTCAACGGATTGACTGAAATCATTTCCCCATCATATTCATGAAATGTCCCTTCGTCCAAAACGCTGCTAATTCTTTCACAAGACGTCATTTTATGATGGTAGGAACAAAATACACACACATTCAAATTTTTGTTTAAGTCTTTTGAATATACAATTTTTTTACACTTCGGACACTTAGTCATAATGCCTTCCGGAACATTTTGATGCTCACGTTCTTCAGGCACCGTTGCATATTTTTTCTTTTTCGATTTTTGAAAGAGCTCTTTTATCAAGAGGAATCCCCCCTTATCTTTGCTTTTTTCCCCTAACCTCTACTTACGAAAAAATATAGAGAATGTTTCACTTTTCCTGTATTTTCTAAGATTGTGTTTTGATCCTAAAAGCAACACATTGGTCTATGTTAAACTAGTATATCATCTTTCCATTATGTTCCAAAATGAAAGTTTCATACATGAAGCAGAATTTTACATAGTCTTCTAAAATGGCAAGTTTCATAAAGATCTTTGGAAAAAAGCGTAATGAACGGTGACTGTCATTTCAACCACGGTTCCACTACGCTTTTCTATTAATTGCTCACATTCAATTATTTACCGACAAAGGCTAGCTGAATCGTCTTATTTTTTACAATTTCAGGCTCTACTTTTATTCTGGCGACGCCGCTTTCCATTGCCGCTCTTGCTACAGCTGCCGCCACAGCAGGCGCAACACGAGGATCAAACGGCCCCGGAATGACATAATCAGCATTCAGCTCTTCCGCCTTCACAAGACTGACAATCGCTTCGACAGCTGCCATCTTCATCGCTTCATTAATCTGAGTTGCTCTGACATCCAACGCCCCCCGAAAAATCCCCGGGAATGCCAATACATTATTGACTTGGTTAGGAAAATCAGATCTTCCTGTCCCAATCACCAATGCTCCGGCTGCCTTTGCCTCATCCGGCATAATTTCCGGCAGCGGATTAGCCATCGCAAAAATGATTGGATTCTGATTCATCCGCTTTACATTCTCTGCGGATAATCCGCCAGCTACTGATACACCGATAAACACATCTGCTCCGCTGATGACTTCACTCAAGTTGCCGGAGATTTTATTCAGGTTCGTCACCTTTGCCATTTGCTCTTTAATCATATTCATGCCTGACGAACGCCCTTCGTAAATGGCCCCTTTGGAGTCGCACATAATGATTTCACGAACTCCATACTCAATAAGCAGCTTTACAATCGCTATTCCGGCAGCGCCGGCGCCATTGGTCACTACCTTAATGTCTGAGAAGGATTTACCGGCAAGCTTTAAAGCATTCACCAACCCAGCTACTGTTACAATTGCTGTTCCATGCTGATCATCGTGAAACACCGGAATATCCATTTCTCTTTTCAGTCTTTCTTCAATCTCAAAACAGTTAGGAGCCGCAATATCCTCTAAATTGACGCCTCCAAAGGTCGGTTCAAGAAGTTTGACCGTCTCGACAATCTTATCCACATCTGTCGTGTTTAAACAGATTGGAAAGGCATCGACTCCGGCAAAGCTCTTAAACAGCACCGCTTTGCCCTCCATGACTGGCAGAGCTGCCTCCGGACCGATTTTCCCCAGTCCAAGAACAGCTGTACCATCAGAAACAACGGCTACGGTGTTGCCCTTCATCGTATACTCATAGACCATCTCAGGTGCTTCAAAAATTTCCTTGCACGGCTCGGCTACGCCAGGAGAATAAGCTAAACTCAAATCTCTAGCTGTCTTAACTTCCACTTTTGAAACAGTCTCTAATTTCCCCTTATTAATTCGATGCATGTGTAAAGCTTGTTCTCTCAATGTCACGAACTTCCACTCCTTAAGAAAATTAAAAAGGAAATACACTTACCTGAAATAATCTGTTCAAGTCATTTTTTCTTTGCAGTTATATAACAATATATCACATCTGATAGTGAAGTAAAGACTAAATTTTCTTAATAATCACATTCATTTCCCCAACTAATTTTTTTATATGTTGGATAAAGGAGGATGACGGATTAACCCAATGCCACATCGGCATCAGTACCGCTTTATTCGTTTGTTCAAAGAAAACTTTCACCCTCACAGAACCGGGATATTTGTGCAACAAACTTTTAATTTGCCCATAATGATCCTTCGTATGCATAGATTTAGTCACTCTAATATAAATCGTCTGCTGCCATTGTTCTTTCATTGATTGCAATTGCTCAATCGGAAAGACTTCTTGAATGATGAATTGCTTTTTGCCGTTTCTCGTTTCCGAATGGCCCTGAACGAGAAGAATATTGCCTTTTTGCAAATTCACGCCATGCTGCCTGTACACATTCGGAAATGCGACTGCTTCCATCTCATCGCTTTCATCGGCAATTTTTATAAAAGCCATAACCTCACCTTTTTTAGTACGAATCGTTTTCATTTCGGAAACATACACCCCGAAAGCAAACTTGGCATCTTTCTCTTCCAGTGCCTGATAAAGTTGCTGAGCAGCAAATTCGGCAAATAGTTGTTTATAGGAAGATATCGGATGATTGGATAAATATAAACCAAGCACCTCTTTTTCAAATTGCAGTTTCAGATCAAGAGGAATCGGGTCTGTTTCTACATATTTAGGTGTTAAATTAAACTCGCTGTTATGAAACAGGTCCGCATCCACTGACGCAATATCAGCAAAATCAATCGCTACGTCGAGACTGGCCAACAAAGTTGCACGGTCCTCTCCCCACTCATCAAAGGCGCCTGAATGAACGAGCGCTTCCAGCGTTTTACGGTTGATGGCTTTTGAAGAAGTACGCAAACAGAAATCAAATAAATCCTTGAAACGCTCTAAATTGCGAGCTTGCATAATGTCTCTTACCGCCACTCCTCCGACACCTTTAATCGCGGCCAAGCTGTAACGTATTCCTGACACTTCAGACTGGAAAGCATAACCGCTTTTATTGATGGACGGAGGGAGCAGAGGTATATTCATTCGCTTCAAATCACGTACATATTGCGACAGCTTTGTATCATTTCCGATAACGCTGCTCATTAAGGAAGCCATGAAATATTGAGGATAATGCGCCTTCAAATAAGCCAACTGATACGCAATCATACTGTAGGCAACAGCATGGCTTAAATTGAATCCGTAATTGGCGAATTTGACAATGTAGTCATATATACTATTCGCAATCTCTTGTTTGTAGCCCTGCTTTATGCAGCCTTCTACAAAATGTACGCGCTGCTCCTCAAGGACATCGGCTTTTTTCTTCGATACGGCACGGCGGAGCAAATCCGCTTGTCCTAATGAAAAGCCGGCAAATTTAGAGGCAATTTGTATAATTTGCTCTTGGTAGACGATAATTCCGTATGTGCTCTCTAAGATTGGCTGTAAATCCGGGTGCAAATAGCGAACAGCTTCTTCTCCGTGTCTCCGCTTAATATATGCCGGAATATTATCCATTGGACCCGGTCGGTATAAAGCATTGACGGCCACTAAATCATCAAAGCGTTCCGGCTTCAGCCGCTTTAACACATTTTTCATCCCGTCGGATTCAAATTGAAAAATACCGTTCGTATCTCCATTGCCGAGCATCGCTAACGTCTTAACATCTTGCATCGGAATTTGTTTAATATCAAAATTTTTGCCGCTGTTCGTTTTCTTGACAGCATTCAAAACCCGTTCCATCAGCGATAAGTTTCGCAGCCCGAGAAAGTCCATTTTTAATAGTCCGAGCTCTTCTAACGTTTCCATCGGAAATTGCGTCAAATGAATGCCGTTATGGCCTTCCTGAATCGCAATTGTCTCGGTTAGCGGCAAATCGCATATTACAACACCAGCTGCATGAGTCGACGTATGACGCGGAAGTCCTTCTATCGCCATCGCTGTATCAATCAACAGCTTGTTCTTTTCGCTCTCATTGTAATATTGACTGAGCATCTGTGATTCTTTTAAGCTTTCCGCTATTGTGATCCCTAAACGGGGCGGAACCATTTTCGACAACTGATCTAATTCTCTTGTATTCAAGCCGAATACTCTGCCTGTATCACGTAGCGAAGCCTTAGCAGCAAACGTTCCGAACGTAATGATTTGCGCAACATGCAGCTCTCCGTATTTTTCGGCAACATAGGCAATCACCTCATCACGTCTTGTGTCCGAAAAATCAATATCAATATCGGGCATTGTTACACGCTCCGGATTCAAAAAGCGCTCAAACAGCAAATGATGCTCCATTGGATCCACATCGGTAATGCGCAATACATAGGCTACCATTGAGCCTGCAGCTGATCCCCGGCCAGGTCCCGTCATAATCCGTTCCTTTCTGGCAAACTTCATAAAATCCCATACAATCAGGAAATAATCACTGAAGTTCATTTTTTTAATGACGGATAATTCATACCGCAAACGGTTCATATAGTTTTCATTACCGTCTCCGTACCGTTCCTTGAAACCTTCTAAGCAAACCTGCTCTAACAACTGATCGGCCGGCATCTCACTAGGATATTTCGGCAACAGATTTTGATGCATCGCTACTTCCACGTCACAGCGAGATGCTACGTTTACAGTATTTTGCAGCGCTGCGCCATCATCCTGAAACAGCATCGCCATTTCCGCTCCGCTCTTTAAATATCGCTCATGATTTACGTTCTCGCTCTTCAGATCATGATGTATTTTAGCCCCTTGATCCACAGCCTTCAAAACCTCATAAGCAACAGCATCTTCCGGTCGCAAGTAGCAAACGGCATTCGTTGCAACAACAGGGACATTTGCTTCATTCGCCAGTTCTTCCACAATCCCGCGCTCCACCGCTCCATTGTTTTGAACAGACAAATAAAAGTTTGCCGGACTGAATATCGTTTGAAATATTCGAATGGCTTCCATCGCTTCTCCCATTTCACCGTGAAGCACTCTTTGCTCAATGATGCCTTCCTCACCTGGAGAAATGCCGATTAATCCCTCACTGTATCCCTTCAGCCATTTCAGCGGTATGCCTTCTTTCGTTTTTGTCTGGATACTGCTGCTGATTTTTAGAAGGTTCGAATAACCTTTATTATTTTGAGCCAAAAGCAAAATCGGAAATGTCTCTTCTCCATGCAAAACATCCGCCAAAAGTCCAATAATCGGTTTAATTCCTTGTTTTTTGCATGCTTTATAAAACGGAATCGCACCATGCATTACGTTGCGGTCAGTAAGCGCAATACTGCGCATTCCCTTCGCTTTTGCTTCCGTCACTAATTGTTCAATACGAACCGTGCTGGCTAATAAGCTGTATGCCGATTGCACATGCAAATGTACAAAATCCATCAGTCTCCCCCTCTCTTGCAATACTCTTTTTATAGCATCTATATGAATGAATTTATTATGAAAAAAATAGATAAAAACTGCATACGAATAGAGTTTTCTTTATTATAGAACCTTTTAATAAAAAAAGAAAATACGTTCGTTTTTTACAATAAAGCATATACATGAACCTTTGTCCATATATTTGAATAGGAAGCAAATTCTTGCATACAAGGGATGATGAGAATGAAAGAAGCGTTTTTTCCTGCTTTTTTGAATAGCTATTTTATCGCTTTAGGTGTTTTGCTCGGAGGCTCGATTATCGGAGGAATGGCTGCCTTCTTCACGAATCAGCCTCCCCTTACCGCGGTTCAGCGTCTTTCAGACAGCCTCCGCATCTGGGCTATCGTCGCAGCAATAGGTGGAACCTTCGATACCGTTTACAATTTTGAAAGAGGTCTTTTTTACGGGGAAACAAGAGATATCATTAAACAAATTTTATGGATTTTAGCCGCTCTTGCCGGTGCCCATACTGGTTCCGTCATCATCAGCTGGCTGACACAAGAGAATATTTCATCATGAGGCCCCCTCTATTGGCAAAAGACAAAGGCTGGCAGCGTTTTTTCGCCGGGGTTGTAATCGGAGCCATAATCGGCTGGGTTGTTTTCTTTTACATGTACGGCAAAATGCAAGAGAATTTAACGCAAGAAATCATTGAGCAAAAGCAGGAAATTTCCAATCTGAATGATAAAATTGCGATTTGGGAGAAAGAATCCGAATCTCTTAATGAAGAAACGGAAAAGAAGCTAACGATACAAGATATACAAATTACGATTGAAAACTACAGACAGTACGATCTTGATTTGTTATCCGTTCTGCAAGCACAAGAAGCGATACGAAAGGATTTAAGTTCACTGATTTCTAAAGATCTCGAAACCGTTTACAAAGGAAAGCTGTTAATCAAAAAAACAATTGAAAATAAAATTATTGAAATGAACGAGAAGAAATATACATTTGAAGTAACAGAGCTGATGTTTTACACTACTGTTTTTATAGAAGTGAAGGTAAAGAGGCTATAATGGGAGGCTGACCAAAGATGGACAGCCTTCCCCATTCATTAACCTTGCTTGCAAAGTTCGTCTAATGCCTGCATAACGCGGTCCGCTTCTTCCCATGAATGCACAGATGCGCCGGAAGCAAGCGGATGTCCGCCTCCGTTAAATTGTTTCGCCAGCCCGTTGATAACTGGTCCTTTTGAACGAAGACGCACGCGAATGACCTCCTCTTCCTCAATGAAAAATACCCACGCTTTGATGCCTTTCACCGAGCCAAGTGTGCTCACTAATAATGAAGCATCAGAAGCTTTCGCAGCATACTTCTCCAAAATTTCTTTCTTAATAACCATTCTGGCAGCGCCGGAAGCAGTCACCTCAAAATTTTGCAGCACATAGCCTTGCAGATGAACAATGTTTTCATCCAAATCGTACAAGCCGTTATATAGAGTTGGTCTGGAAAAATCGTACTTAATCAGATCACCCGCATATTGGAATGTTTTCTCCGTCGTGCTCGGATATAAGAATCTTCCTGTATCTCCGACAATCCCCGCATAAAGCAGGCGCGCAGCCTCATCTGTCATCACAAGCCCTTGATCCTGACCAAATAAATAAAATTCGTAAATCATTTCGCTTGTCGAACTTGCTGTTGTATCAACCCAGACGATATCTCCGTATGCATCATCATTTGGATGATGATCGATTTTAATAATCTTTTTCCCGTTAACATAGCGCTGGTCGCTTACGCGCTCCTGATTGGCTGTATCACATACAATGACAAGCGCATCATTATATAAAGCATCATCAATGATATCCATGCGTTTTAAAAAGTGCAGAGACTCATCCTCTTCGCCTACCGTATAAACATTTTTCTCAGGGAATGACGCTTGAATGACTGCTGCCAAGCCGCACTGTGAACCATATGCATCCGGATCAGGACGAACATGCCTATGTATAATGATCGTATCATACAATTTAATCTGCTCTATAATTTGTTCTTTCAACTTCTATCATCCTTTCATGTGTACATTTAACGGACTTTTTTGAAAAATGTGGCAGACACTCCATTTTCTGCGTTACAATATAATAGACAATTTAACATATTTGGAGGACTTTTACATGCCTATTCTAGTCATATTGATTATTATAGCACTTGCATTCTACGTAACATACAAAATAAGATATATTCGCACCAAAATGCCGATGGAGAAAAGATGGCTATCCGGAAAATCCTCCATGGCACTTGGTCTGTTCGTTTTATTGTTCGGCATCAACTCTTTATTTTTATTTCAGGAAATGACTACTTATATAGTCGCTTCCATCTTTATATTAATCGGCATCGGCAGCATATGGGCCGGATTCCAAGTGTATCGCCATTACACGCCGCTGGCGATTGAGGAAGCAGAAAAATACAGTAAGTAAAAAAGGATGCCTATGCAGCATCCTTTTTTTTGCAATATATAATGTATATTTTTGAACTTAGATAGGTGTCTAACCAAAAGGACCGGTGACGGTTTTTCTACCTGTCTAGCTGCAGCGGCCAGCCCCTCGAGGTCATAAGCCAAATCATTCCGGAAATTTTAGAATTTCCTAC
>JBJFHH010000053.1:0-4656 GCA_051893475.1 Bacillus sp. (in: firmicutes) | reverse complement strand
GACTGTTGCCATGGGACAAGGAACCTGTCCCTGAAAACCATGCTATAATGAGTTGAAATCAGCAAGGGGAGATGGAACAGGGATGGAACTATTGACATTTGGAAAAAAAGAAGAGGGAATTGAATATATACATAGACCGGCTGTTTATTGTGTGATGTTTAATGAACAGAAGGATCAAATCGCGATTATTCAATCGGGTAATGGGAAGTATTTTTTGCCTGGCGGAGGAATAGAACACGATGAAACGCATGAAGCATGTTTGAAAAGAGAAGCGTTGGAAGAGATGGGGATGGCCGTTGAATTAGGTGATTTTATCGGCTGCGCTCAAAGGTATTTCTTTTCCACAAGTGAGTATATCCATTACCTGAACATCGGTAATTTTTATTTATGCGAAACGGGTAAGAAAGTAAGTGAGCCGACGGAAGAGGAAGACTTTCTGATATGGGTCGAGCCGGCTCGAGCGCTGGAAAATCTGTTTCATGAGCATCAGGCTTGGGCTGTTAAGGAAGCGTTGAATAGAATTTATTCATAATCATAAAATGAAAGCAAATGGCAGCGGTAAGGCTGCCATTTGTCATTCATATTTTGCTCCGGCGCATTTCCAAATTTCTTTGCCTTTTAGTGCAGTGATTCCGTTCTCAGTTGATTTGGCGGAATTGATCATGGCTTGAGCCAATATTTCTGTCTGCAGCGGTTTTTGTGAGCGGAACATGCCGATTTTATTGAAAAATTGGATAGCTTTTAGTCCAGCAACTTCCATGGTTCGATCACTGTTTTTTCTGACCAGTACGGGTGGATTAAAGATTGTCAGCTTCGGAAATCCTAATGTCTTTACTGATTCCTCTAATTGCCCTTTCATCCTTAAATAAAAATTGGAAGAATCCGCTGCAGCTAAACCGGAAGATACCAGTACATAGTGCTTCACATTGTTTTCTTGAGCGAATTCAGCAAACAGGTATTGATACTCGTAATCAATTTTCCACTGCGCTTCTTTACTTCCCGCTGCTTTAATAGTAGTCCCGAGACAGGAAAACAAAACATCGCCCTTCACTAAGTCTTTCCATTGTTCTGGCTGATCAAAGTCAATCACATGGATGTTTAATTTTTTATGTTGGATATCCAGCTTGCGACGGACAAAAATATCAACTTGATGAAAAGAATCGTCCTTCAACAATAAATCCAGCAAGTCTTTACCTGTTGCTCCCGTTGCTCCGATGATTAATGCATGCATAGTATTCACCTTCTATTCGTCTTTCTTTTAATAATGATAACCATAGCATAAATTTATAGTATAGAGTTAGGGTGCGGGGAAATTTGTTTCATGTGCAAAATCAAAAATAGGGGGATTATATGAAAAAATCAATCATACTCTTATTCAGTGTATTTCTGGTTGCTTGTCAAAATATCGGTTTTGCTGAGACACCTGAAGAGGCGCTGCAAAAATTTGACGCTAAAGAAGACACAATTAACATTACGAAAATATTAAACTCATCAAATGATAATGAAAAACAAGGTTTTTACGTTTTTGAAGGGGAAACAGAAAATCAAACGGAATGGTTTGTAGCAAATGTAGTGACGAATGACTTGTATTGGTATGTAAAAGAATCGATTAACATCGGCAAACCCGGCAGTGACAATGAGACCTATTCATCAGGGACCGATTCTTTTATTGCGGGATTGAGCAATAATGCAGAGGAGCAAAAAGATAACAGACTCATTATTGAGATTCCAGAAAGTGAATATTATGTTTGGATTGAACGGCTTGAGAATGGGAAATGATGTTTTACCCCCCAACTAATTTTTATATTCTTTACCTCGAACATGAAAAAAGACTGCGAAGAAAAAGCGACAATGATGTCTCTATTCTTCGCAGCCTTTATAGCGATTATTTAAGAAAACCCGTTTTCAATAATTCAAGCTTGCGCATTAAATTGTTTCTCTCTCGTTCAATCGTTGAAGGATTGTTCAAAGCGGCGACAATTTGATTGGCAAATATGCTTTTTAGTATCGATAACATTTGTTCAAGATCGTTTTGTTGCGGGTCGAGATTCAGCTTGTCCAAGTCCGCAACTTGAGAAAATAATTGAATTTGTTCTTGAGTAATTTCGTCCGGGTCTATGAAATGCATCAATTTAGTAGCTAAACGGATATCCATAGAAGTCAAGATCATACTTAAAAAAGCACGATGCTCTTCTTCCTGGACTTTTGCTGTTATAAAATCAAACATCTTCAAATGCAATGTGAAAATGTCGCACTTTTCGTTGTTTAGCGTGCTTAGCATATAGCATCCTAATTCGTTCTTGTACTGACTCAAAAGATGCATAAATAAATCTTCTTTGTTTTCAAAGTATAAGTAAAAGCTGCCTCTGGAAATCTCTGCTTTTTTAATGATTCGATTGATTGATGCATCATAGAAAGAATAGGTGCTGAATTCATCCTTTGCTGCCTTCATGATTCGTTCTTGTTTTTCTTTCGGCAAATGAAAAAATGTTTGGGTTGGCATGAATTTACCTTACTCCTCTAAAATGAAATTAGTCTCTTCTTAAAGAATCGACCGGATCCAATTTTGCGGCTTTGCCTGCCGGCATTAATCCTGCCAGCATACTGATTACAATGCTCGCTGTGATACCGAAGACGACATATCCAAAGTTCATTTGTACAATATTTATATCCAGTAAGTTTCGGGACACCATATTAGCGATAGCGGATAGTAATGATGTTATTGTCACACCAATTAATCCGCTTGATAATCCAATCAAAAACGCTTCGGAAACGAAGATTCGTTTAATGTCTTTTCTTCTGGCTCCGATGGCTTTCAGAACGCCGATTTCTTTTGTGCGTTCAACAACACTGATATGAAGCACGACTAAAATCATGATGGCTGATACGAATAAAGATACACCGGAAATACCAGCTAATACATAAGTTACCACATCAAGCATTTCACTAAACAGAGCGGTTGCCGTTTCTTGTGTGGAACCATTATACCCTAAATCCTTGATTTCTTCTCTAATGCCATCTGTATATTCTTCATCGTCAGTCAACAAATAGATGCTATTCGGCTCCAACTCATTGCCATTGTCCTCATAGATTTGTTTCAGGTCATCGTATTGAATGTACGCTGTTTCCATTCCTTGAGTTGCAGCTGTTTGTTCTGTAATACCACTGACAATAAAATTAGATGTGTAAACCTCTTCTCCGACAACTACTTTTAATTTTACCGTTTCACCAATGATATCATCACCAAATTGTTTCGCTGTGCCTTCAGAAATCAGGATTTCATTTTCTTCAGGAAAAGAACCTTCAAGTAATGAGGATTCTGCTAAATTGGAGGATACAGTGGATACCATCATGACCAAGCTTTCTTTATCACCAAAGCTGATGGTATTCGACCCGACGGAAATCAGATTTATGCCTTTTTCAACTGACGTAACATGTTCAATGTTTGATAATTTTTCAATGTCTTCTTCGGCAAAAGGCGCTTTTTCGCCGAGCATTGACATCATCATCATTTGTGGATCTTGAATATTACTTTCGGAATCGCTGCCTGTATCAGCGTCATCGTTATTCATGTTTACTTCGACGACTAGCGGGTTTACCATACTGTTCATCGAAGCATTCATATAGTCTTTCACGCCGTTACCGAGAGAAAGCATGAGAATAACGCTCATAATCCCGATACTGGCTCCTAATGAGACCCAAATATTTCGGTTCAGTTTCTCTTTCATGTTCTGAAAAGCAAGTTTGACTGCTGCTCCGAAGCTTAAATTTTGCTTCTCTTTTTGGACGGTTGCAGCCTGTCCGGCGTCTATATGTTCGATTGTTCTTCCTTTATGATCGGAAATGATTTGGCCATCCGCTATTTCAATAATACGCGAAGAATGTTGGGCTACTTTTTCAGAGTGAGTAACCATAATGACCAGTTTGCCTCTTTTCGCGATTTCCTCGATGATTTGCAATACTTGTTCTGTTGTTTCAGAATCAAGAGCTCCCGTCGGTTCATCCGCGATGATAATCTCGGGGTCATTGATTAATGCTCTGGCGATGGCAACCCGTTGCTTTTGCCCGCCTGATAATTGGTTTGGCTTTTTATGGATATGCTTTTTCAGGCCTACTTGTTCCAATATTTCTTCTGCGCGCTTCACGCGTTCCTCTTTGCCGACATTGGATAATGTCATCGCAATCGTCACGTTATCCAATACGGACAGGTGGGGAATTAAGTTGAAGCTTTGAAAGATGAAGCCAATTTTGTTTTTCCGGTATTCATCGAGTTGTTTCTCGGTAAAGTTGCCAATGTTTTGTTCATTAAACAATAATTCGCCGGTAAAGTCGGAATCCAGACCGCCAATTACATTCATGAGTGTAGATTTACCGCTGCCGGATTCACCGATAATCGAAACCAATTCACCTTTTTGGAAAGAAACATTGATATCCTTTAAAGCAGGATATAACTCTCCGCCGGCTAATTGATAGCTTTTATGAACGTGTCGAAGTTCCAAAAGTTTCATCGTTTTATGTCACACCTTTTTACTTGTATTCATAACAAGCTGTCACCGAAGAACCGTATTGAACGGATCGATATGACAACTTGTCATGTGGTAAATATATGTGACAACCTGTCATACGTCAATATATTATACTGAAATAATATTATTC
>JBJFHH010000052.1:0-4680 GCA_051893475.1 Bacillus sp. (in: firmicutes) | reverse complement strand
GAAATGTCATATTCCTTTAGATCTTCATTCAGCATCCTCATCGGACACGTATTAATTTCCTTCGTCTTTCCGCAGTCCAAGCAAATAAAATGATGGTGATGATGATTATGACTGCATGTAAAACGAAAATGCTTTTCACCCGATAGCTCTGTCATTTCCAGAATCCCTAAATCTACAAACAATGATAAATTCCGATAAATGGTATCAAAACTTAAACCAGGATAATTCACTTTCATATTTTCAAGCACATCTTTAGCTGTCAAATACTTATTATGATCAGAAAAAAGCTGAAGCATTTCTTCCCGTTTGCCTGTAAATTTATACCCTTTTTCCTTCAAAAGCAATAACGCCTCATCCACTCTCATAAAGATTCACTCCTATTGCAAGATTTACGCGTGACGAAACTTTTTGATTACAATTGAGCCGATCAAAATAAGAATAGCGAGCATCACAATGGTTCCGCCCGGCGCCAAATCTAAATGATAGGCTGAAATAAGTCCGCCGACAACAGAAATTTCTCCAAATACGACCGAATAAATCATCAGTTGTTTAAACCCTTTCGCAAGTCGCAAACCAGCCGCGACAGGTAAGGTCATTAATGACGATACAAGCAGAATGCCGACGATGCGCATGGAAGCGGCAATGACAAGGGCAACAAGAATGATGAAAATAAAATGAATATATTTCGCCGGAATGCCTGAAGCCTTTGCATGGTCTTCATCAAATGACAGCAAAAATAATTCCTTATATAAGACAAAAACAATTGTTAAAACGATGACTGCAACTGCGGCAATCGTCCATAAATCCTGCCTCGAAACAGCGCTGACACTTCCGAATAAATAATTATATAAATCCGTATTGAAACCATCCGCCAACGAGATAAAGATAACACTCAGCCCCAACCCGGCAGATAAAATAATCGGAATCGCAAGCTCTTGATAATGCTTATATACACTGCGGAGCTTTTCAATAATAAGTGAACCGCCGACCGAAAACGCCATTCCCATATAAAGCGGGTTCAAGGTGCCGGCCGCAAGAAATTTTTTCTCGATAAATAAACTGAATGCAATACCGCCAAGCGTGACATGGCTTAGCGCATCTGCAATTAATGATTGTCTTCGCACCACGACGAATACGCCCAATAAAGGTGCGATGACACCAATGATCATTCCTGTGAAAAAAGCATTTTGCAGGAATTCATATTTGAGTATACCTGAAATCATCGGAAACCTCCCGATTGCCTAATAAAATTATTTTTTCCTTGGACTGTTGTCATAGAAACACGACAATTCAACATCGCTCAACTGCTGATATTCATGCGAGTTTCCATGGAAGTGCAGATGCTTATTCAGGCAGGCAACCTGCGTTACCTCATCGCTGACAGCCTCTATATCATGTGTAACAAGAATGATTGTAATGCCAAGGTCTTTATTTAAATGTTCGACGATTTTATAAAATTGCGTTTCGTTCGCCGCATCGACACCTACTGTCGGTTCATCCAAAATCAGCAGCTGAGGATTGCTGACAAGCGCCCTTGCTATAAATACGCGCTGCTGCTGGCCACCGGATAACTCGCCGATATTTCGGTCGGCAAAATCCAGCATATCAACCGATTTCAAAGCCTTCATCACTTGCTCGCGATGCTGCTTCTTCGCAAAGTGGAAAAGACCGATTTTCTTTGTCAATCCGCTCATGACCACTTCAAAAACAGTCGCCGGGAATCCGCTGTTAAACGAGTTCGCTTTTTGCGAAACATAACCGATTTGGTCCCAATCCTTAAAATCCTGAATTGGCTTCCCGAACAGCTCAATTGAACCTGTTTGAACCTTTAACAGCCCAAGCATTAATTTAATCAATGTTGATTTACCCGAACCATTCGGTCCGATAATCGCCAAAAACGAGCCTTTTGGGATCGTAATATTTATATGTTCCAGAACGGCTTCCCTTTCATATCGATAAGAAAGGTCCTTTATATTAATAATTGTTTCACTCAAAGTAATCACCTATTTTAAGAATCATTACGATTTACTGTAGTAGTATACTCCCTTTCAAACAAAAAGTAAAGAAAACTCGGTTTGAAACCGTTACTTACATACGTTTTTGTTACACATTACTTTTTTGTTCACTAAACCGCTTTCTCTTCATATGTTAATGAAGAGGAGGGATCATGTGAAATTTTTGGAAAGCCTTGTCAACATGAAGCTGAATAGCATTAAACGCGCAGAATTACTGCAGTTGGCCAAGCAAAACGGTATTGCCCTCTCACCAGCTGAGGCAGACCAAATCGCTATGGAATTGTACGGAAAGAATTATAACCTATTCAATGACAGCCATCGAAATATGATACTGAATAAAATAGCCGGTATTGTTGGCATCGAACGTGCCAAACAAATCGAATTCGTGTTCCTGAAGCTTACTGGGCGCTAAGACGACAACAAAAGAGAGGATGTGCTCCAAAACGATTTGAGCACATCCTCTTTAACATTTTAATTAAGAATTAGCAATGATTGTTTGTAAGTCTTCCTGGAAAACACCTTTTTTCAGCATCTCAATTTCATACTTGTATGGCGCTTTCTTATTATTTTTATCCTCACCGACAAACGGCGTTTCCAAGATTTTTGGAATATCCATCAGCTGAGGGTGATGAACGATTTTATGAATCGCATCGAAACCGATATGACCGAAGCCGATATTTTCATGTCGGTCTTTTCCGGCTCCGCGCACATTCTTGCTGTCATTAATGTGCAGAACCTTCAAACGGTCAATACCGATGATTTGATCGAACTCATTTAAAACACCGTCGAAGTCTTCAACAATATTATAACCGGCATCATGCGTATGACAAGTGTCAAAACATACGGATAAACGGTCATTGTGCGTTACGCCATCGATAATCATCGCCAGCTCCTCAAAGCTGCGGCCGCACTCCGTCCCTTTTCCTGCCATCGTTTCAAGAGCGATTTGCAGCTGCTCTTTACCCGTCAATACTTCATTTAGGCCTTCAATGATTTTTTTGATTCCCTCTTGAGCACCCGCACCGACGTGAGCACCCGGATGAAGCACAATTTGCTTCGCTCCGATTGCTTCTGTACGCTGAATTTCCGATGTTAAAAATTCGACGCCCAATTGAAACGTTTCCGGCTTCAGCGAGTTTCCGATATTAATAATATATGGTGCGTGAACGACAATATCTTGCATGCCGTGCTCTGCCATATGTTTCTGTCCGGCTTCAATATTTAAGTCTTCAATTGGTTTTCTGCGCGTGTTTTGCGGCGCACCAGTATAAATCATAAATGTATTGGCACCGTAGGATAAAGCTTCCTCACTGGCTGCCAAAAGCATCTTTTTCCCGCTCATTGATACGTGTGAACCGATTTTCAACATAATTCCACTCCCTTTAATCCGTTACTCTTCATCTTACTTCTTTTTTCGCGCCTCAATTTTTCGTTGGCGTTTTTTATACTTATCTAATTCCCATTGCTGTTTCTTCTTGTAGCCTGGCTTAACCTTGGTTGGTTTCTTAACGATTTGTTTCGCTTTAACATCAAGCTCTTCCTTCGTTTTCTTGCGCTTTTTACGTTTATTGCGATCGTCTGTCGCTTCCCATTCACCATTAACAAGATCCTTATTAATGAATGTTACGCCCATTTTTTCAAGCTTATTCAATGCATCCTCGTCGTGCAATTCATAAATAGTCGCTGCAATTCCGGAATAACCGGCACGGGCAGTACGGCCTGCACGGTGAACGTAGAAATCCAAATCCGAAGGCAATTCGTAGTTGATCACATGGCTGACGCCTTCAATATCAATACCGCGCGCTGCCAAGTCTGTTGCCACAACATATTGGAATTCCAGATCATTGATTTGTTTCATCATTTTGCGGCGCTCACGCGGGCTCAAGTTGCCGTGCAATCTTCCTACACGTAAGCCCTTCTTCATTAAATCATCCGCTACAACATCTGCTGTTTGCTTTGTATTCGTGAAAATCAATGCCAAATACGGATTATACGATGTCACTACATCATGTAATAATTGCGTTTTGTTGCGGTGGCGAAGCGGAACAAGAATGTGCTCGATTTTTTGAGCTGTAATTTGCTTTGGATCAACTTGGAAGTAACGAGGATTTTCCATGTACTTCTGTAAGAATGGCTTCAGCTTTTCAGGAATAGTTGCTGAGAAGACAAGCATTTGCAGTTGTTCACTCATACGTGCTGCGATGTAATCGACTTCTTGAATGAAGCCCATATCAAGCATTAAATCGGCTTCATCAACTACTAAAGTAGAAGCCGTATACACTTGCAGTGCTTTCGCATCCATTAAGTCTTTAATTCTTCCCGGCGTACCGATTACCAGTTGCGGTTGTTGCTTCAATTTATCAATCGTTCTTTGTTTATCTGTTCCCCCTACGTAGCAGCGAACAGTAAGCGGCGTTTCTTCTGGAAAATGTTCTGCAATTTTCAGCGCCTCTTGGTAAATTTGATTTGCCAGCTCACGAGTAGGCGCAGAAATAATTGCTTGCACTTCTTCTTTTTGCGGATCAATTTTATTCATGATCGGCAGCAAAAAGGCATGCGTCTTTCCTGTACCCGTCTGCGATTGCCCAATAATGCTTGTGCCTTTTAATGTGGCAGGAATAACGCGTTCCTGAATATCTGTCGGTTTATCAAAGCCGCGTTCTTC
>JBJFHH010000051.1:0-4687 GCA_051893475.1 Bacillus sp. (in: firmicutes) | reverse complement strand
ATAAAAAAACCACCCACAATCAGTGGATGGTTCAATTTGCATATTATTAAGCAGATGTCTTTTTCTCAGGAACGATCGTGCCGTCTTTTAAAATCAGCTTTGCCGGTTTATTGTCAGTAACCGTTTCTTTTGTAATGATACATTTTTGAATATCATCACGAGAAGGAAGGTCAAACATAATATCCAGCATAATGCCTTCGATAATGGAACGAAGTCCGCGGGCTCCTGTTTTTCTTTCAATCGCTTTTTTAGCGATTTCAACTAGAGCATCATCTTCGAATTCCAGTTCAACATCATCTAATTCAAGCATTTTTTGATATTGTTTAACAAGCGCATTTTTCGGCTTTGTTAAAATTTCAACCAATGCCTCTTCATCTAGTTGCTCCAAGTTCGCAATAACCGGAAGACGCCCGATGAATTCCGGAATCAGACCGAATCTCAACAAATCTTCAGGAAGCACTTTTGAAAGCAATTCTTTATCCGGAATATCGCTCTTCTTATTATCAGCGCCAAATCCGATTACTTTTTGACCTAGACGGCGTTTAATGATCGGCTCGATTCCATCAAATGCACCGCCGCAGATGAATAGGATATTTGTTGTATCGATTTGAATGAATTCTTGATGCGGATGCTTACGGCCACCTTGTGGAGGCACGCTTGCAACTGTTCCTTCAAGAATTTTCAATAGCGCCTGCTGAACGCCTTCACCTGATACGTCACGTGTAATAGAAGGGTTTTCAGATTTACGCGCTACTTTATCGATTTCATCAATATAGATGATCCCTTTTTCCGCTTTTTCAACATCGTAATCCGCAGCTTGTATCAGTTTCAAAAGGATATTCTCAACATCCTCGCCGACATAGCCCGCTTCCGTTAATGATGTTGCATCAGCAATTGCAAACGGTACGTTCAGTAAACGAGCTAATGTTTGAGCTAATAATGTTTTACCGCTACCAGTAGGTCCGATCAAACAAATATTACTCTTAGAAAGCTCAACTTCATCAATCTTGCTGTTGGAATTGATACGTTTGTAATGATTGTAAACTGCTACCGCCAGTGATTTCTTCGCCTGGTTTTGACCGATTACATACTCATCCAAGATGTCCCTGATTTCTTGCGGCTTCGGAACATCTTTAAATTCAACAGCTTCTTCAGTTCCTAGTTCTTCTTCTACGATTTCTGTGCATAACTCAATACACTCATCACAAATATAAACACCAGGACCGGCAACAAGCTTCCTCACTTGTTCCTGTGTTTTGCCGCAAAAGGAGCATTTTAAATGTCCTTTTTCGTCATTAAATTTAAACATCACTTTCACCCCTTCAAAATTCTGGAATTATGTAACAAACTTTTGTTGCTCATCGATTTGAAATTTATGTATAAATAAAGAATACTCTATTCAGGGATATTTCTCCTTCTTTTACCATTAAAACCTGAATAGCACTTTCTTCTTATCAGGTATAGCAAGGGCAGTTTAACACCTGTACAAAACTTGTTTCGCAAGTCTCGCAGTAGGAGTCTTACTGCCCCAAAATATATTTAAAAATGAATCTTACCCGCGTTACATGCATTATTTCAATCTGAGCAACAGCCTATATATAACACAGCACTTCGTAAAATGTACGCTTTCATTTTACATATGTATAATGCCCTGTTCTTGATTACCTCAAACTAAACGAAAAAGAAAGTCTGCAATATGTATATGCTTTAATAAAGATAATCTACACTTATTATAATAAAAAATCAACAAAGAAACCTTTAAATGAGATTTTTCTTTAAAAACATGCGCAAATTGTCATTCTTCTTTCTCTACTTTTTCATCTGGTTATACAAAACAAGGCACGATATGATCGCGCCTTGTTTTTATATAATAACTATTTGAAATTATGCTTGTTTGCTGTTTTCAACTAGGAAATCAACCGCTTTGCGGATGTTCATGTCAGCTTTGATGCCTTCTAAGCTTCCTAGAGCTGCTTTAATTTGGTCTACTTCCATTTTGTACATTTCAGCCATTTTAGCGATTTCAGCATCAACTTCTTCATCAGTTACGTTGATGTTTTCAGCTTTAACGATTGCATCTAGAACTAAGTTCATGCGAACGCGTTTTTCAGCATCTTCTTTCATTTGTCCTTTTAATGCAGCTTCGTCTTGACCTGAGAATTGGAAGTAAAGCTCAAGGTTCATACCTTGCATTTGTAAGCGTTGTTCGAATTCTTTCATCATTTGATCTAATTCGTTTTCAACCATTACTTCAGGAATCACGATTTCAGCGTTTGCAGTTGCTTTTTCAACTACAGCATCGCGTGCTGCGTTTTCAGCTTCTTGCTTTTTGCTTTCTTCTAATGATTTCTTCGTTTTTTCCTTTAGTTCAGCTAATGTTTCTACTTCTTCATCAGCATCTTTTGCGAACTCGTCATCAAGTTCAGGAAGTTGTTTTGTTTTCATTTCATGTAATTTGATTTTGAATACTGCAGGTTTTCCAGCAAGTTCAGCTGCATGGTATTCTTCTGGGAAAGAAACTTCGATATCTTTCTCTTGACCAGCTTCTAAACCAACTACTTGATCTTCGAATCCAGGAATGAAAGAGTTTGAACCTAATTCTAGTGAATAGTTCTCAGCTTTTCCGCCTTCGAAAGCTTCTCCGTCAACAAAACCTTCAAAATCGATTACAACTGTATCGCCAAGTTCAGCTTTGCCGTCTTCTTTAACAACAAGCTCAGCAAAACGCTCTTGCATACGAGTTAATTCGTTGTTTACATCTTCTTCAGTAACTTCAGTATTAACTGCTTCTACTTCAAGACCTTTGTAGTCGCCTAATTTAACTTCAGGTTTAACTGTAACAGTCGCTTTGAAGATTAGGTTTTGACCTTTTTCCATTTGCTCTACATCGATTTCCGGACGATCTACAGGATCGATACCAGCTTCTTCAACAGCAGCAGCATATGCTTCTGGAAGAATGAAATCTAATGCATCTTGATATAATGATTCAACGCCAAAACGTTGTTCAAACATTTGACGTGGCATTTTACCTTTACGGAATCCAGGTACATTAATTTGTTTTACAACTTTTTTGAAAGCAGCGTCTAAACCTTCGTTTACTTTATCTGCTTCTACTTCAACTGTAAGAACCCCACGGTTCACTTCTAACTTTTCCCATTTTGCAGACATGAGTTTCCCTCCAAGATATCTATATTAGTAATTTTACTACAGTTTAATATGAGTAATCTCATTATAGTAGTTAACATATACAACTAGAAAATAATGGTATTATTTGTAACTACTTTATTACAACCATTCCATTATATCATAGCTTTACTTTCTTTCAACAGCTTAACCTTAAAATTATTATATAGAAGAAATATCTTCCATATGTTGCAGAAAGGTCATCAAATCTCTGACCCGCTCGCAATCTACGCCGTATTGTTCGGCAATTTGCTCTTCTAGCCCTTCTTCGCCTTGATAGAGTTGAGCGAGCGCATGGTGAGCGGCCGCCCAATATTCTGCGCTTTCTTTTGACTCGAACGGATACAACAAGAAGTGATGCCGCTCGGTCAATTGTTGTGCCAGTTCACACAATGATGGATTTTCATGAGCCACTTTTTCTTCTAATAGTAAAATTGTTTTTCTGAAAAACTCACTCGCATGCAAATCTTCCAATTGTGCCGGCACGACTGTCACATGCTTCAAAAATTTCTCAACGTCACACTCATCCTGAAGCTCCTGTTCCTTTAAAAGCATCAACAGCGTTGTTTTTACAAACGGATGTCCTTCCGGAGACTGCAAATAATCTTTTATTTCATCTATGTACTTTCTGATATTTTCATTTTTTAATTTAGAAACTAAAACAAGCTGCTCCTGATCAGACTTTGAAAATAAATCTAATTGCCCTTCAAACGTCGAGGTGAATTCCTCCTCTTCTGTAATGGCGGATTTCCTTTCCTCTGACATGCGTCTGCTGAATGACAGCATATTATTGAAGTGCTCTTCTTTATCGTACGGAATATAGCCTTCCTTCGATAATGCATGAATAGTCGCTTCCATTTCCTCATATTCATTCAGCTGAAGCAGTATCATCAAATACATTTCCATTGTCTTAAAGTAATCTCCCAAACCTTGTTGAAGTATACTTTGACAGCGTATTTTTGCTTCCTCATATTTACCGAGCTCCACAAAAACGACAACCAATCCAAATTGCGCATTATATAGCTCTTCGTTAAGCGCAATTGCTTCTTCAAAGAAAGCTGCCGCATCGTTAAATTGTTTATTGATAAGAGCATCCATTCCTTTGTCGGCAAATCGCTCCGCCAATCCCGGAAAAGGAATGACTTTACCCTTTTGTTGTTTCTCATTCATTACTGCATTCCGCCTTGATCCTTCATTAGTATTGGCCCTTTAAGCCATTTATTTACCAAACAGTTTAACATGCCAGCACTGACATTACAAAATTGGCAGTTTGATTGGTAGTGATTTCTTCTTTGGTGAGGCACACACATGTAGGCCTCCGAGTATAGAGGGCATAAGGTTAGACAACTATTTAAATTCAAAAACATATACTTTTTTCATCAATAAAAAAGGCTGCTCAAAGGATTTCTTTGAAGCAACCTTTTTTCGCTGCAACTAAACTGTCACAGTATTATTTTTCTTTTCATACTCACTGATATGCTCGTCATATTGCAGTGTGATTGAG
>JBJFHH010000050.1:1414-4699 GCA_051893475.1 Bacillus sp. (in: firmicutes) | reverse complement strand
AAGGATAAGGAACAAATTTTGCAAAAGCTGTTCCATACGCAAATTTATAAGAAAATAGAAGAGAAATTAAAGGAAAATGCAACCGTATTAAAGCGTTCCGAGGAGCAAGTGCAGCTTGAAACACAGTCGTTAATGGCTGACATTGTATGGCAGACGAAAGAAGAGGAAGATCTGGAAGAACAATCGCAGCATCCTGAGTCCGTCCTTGATGCATTAAATAGGGACATCGAAAATAGAAAGCAAGCACTGCTTGAGCTTCAAAAACAGCTTCAGGCAATGGTTGAACAGGATAAGGTACTGCAGAATGAACTATTTCAAGCAGAACAATTATTAGCGAAGTTCGATGAACGTGATAAGCTGAAACGCGAAAAAGCCAAGCTTGATGAACAAAAGGAAGCAATTGTTGCTTGCAAAGATCAAGTCGAGCTGGCACAAAAGGCCAACTTGCTTGATAAACAAGAGCAATCTTATTTGCGCATCGGTATTCGAGTGAATGAAACGAAAGGTACAGTGGACAGTTTGCGCAAGCAGGTAGCTGATTCTGTTTCAAAACTTGCTTTGCTGCGAGAAGCGTATAATGAAGAACTGAGCAAAACGAAAGAAAGAGAAGAAGCGACAACTAAGGTTATTAGCTTGCAAGAGATGCGCAATGATGTTCTTTCCTTTGAAAGTTTTTCAAAGGAAGTGAAGCAAGCGGAATTGAAGTCAAAGGAATCTCAGCAAAAGAGAATGGATTTGGAGAAGAAGCAGGAATTAGAGGAACAAAAGCTTACTCGTCTGCAAATAGATTTGGCATCTGCTCAAAAAGCAGCCGTCTTGTTCAGTGATCGCATCCGTGAACAGGAAAAAAATGAAGCGGCAAGAACGTTGCTGGCGGACTATCAAGCTGCTTTACAAAAGCAAGCGGAGCTCGAAGCTGAATTTAATAAGGAAAAACAAGCATTGCTGCTGGCTGAACAGCTTGTTGGACAGGAAAAAGAGCGACTTGATCAATTGGAGAAATCAATGCTGCATTTCCATGCCAGTCTGTTAGCAGCTGAACTTGAAGAAGGTCAGCCTTGTGCCGTGTGCGGATCAACTGTCCACCCGAAATTGGCATCTCAAGCGGAAGATGGTGCATCTCAGGAAGAGTTTAAGCAACAAAAGGAAAAGGTGGCAACAGCTGAGAAGCAAAAAGATTTAGTAAAGCAGAAGCACTATCAGCTTCAAGTGCAATTTGAGCATTTAAATACGGATATTGAAAAACAAAGACAGATGCTAGTTGCTATGATAGTAAATTTCAGCAATGAAATACTGAACAGCGAAGTCGAGAAGGCGGATGAGAAAAGCAAGCAATTAAAAGCGCAAATCAGTGAGCTTGCAATACAAAAAGAACAGCTGCCGTTACTTGAAAAACAAATAGATTTAAGTAAACTTGCTTCAGCGCAACTGAGTCTCGAATATAAAGAGGCAAAGATAATCGAAAACGATTGGCGAGAGCAATATATTCAGCTGCATGCAAAACTTGAGAATATGCAAGCGCGTTTGCCGGAGCAGCTTCGCACGGAGCAAGCTTTTGAGATGGCATTAAAGCAAGCCGTTACGGAAAGAGACAGATTGCAACAGTTGCTCGAAATGAAACAAAACAGTTTGCATAGTGCCGAACAGGAAGATGCAAAAGTGAAAAGCGCTTTAGAGACGAATGAAAAGACATTACAGTCTTTAGAAGCGGAACTGAATGAAGAAAGAGCATTATTTAAAGCTGAAATGGAGAAACAAGGTTTTTCCCAATACAATTTATACGTTGCTGCCAAAAAGACTGAATCAGAAGTACAAAATTTAAAAACGCAGATTGAGCAATATGAAACCGAATATCAGCGGGTTCAGCATGTATTGGCGAATTTGGAGTTTACATTGAAAGACCTAAAAGCACCGGACATTAATATGTTAAAGGAGCAAATAGCACAGTTAGCTGCAGCGCTTCAAAAGCTGCGTGATGAGCAAAGTGAGCAGACACATCTTGTTAAGCAAAATGAAAATATTTCCGGGAAATTGGGCGAAATGATTGTTAAACAGAGGGACATTCAAGAAAAGTACGAGCAAATTGGCCATCTGTATGAAATGTCAAAAGGGCAAAATCGTTTTAGAATTACATTCGAACGTTTTGTACTTGCTGCTTTTTTAGATGATATTTTACTTGAGGCAAATGAACGTTTGCGTAAAATGACGAGTGGTCGTTATGAATTGCTCAGAAAGATTGACCCGACGAGGAAAAATGTTCAGAGCGGGCTCGAACTGACGGTATTTGACCAATATACAGGAATGGAGCGCCATGTAAAGACATTATCCGGAGGCGAGAGCTTTAAAGCTTCCTTAGCATTGGCACTTGGATTAGCAGCAGTCGTTCAAAACAATGCCGGGGGGATTTCTTTGGAAACGATGTTTATTGATGAAGGCTTTGGAACGTTGGATCCGGAATCATTGGATCAGGCAATTGAGGCTTTATTAGAAATTCAAAGCAGCGGCCGTCTTGTCGGTATTATTTCGCATGTACCGGAATTGAAAGAGCGAATCGATGCGAATTTAGAGGTCATTGCCACACAAACAGGCAGCACGACGAAATTTCATTTGAATTAATATAATATAGAGGCAGGAGGCTGTTTGCGGTGAAACAGCCCCTGCTTTTTTACATATCATGCGAAGAATGCTTTTTTTGTCTGCTATGGTTGCGGTTTTTTACTTTATGGGAACCACTTAAAGGCTCGGGCTGTCCAGGGTTATTTCCTTTCGGTGCATTTTTTCTACTATCTTTGCCGTCATTTTTATTCATTGTATAGCCTCCTAATGATGTTACTCTTTAGCGGATGTTCGGTAAGTATCGTTAATCCGAATAGATCCTCACTTTATAATTTGCTTTGTTTTTGTGCATCTATGCAAAATTTCATTTGAAAACCAGATGCATATTTACCATTTAACTGTTAAGAATATAGACAGAAATTATAAAGGGGTTGAAGACGATTGGTGTATCATGAGGATAAGCAACAAGCATTTCAAGATGCGCAGGAGGCAACAAAAGATGTGAAAGATATACTGCAGAAGCTTGACCGGAACGGTAATGCGTATGGTGCTCAAGTGAAACATTTAAAGACTGGAATTATTGAGGCATACGAGCAAATAGATAATGCTCTTGAGGTGGCGTCCGAGCATCAGCGGCATCAATTACAGCAATATAAGCAGGAATTGCAAAGCATTATGAACGAAATGATTGAATAGTAATGTTATTAGAACAAGGGAAGCGTATAAAAA
>JBJFHH010000050.1:0-1314 GCA_051893475.1 Bacillus sp. (in: firmicutes) | reverse complement strand
CTGTCTGGTGACATTGAATAAACCGGAAGTGAGAAATGCTTTAGTACCGGAATTGATGCTTGAATTAATCGGTTTTTTTAGAGAAGTCAAAAGTTCGGAAGAGATTAAGGCGATTATTTTGACGGGAAAAGGGACTTCGTTCTGTGCTGGCGGTAATATTAAAGGCTTCAAGGAAATGACGGCGGTGGATGCGAGAAAAAGAATGAGGAATTCACAGCAATTAGTGTCATCTATTGTTGAGCTTGATCAACCGGTTATCGCTGCTGTAAATGGGTCAGCTGCCGGCGCCGGTTTTAGTCTCGCTCTTGCTTGCGACTTGATTATCGCTTCAAGAAATGCGGTCTTTTCTTCAAGCTTTACAAAGATTGGACTCGTGCCCGATCTTGGCGCTGCTTATTTTCTCCCTAAATTAGTAGGTGCTCATGTTGCTAAGCAAATCATGTTCAGTGCAGAGCCGATTAGCGCTGACGAGGCTAAAGAATTACGTATTGTAAACGAGATATATAATGATGAAGATTTGCTTAAGGAAGCATATAAGTGGGCAGAGAGGTTGTCTTCAGCAGCGGGTACGGCAATCGGGCTGACGAAGCGCTTAATTAATCTCAGCCACAATGCGAGTTTTAAGGAATATTTAGAGCAAGAGGCACTATCGCAAGCGGTTGCTTTCCAAACGGAAGATTTGCAAGAGGGTGTGAAGGCTTTTTTTGAGAAACGCCCTCCAGTTTTTACAGGGAAATAAACGCTGAATCTGAGAAAAGCTCTGCAGGATATGTGAATCTGCAGAGCTTCTTTGCGATTACTGCTTTTTCTTTCGCTTCTTATTATATTGCTTTTCAACAGCTGTTAGCGGCTCGGATGCTGTTTCTTCATTATAACCAGCTCCGTTTCCTTGTGCAGCTGCTGCGTTCATGCCTGGGATGACATGTTTCGCCTTTTTTTTCGCCAAATAAATCACCTCACTTTTATTCAGCGATAGTTTTTCCCGAATTATTGTTTTCTAAAAATAATGTTTTACAAAAAAATAAAAGCATTTTACAGAAAGTGTAAGTGGATAGAGTGGTTGTTTCAATGATTTGAATTTTCCTAACAGAAATACTATAAGTTATTCTTATCAATTGCAATAACTTTATCGTTATTTACTTATTGCGATATTTTGATAAAATAAAGTTGAAAGAAAAGAAGGATTCAAACTTTTCGACATATTTAACTTTTTCCTTTATAGTAAAGAGTGAGGAGCTTGGTATTTTTTATAATGCCGAGCGACGTTTTGTGTCTATTTCTTAAACAAAAGGGAAGAAGAGGGGGACATACTAA
>JBJFHH010000049.1:17921-19641 GCA_051893475.1 Bacillus sp. (in: firmicutes) | reverse complement strand
GTTTCTATAAACTCCTACGCCCAAATCTGTAAAATCTCCGTTTAACAGCGTGTCACGGTGACCTTTGCTGTTTAGCCAGCCTTCAAACGCCGAGATGCCATCCACATATTTAGCCGCGATATTTTCTCCAGCTTCTTGATAGACAACCCCACCGGTCTCCAAACGATCGCTCAAGTTACCGTTATTAGGAGATTCGTGAGCAAAAAAGGCATTTTCAAACATATCCAAGCTGTGCGTACGCGCGACTTCTGCAGTCTGCTCATCCCACTCTACTTGATTCAATCCAAATCGGCTGCGAATAATATTCGTGATTGAAAGTATTTGCTGCTCATTTCCTTGGTCCACGAGCAGCCATTCCTCTTCCTGCAGCTCTTCTGCTTCCGGCAATTCACCGCGGTAAATCATTTCATAAGGCCGTTGCATTACCAGCACTTCAGCAGTCAGGAATCGAACACTTGACACTAAACCGGTAAATTTATCGACATAAACTTGTGCATAAATATCGCCTATTTTAATTAAAGGGCGCATCCCTAAATCTTCCTCATTCAATTCAAATTGAAAAGTTGTATCCTCATAAACGACATCGACAGTCATTTCCGGATTAAATGATTGGTATACCTCATCAATTCGCTGACCAATAGCCAAAGGCTGAATGATTAATTCAGTTCCTAATGCGTAGATAGATACAACCTGCTCATCTTGAACAGCGACCTGCATATAGTTCTCCACACCCTGGTCGTATATCCACCAATCATAGCCGTAAGCTGACACATCAATGCGATCCGGCTCTCCAAAAAGAGCAGTGACCTCCTTAACATCTTTTCCCATGAATGTAAGAATGCCGTTTTCCGGAATATTATATGTATTATTTTGCGAATCCGACCAATATGTTCGATTCTTGTTTCCTTGATTCGTTGATTCATCATTGTTTTCAAAAAGATAGAATCCTACTATACAAAAAATGATAGCTAAAAATAGTACTTTAATAAGACCTTTCAGATGCTTTTCCCTCCTATTCAGATATTTTCTGTTTCAGTCTGGTTTATTTAACCTATATCCATTTACTCATTTTCTTTATAAGTTTTCTCACATTATTAATATAATTATAACATTTAGTTCACATACTAGATAGATGAAAGCTGAGAAATCGCTTTTATACAACATTTACCAAAATAACGCAATAAAAATGACGCTTTTGTGAAATGAGAGGCTCTTCTTCATCTGCTCATTGCAAGTTACCTATTTTCATACTATTATTAAAAAGAGGAAAATTTTAGCATGTTTTTCTATCATTTTCTAATTATGCTATTTGCACTTAAACAGCACTGACAAGGAGGTTAAAACAATGCGTTTTGAAGACACAGGTTTTGAAAGGGTAACAGCAGACCTTAATCGCTTGGACGATTGTTTACCGGAGTTCGGTCTAATACGCGCTGAGCAATGGGATTATGAAAGAGTTTGCTACGATCGGAAATTTGAAGTAACAGATGGCGTTTTTTATCTTCGCATTTTAGGATATGCAACGGAAGGCGACGTTGGAGCTCACCGCGCTACGATTCAGCTTCTCACGCCAATATTAGGAAAGCACTATTATCCGCACGGTGTTGAATACGGCGAAGAAGAATACTTCCCTCCATACTTAACAAAACAATGCGAAGCCATTTTATCAGAAGTGAAAACAGCTGTAGATCAGTTTGCGTTTACGAAATAGTTAGAAAAA
>JBJFHH010000049.1:15857-17821 GCA_051893475.1 Bacillus sp. (in: firmicutes) | reverse complement strand
ATCAGAAGTGAAAACAGCTGTAGATCAGTTTGCGTTTACGAAATAGTTAGAAAAAAAGAGGTCAATTCAAGCTGGATGCTTAGAATTGACCTCTTTTTCATCTTTCAATCTACAAAAATATGATCGCTATGTCCCAAGAATTGCTTTAATGACAGATGTTGTTTCCCCGCCATGGTAAATAACGTAAAGCAATAAATAAACCATAACACCGGTTATGCCGGTACAAAACCAAATAATACTCGTTGTCGGGCCTAATTTCCTATGTAATCTGAAATTACTTTTATATCCGGAATACAACATCGTAATTCCAAGCACAGCGCCGGTTGTAGCTAATGAAATATGAAAAATTAAAAATACAGTATAGTATATTTTTATATCATCCGGTCCGCCAAATGCTGTATTTCCGATAAAAATTGTTCGGCTTGCATAAATCACAAAAAATGCAATTGCAAATATTGCGGCCAATGTCATTGTTTTTTGATGCGTAGCACGCTTTCTTTGTTTAATTTGCACCCAGCCGACTGCAACAGTAATTGCACTCAGTACAATAAACGCCGTACTTATAGTAGGCAAGATTGGTAGAGACATAACTTAAGACGTCCTCTCATCGTATATTCACTCTTTATTCTAATAAACTATTTTTTATTTTTCAATAAATGTAACAATACTGACATTTATTTCGTGATTAAATTAAAAAACGCATCCATAATAGTGGACTTATTTTACAAACCACCGACTTTTGGATTCATATCGATACTATTCTTGCTCTCCGTTCTATACCAGGCGTAAAATATTTTCGCCATAAAAAAACCATAAACGAGTTCCTGAATAATTTTCATTATCACTCCGCCCGTTCGTTGATCTTCTAGAAGAGGCATGCTGTTGAACATTTCCGGTCCAGCTAAGTTTAAGGATGCCAACATATCGGAAGGAACACATAATTCCATCGCTTTCAGCCAAAAAACAGAGTCAGAATATGTGTGATACATCGGCTGATCAGCAAAAATAATTAAAGCACATGCCGGCGTCAATAGTATACCTTTTGCAAATATGTATCCAATTCGTTTCAAGCCCAGAAAGCCCTGATATTCTTCAAGCTCATTCACAAGCGGCCACCACGTGCAAACAGCTGTTATGAATAAAACAATTGTGTATACCGAATGAAGCAGCATATCTGTTTTAATGGCATCGAATATAATCGGAATATGGTACAAGGAGAACATCCCGATAAACAAAAATAATGCAATTAACGGTTTCGTTAAAAAATAGAACAGCGGCTTTACTATGCCAATCTGCAAAAAGGTTCTCCAAAGCCACTTCGGTATCGAAAGTATAAACAGAGGCGGAAGCAGTAAGTATAGCAGCGCCATTTGAGTCATATGTACACTGAACATAATATGTCCAAGCAAATCAACCGGAGAGCCTTTTACAACATACAAAAGTACGACTGTCACGATAAAACACAGCCATTGCTTGATTGACAAAGGTTCGCTGTCTGAGCTGATTTTTTGACGATACAAAGTGGTAGCCAAAATATAAATCAAGGTTACAAGTATGAGAAACAGTATAAAGAACGGGCTCCACAACGCCCGAAAACCAAAAATCTCTAATGTCATTCCTTTTTCACCTCCATTGAAATGCTTTTACAAGGTACTAATAAAAATAGAAAAGACTGACTTAATGAAAGCACTACTTCCATGTAAAAGAAGAAACGCCTTTTATCAGTCAGCCATTACCCCGTTTAACAGGCACTAAGATTCCCACTTCAACACAGCAGCCAAAATGAAGATGTGTAAGCGGGAGTTCAAGTGCCTGTAACAACCCCCGATTGGTTCATCTAATGTTTGGCGGGGATAAAGGAACGGACCCCACCAAACAAAGATTCACTTTATTGACTTAAATCCACACAATTGTCGCAAATGCAAGAATCGTAATTGCTCCGACTAACAACCCGGAATACAGAA
>JBJFHH010000049.1:0-15757 GCA_051893475.1 Bacillus sp. (in: firmicutes) | reverse complement strand
ATTGTCGCAAATGCAAGAATCGTAATTGCTCCGACTAACAACCCGGAATACAGAAACAGTGCAGGCGCCTCGTGTCCTTTATGACTCATATGCATAAAGTAATACAATTGAAAAATGACCTGAACGACCGCGAGCAGCATAATCGTAAGAACTGCAAACCCATCCGATATGCCTTCAAAACCGATTGCAACGAAGGCGATGAGCGTTAAAAATATCATTAAAGAAAATGAAATGACTTGATACTTCATATCCTCCAGATTTTTCCTTCGCCTTAATTGTACATCTACCTTAGGGTGAGTTGAATTTTCATGATTATTTCCCATCACTTATCCCACCATTCCCATTAAGTATACGACTGTAAAAATGAATACCCATACCACATCGATAAAGTGCCAATACAGACTGGCAACGTAAAACTTCGGTGCATTGTACAAGTTTAAACCTCTCTTGGCATTACGCAGCATCAGCGTCGTAATCCACATTAAACCGAAAGCAACGTGTGCACCGTGAAAGCCTACTAATGTATAAAATGCCGAACCAAATGCACTCGATGTAAATGTAAAATGATAATGATGCACATAATGATTAAACTCATAAATTTCAAGAGCCAAGAATCCGGCGCCTAGCAGCACTGTCACTAACAGCCATGCCTGCATTCTTTTAAAGTCGAAGTTTTTCATATGGTACATCGCATATACACTTGTTAATGAGCTCGTTAACAGCAGCATCGTCGCCAAGAAAACGAGCGGCAAGCTGAACATATCTTTTGCTAAGTAATGATCGGCGTTCGGAACTTTATCTTTTAACGCCAGGTAGGTCGCAAACAATGTTGCAAACAGAACTGTTTCACCGCCAAGGAAAAACCAAAATCCAAGAAATTTATTTTTTCCCTCTAAGGTGGCTTGCTCAGGCGAAGAAGGCCACGTTTCTTCCGTGAATTTTTCTTCCGCATGCATTAGGCGATCCCCCCTTTATCATCATCTTCCAATAAATCTTCTTTATGAATATGATAACCGAGATCATCTTTTACTGAACGGACGAGCATCGACACAAGTGTAATCGACAATCCGATAATCAGTACCGGAATCGCCCAGCTTGTTCCGTCAGGCATATACATTGCGCCAAAAGCTGCTATGAATAAGCCTAAAGATATAACAAACGGAATAATCGAGCCGTTCGGCATATGAATATCCCCTATCGGTTCGCTTGCGATCATTTCTTTCTTACCTTCCATTTTTTCCAACCAATATGCATCCAAACCGCGAACTAACGGCAATTGCTTAAAGTTATACTCAGGAGGCGGAGAAGAAATCGCCCATTCCATAGTACGTCCGTCTTCCCACGGGTCATTGCCGACTTTTTCGTTTTTAATGGATGTCACGACTACGTTATATAAAAGAACTACCGTACCGATTGCCATTAAAACGGCACCTGAAGTACTGATTGCATTCATCAGATCCAAGCCTTTATTCGGCAGGAACGTAGAAATTCGGCGTTGCATACCCATTAAGCCTAAGAAATGTTGTACAAAGAACGTTAAATGGAAGCCGACAAAGAAGAACCAAAATGTCACCTTACCCAATTTTTCACTGAGCATCGTACCGAACATTTTCGGCCAATAAAAATGAGCCCCGGCCAGCAATGCAAATACAACACCGCCGACTATAACATAGTGGAAGTGAGCAACGACAAAGTAACTGTCATGAAACTGATAATCAGCAGGAGCTGCAGCATTCATGATCCCTGTAACACCGCCCATAACGAACGATGGAATGAAAAAGACCGCATATAGCATCGGAACGGTAAACTTAATGCTGCCGCCCCACATCGTAAATAGCCAGTTGAATATTTTTATCCCTGTCGGTACGGCAATCGCCATTGTAGCGACGGCAAAGATGGCATTAGCTACCGGGCCGAGACCGACCGTAAACATATGGTGAGCCCATACCATGAAACCTAGGAAACCGATTAATACTGTTGCAAAAACCATGGAAGAATAACCGAAAAGTCGTTTTCTGGAGAAGGTTGCAAAAATTTCTGAGAAGATCCCGAATGCGGGAAGAATTAGTATGTATACTTCTGGGTGTCCGAAAATCCAAAATAAATGTTCCCAAATGATTGTGTTTCCGCCCATTGTTACATCAAAGAAGTTAGAACCGAACATGCGGTCAAAAATCATCAGGAATAAACCGATAGTCAACGGAGGAAAGGCAAACAAAATAAGTGCTGATACGACAAATGTTGACCATGTAAACAGAGGCATTCTCATGAAAGTCATTCCCGGGGCGCGCATATTGATAATCGTTACAAGAAAGTTAATACCGCCAATTAATGTCCCCGCACCTGAAATTTGTAATCCTAACGCATAAAAATCAATCCCATGTCCCTCGGACGCTAATGACAATGAAGCGTAAGATGTCCATCCGGCATCCGGAACAGCCTGAAAGAACCACGAAAGATTTAAAAATAGTCCGCCAAATAAGAACAGCCAAAAACCTAACGCATTCAAAAAAGGAAATGCTACATCGCGCGCTCCGATTTGCAGCGGCATGATGGCATTCATAAACGCAAACACCAATGGCATCGCAGCCAAGAAAATCATCGTTGTACCGTGCATCGTCAGCATTTCATAATACAAACCGGCACTAATAAAATCATTATCCGGCCTCGCAAGCTGGATTCGTATAACCATCGCTTCCAGTCCGCCGATAATGAAGAAGAGTCCGCCGGCAACTAAATATAGATGGGCTATTTTTTTATGATCGACTGTCGTTAAATAGTCCCAAATGAAAGCGCCTATCCCCTTCTTTTGAGCATACGTACTCACATTTCTACCTCCCTTTGTCACTCATCACTCTTCAACTTTCAATTGCATTAAGTAATCTGTTAACGCCGTCAATTCCTCTTCAGTAAAGTCTTCGTATGATGGCATTTTATTGCCTGGTTTAATCTGTTGGGGATTCTGAACCCATTTTTTCACGTTTTCTTCATTATTTTCTAAATTACCAGCTACCATTTCGCGATCGCCGAAATTTGCCAAATTAGGGGCAACTCTTAAAGCCGTTGGTGTATCAGAGTTTGTCGTTACCGCATGGCAAGAAATACAGCTTTCCATAAAAATAGCTTCGCCTTGCTGAGCACTTGCTCCTTCTACTTGCGGAGCCTCTGTTGCTTGTTTCATATCATCGATCCAAGCAGTAAATTCATCTTTAGATACCGTTTTCACTTTAAAGTCCATGAACGCATGCCCATCTCCACACAACTCTGCACATTGACCGTAAAACAGCTCCCCTGCCTCTTCGGATTTGTCACTGTCAAAAGTTAAGAAAAATTGATTGACATTATCTATGTTTGTATCAATTTTCCCTCCGGCAGCAGGTACCCAGAAAGAATGCTTTACATCGGAAGCAGTAAGATTGAAATAGACTCTCTCATCTGTAGGAACGACTAAATCCTGACTTGTTACAACTCCATAATCCGGATACTCGAATTCCCACCAAAATTGATTCGCTCTTACATTCACAACAACAGCATCTCTTACTTCCCCTTCCGCCACTTTCTGATCAATCCCTTTCGTTTCAGCTAATTGGAAGGTATACGAAACTGTCGGCACCGCCAATACGATCAGCAGCAAAATCGGAATTATCGTCCATATCAACTCCAAAGTATGACTGCCCTCAATCTGTTTCGGAATTTTCCGATCATTCCCTTTACGCTTAAAACGGAAAATAACGTATAAGAAAATGATTGTTACAACAACTACTACTCCTACCATTATGGCTGTACTGAGCACAATCAGATCATACTGCATTTCAGCCACTTCGCCTGCCGGCTGCAGAGCTGAAAGGAATGGCTCCCCACAGCCCGCAAGAATTAGCGCTACAATCGAAAGCATTCCAGTAAGACGCCATTTTTGTAGCCGTTTTTCCATACTGAATAAACCCCTCTTTCGTTATGAATTTCTCACAATCCCCTTTGTGTGTTCATCTTGTAGCTGCTATATCCCTATATGAAATTCTTAAAAAGAAAGAATCCCCCAAATTTATATCAAGGTCACAATGACCATTGAAACAGATAGAATCGTTAAATAATTCAACGAATAAATAAACATCAGTTTCGCCCATTTATCATCATTTTTCATCTTAAATCCGTATAAGCCCAATACAAGCCAACCGATGTTTAAAGCCATTGCAATCGCCATTAACGGCCAGCCAAGCGG
Organism: Bacillus sp. (in: firmicutes); assembly: GCA_051893475.1. Taxonomy (GTDB): domain Bacteria; phylum Bacillota; class Bacilli; order Bacillales; family DSM-1321; genus Bacillus_AD. The sequence continues at coordinate 11,538 of JBJFHH010000049.1, read as the reverse complement.
ATCCAGGAAAAACGGAATAGGCATTAACAGTAAAATCCAGAAAACCATCGAAATTTTCGTTCTTTTAAACCCTTTAACAACCGGCAACATCGGAATGCCGGCAGCACGATACTCCTCCACCCGTCGCATTGCCAATGCGTAGAAGTGAGGCGGCTGCCAAATGAACATGATTAAAAATAGCATCCAAGCAACAATATCGAGATTTGCGTCAACTGCTGCCCAGCCGATTAATGGAGGAACTGCTCCTGACAAGCTTCCGATAATCGTATTTGATACTAATTTACGTTTTGAAAAGGTATACAAAATGACATATGCAAATACTCCGAACAAGCCGATTAATGCTGCTGTCCAAGTTGTGAATGCCAATAAAACCGTTCCTACTGCAACTAAAGATAAACCTAGCAGCAATACAGATTTGGCGCTTGCTTTACCGGTTACTGTCGGTCTTTTCTTTGTTCTTTCCATTAAATGATCGATATCACGGTCAATATAGTTATTTAAAGCCCCCGCTCCCCCAATAATAAGAGCCGAACCGATCAAAACCAATGCAACAATATCCAAGTTTTTCAGAAAGCTCATTCCTGAAAAATGGAGAGCCAGCCAAAGTCCCGTGAACACCGTGATTAAATTGGATTTTATGATGCCACTTTTGACAAGCGCAAGGAAATCGTTCCATGCTGTCGATTTAGAAGCATCCCTTTGTTTGCTAGAATCAGATTCTGATAGCGTTTTTTGATCTAGGACCTTTGAATTTGACATTATATTTCCCCCTCTTAAAACCTTCCAAATAAAAAATGTATTAAAAACTTTCTCATCTTATATTATTCCATACATTTCTATATTTGTATTGAAAGGCGCTCAACCAAAGTATACCATCAAAACGGCCTTTTCCAGCATAATTACATAATTTAGTATTTATTTCATAATATTAACATTATATGTATATTAAAGCACCCTTTTTACGGCTTTTGTGAATATTTTTCGGAAAATTTATTACGATTTTATGACTTCTGACATATCTTCCATTCACCCCCACGAAGTTTTTTCTTTTTATTTCTACCAAATTTTTCAAAAGAATTCAACAGTTTTCATATATTTTTACTTTTTGAACCAGTATTCCTGATAAAATGATAATTTTTATTTGATGTAACGATGTTTTTTCTTTATGATGGTATTTAAGGGTAAAATTAGAAATTATTTTCAAATTTTACAATTTTAATAGTGCAGTCTTTTCTATCATTGTTAAGTAGGTGAATATTCAGTGCAAAGAGGCTTAAAATGGTTTGCCGTTATAACAACAATCGGTATGCTGCTCGTACTTCTTGGAGGCGCCTTAGTCACAAAAACAGATTCGGGAGATGGCTGCGGAGATTCATGGCCGCTTTGCCATGGAGAGTTGATTCCGACAGAAATCACACCTGAGAAAGCAATTGAATTGGCGCACCGTATTGTATCTGGGGCGGTCGGAATATTTGTTTTGATTCTTTCTGTTTGGAGCTGGCGGACAATCGGGCATATACGTGAAACAAAGTTTCTGGCCGCAGTATCGTTTCTTGTTCTCGTTTTTCAAGGGCTGATTGGCGCTGCTGCTGTCTTATGGGAGCAATCGGACTTTATATTAGCGATTCACTTCGGTATTTCGCTCATTTCGTTCGCTGCCGTTTTTTTATTGACGTTGCTTATTTTTGAAATCGATAAAAAATTCGAAGCCGAAAAGGTGATCATCGATCAACGAATGAATTTTCATATTATCGGCATTATCCTCTATGTGTTTCTAGTCGTGTACTCAGGTGCTCTCGTTCGTCATGCAAATGCCAGTCTAATCTGTGCGGATTGGCCGTTATGCCGGAATGACGAGTTAGCCTGGCCGATAAATCTTCATGAATGGATTCAAATGGGACATCGCGGAATGGCCGGTATTGCCTTTCTGTGGGTTGCCTGCGTTACATACATAGCGATCAAGCATTATAGACATCAAAAAGTGATTTACGGAGGCTGGATTGCAGCTCTTATACTCATATCTTTACAAGTAGTATCAGGAGCTGTCATCATATTCACACGTTTAAACTTGTACGTCGCCCTTGCGCATGCTTTATTTATTTCCTGCCTGTTCGGTGTTTTAAGCTATTTACTGTTGCTGGCAAGTAGAAGCAAAAAGAACGAATTGTTATACAAAGAAGAACAAAACAGCCCTGCAAAGGTTCAATAACCTTACAGGGCTGTTTTCCATTATTTCTCGATTTCCAGCAGAAGATCGCTTGTCATAATAGCTTCACCATTATGCACATATACTTCCTTTATAACGCCTGTAAATGGTGCTTGTACAGTCGTTTCCATTTTCATCGCTTCAGTAATGATTAAATGGTCACCTTTCTGTACTTTTTCACCTTTTTCCACAAGAACCTTAATAACCGTTCCAGGCATCGTTGCACCGATATGGCTACTGTTGGACGGGTCTACTTTCGGCTTCGTTACAACAGTTGATGTTACGCTCTCATCCTTCACGACAACCTCCCGCTGCACGCCATTCAGTTCAAAATAAACCGTTCTTGTGCCGTCAGCATGAGCATGTCCGATGGAAATAAGCTTAACGATCAGCGTTTTACCTGTTTCAATCTCTACTTCAATCTCCTCGCCAACACGCATACCATACAGGAACGTCGGCGTATCCAAGTTCGTAATATTAGAAAAGCGTTCCTTCGTTTTTGTATATTCCAGGAATACTTTCGGATAAAGCGCGTAGGCAATAACCTCGAAGCTCGTAACTGGGCGTTTGACTTCTTTGTAAAGCTCTTCTCTCAGCTGATCAAAATCAACTTCCTCTAAAAGCTCGCCCGGACGGACTGTTACAGGCGCTTTTCCTTTTAAAATCACCTTTTGCAGCTGTTCCGGGAATCCGCCAGTCGGCTGACCGAGCATTCCTTCAAACAGCTCCACTACTGAATCAGGGAAATCAAGTGTTTCTCCTTTTTCAAGCACTAGTTCTTCATTTAAATTATTTTGAACCATGAATAAAGCCATATCGCCAACTACCTTAGATGAAGGTGTTACTTTTACAATATCGCCAAACATTAAGTTAACTCGACGATACATATCCTTCACTTCATCCCAGCGTTCGCCAAGACCTACTGCTTTCGCTTGCTGCTGCAGGTTACTGTATTGACCGCCAGGCATTTCATGCTGATACACTTCCGTATGAGGGGCAATCATGCCACTTTCAAAATCTCGATAATATTTTCGAACATCTTCCCAGTAATAGGACAGCTGTTCCATCGATTTAATATCAAGCTTCGGCTTGCGGTCAGTACCTTCTAAAGCATAGTATAAGCTGTTCATGCTCGGCTGTGATGTCATGCCTGCCATCGTGCTTAAGGCAGCATCAACAATATCGACTCCAGCTTCAATCGCTTTACTGTATGTCAAAATACCGTTTCCGCTCGTATCATGCGTATGCAAGTGAATCGGAATATTAACTGTATCCTTCAGCTCAGAAATGAAACGGTAGGCAGCATTCGGTTTCAGCAATCCGGCCATATCTTTAATGGCTAAAATGTGCGCTCCTTGGTTTTCAAGCTCTTTCGCCAACTGCTTATAGTAGTCCATCGTAAATTTCGTTCTTGTCGGGTCATCAATATCACCTGTATAACAAATAGCCGCTTCAGCAATTTTGCCTGTTTGTCTGACAGCATCAATGGCAACTTCCATACCTTTAACCCAGTTTAAGCTGTCGAAAATACGGAAAACATCAATTCCGGCCTGTGCGGACAATTGTACAAATTCACGAATGACGTTATCCGGGTAATTTTTATAGCCGACTGCATTTGCGCCTCTAAGCAACATTTGGAATAAAATATTCGGCATTTTTTCACGAAGGTCTAACAATCGTTCCCAAGGATCTTCTTGCAAGAATCTATATGCTACATCAAATGTCGCTCCGCCCCACATTTCTGTTGAGAACAGATTCGGCATCAACTTAGCAGTTGGTTCAGCAATTTGAAGCATGTCCGTTGTACGAACACGAGTAGCCAGAAGCGATTGATGGGCATCACGGAATGTTGTATCTGTAATCAGCACTTCCTTCTGCTCCTTAATCCAATCAACTAATCCATTAGCTCCTCGGCTGTCCAAAATTTGCTTCGTTCCAGCCTGATAGCCTAAATCTGAAGGCAAAATAATTTGTTTTGGCTGTTCAAAAACAGGTTTCTTTTTATTTTCAATTCCAGGGAAACCGTTCACTGTTACATTTCCGATGTAAGACAGCATTTTTGTGCCTCGGTCTTTTCGAACCGGGAATGAGAAAAGCTCCGGTGTTGTATCGATAAAGGATGTATCGATTTCCCCTTTTCTAAACTTCTCATGCTTTATAACGTTTTCCAAAAATGGAATATTCGTTTTAATGCCGCGAATACGGAATTCTTTTAAGTTACGGCTCATTTTATTGGCAGCTTGCTCGAATGACAATGCCCAAGTCGAAACCTTAACAAGCAAAGAATCATAATAAGGCGTAATAACTGCACCTTGGAAGGCGTTTCCTGCATCAAGACGCACACCGAATCCGCTTGCGGAACGATAAGCCATCAATTTGCCCGTATCCGGCATGAAATTGTTTAAAGGATCTTCCGTCGTAATACGCGATTGAATAGCATAACCGAACAGAGGGATATCTGCTTGCTGCGGAATATTTACTTTATCACTATGTAAACCATGTCCTTCAGCAATCAAAATTTGCGATTGTACAATGTCAACGCCTGTAATCATTTCAGTAACTGTATGCTCTACTTGTACGCGAGGGTTTACCTCAATGAAATAAAATTGATTGTCCGCTACAAGAAACTCTACCGTTCCGGCATTTACATACGAAACATTCTCCATCAATTGGATGGCCGCATTACAAATATCCGCTCTCAGCTCATCGGATAATGAAACAGACGGCGCCATTTCAACTACCTTTTGATGGCGTCTTTGCACGGAGCAATCACGCTCATATAAATGAACAATATTCCCGTCATGATCGCCTAATATTTGCACTTCTATGTGCTTCGGATTTTGAATAAATTTCTCTACATACACTTCATCATTACCGAAAGCCGCTTTTGCCTCGGATTTGGCACGGTCATATGCTTCCTTCACTTCTTCAACGCTGTTAACGATTCGCATTCCGCGTCCGCCTCCGCCTAAAGAAGCTTTAATAATAATCGGATAGCCGTATTCTCTTCCGAACTGCTCAACCTCTTCAAGTGAGGAAACAGGTCCGTCACTGCCCGGAATAACCGGAATATTAGCCAGCTCCGCCTGAACGCGCGCCTTTACTTTATCCCCAAACATGTCAAGATGCTCTGTGTTCGGTCCGATAAAAATAATTCCTTCTTCTTCACATCTCTTCGCAAATTGAATGTTTTCCGAAAGAAAACCGTATCCTGGATGAATTGCATCGACACCGGATTTTTTAGCAATCTCGATAATTCCTTCAATGTCGAGATAAGCATCAATCGGCTTTTTCCCTTCTCCTACTAAATATGCTTCATCCGCTTTAAATCGGTGATAAGAACCCGAATCTTCCTTCGAATAGATAGCAACGGTACGAATATCCAATTCCGTACATGCTCTAAATACACGAATGGCAATTTCTCCTCGATTGGCAGCCAGCACTTTTCTAATACGTTTTTCCAATCTATACACCTTCTTTTTCTATTTAAATATCATAAAAGAAACCTAATAGTTTCTTTCATACTAAATATACAATATAAAACGGCAAACAAATATATTTTTTTGTAATTTATAAAACAAAAGAAAGTCAGCAGTACTTACATCTGCTGACTTTTAAAACGAGAAACATACTTGTTTTGCGGATTATAGCTTGTTTGTTGCTCTTCTTCCGGCTTTTGCGCCGTTTGTTTATTTCTGTACTTTCTATCATATTTATTAAACATAGAGACATTCACCAAGATGCCCATCGAGATTGCCAATAGCAAAATGGACGAACCTCCGTAACTGACGAATGGCAACGGAACACCTGTAATTGGAATCAGACCTGTAAGTCCGCCCAGGTTTATAAAACTTTGTATGCCAATCATACCGGAAATTCCAATAGCCAATAAGCTTCCAAATGCATTCGTGCACTTAGCGGATATTAGGAAACCCTTTAATACGATAAAACCGAGACATCCAAAAACAATCAGTACCCCAAGCAGTCCAAGCTCCTCTACAATAATAGCCATAATAAAGTCAGTATGCGGCTCAGGCAAGTAACCATATTTTTGTACACTGTTGCCAAGTCCGGTACCTGTAAGACCGCCTGTGCCCATCGCAATAAAGCCGTTAACAACCTGATAGCCGGATGAGTCTTCATACTGGAATGGATTTAAAAAACTGAGCAATCGGCCCATTCGGTTTTCTGAAAATATATCATCCTTTTTAAAATAAAGTACCGGTAAAAGCAAGATTACAGCACTCATAGCAATACCGAATAACTTCATGATACTTTTAAAACCCATACCGGATGATAAGATAATAGTTGCAGAAATCATCGCAATAATAGCCGCTGTACCAAAATCCGGTTGCATAGCAACAAGAAAGCATATGATTACCAGAAAAAAGATAGGAGGGAGAACGCCGACATTGAATTTATCTATGTAATTTTGTTTTTTTGCATAGACTGCAGATAAGTAAATAATAACACCAAGCTTAATAAATTCCGACGGCTGTATACTCCTTGCCCCAAGGTTAAACCAACTTTGCGCATTACCGGCTGTATGACCGAGAACAAAAAGCAATAATAGAATAAAGATTGATCCGAAGAAAATCAAATATAACACTTGCTTCGTCTCATAGATTTTATAAGGCAAGATTGCGAAAAACAGAAAGGCTGCAAGCGCCAACAGTAAATTTATCTTTTGTTTTTGGTAAAAGAAATCACTTTCATACCCATACTCTGCCGGTCCCCAAACCATGCTTGCGCTATAAACCATGATCAGTCCAAAAATACTGATAATAAAAATAGCAGCAATCAAACTATAATCATAGGATTTTACAATTTTTTTTAACATTGATAACATCCTTACTTAAATGTATTGAATCAAACACACTCTTTTATTATACACGAGAAAAGCAGTCATTAAGTAAAAAAACTCAAACAACCATTATCATTGTTTGAGTTTTTAACACATGTTATTTTTTCACAGAAGCTTCATGTAAAGCTGATAATTGCCGCTCCAGTTGATCCAGAAGCGCTTTCCCCTGATCTTCCTTAACTAACCCTAATCTAACAGCGTAGTCAATCTCACGTGATAAACCGTACATCTGTGTATCAAGAACTTCCTCGTAAAGAGGACACTGGGGCATTGTCAAGTTATCCATCTGCACTTTTATTAGCTTTAAAATCTTATCAGCATCTGCTTTCAATAAAGCATATGCTCTCTCCTGATGTTCTAAAATCGTTTCCGACGTCATTTCTCAAATCCCCCATTTCAGAGCGATTAACTAACTAATCTATCTATAAATTTTAACCTCAACATAGTAAAAAAGCAAGGAAATATGTGAGAGTATAAAACAATGCCTGTATGATAGATGAAAAATCCGCAACATACCGGGCTAAAATCTCTAATTAATAAGGCTTGAAAATTTTCAGCGCCATTCAACTTCGATATAATGAATAAGACAACTTTATGTAAATGAGGGAGATTCATATGGAAAGCATTGTTCAAATTAAAGGAAATGTCAGCTATTCAATCACTTTGGACCCAAGTGTATGGCTGTTTGATGACCGCAAAAAAAAGTTAGAAGATTTCTTCATCTCATCCGAGACAGAGGAAGATCAGCTGGAAGCTTACACAAAAGCCGCTTCCGAGCATTGGGACCACGAAGTGACAAAGGGAGCGACGCCTCCAAGCGAGAAAAAAGAAAAGAAAAAAACAATTAAAGAGAAATTAACAACTGAAACGTTCGGCATACTGTTCCGTGACTTTTTAAAAAACAGCAGTCCTTCTGAAACAGCTAAAACTATAATCGTTGTCGGCGAAGATGAACGCCGTGCTTTTCCGATTGAGCAGGCATATCAGTTTGTTCTTTGTTTCTCCAAAAAAGGAAAAGCATTGACCGAAGACGGTCCTATTCATGTTTACTATAATAATAATGAGTCAGATAAACTGACAAAAATACGTGAATTTATTATAGAATAATAGTCTTTCATCCATAAAAAAGGACTGTGTTTAACAGAAGGATACATCTCCTTCGGTGTCGGCACAGTCTTTTCTGCATGAGAAGCATCCATCAGGCATTGCCCTACAATATATTGGCCGCCAGTTGCGCCAAAATCGACCTTTCTCCCTTCACCAGCTTTATGTGTCCGCTTACGCTTTCGCTTTTAAACTTCTCCACTACATAGGTTAAACCGTTATTATATTCATCTAAATACGGATGATCGATTTGCTCAGGATCGCCCATTAAAACAATTTTGCTCCGTTCTCCGACCCGCGTCAAAATCGTTTTTACTTCATGCTTCGTTAAATTCTGCGCCTCGTCAATGATGATAAACTGTTCCGGTATACTCCTGCCCCTAATATACGTCAATGCTTCCACTTCAATAGAGTTGATGCCCGAAAGAATCGCGTCAAGCTCACCAGGCTTTTTCGTATTAAACAAGTATTCGAGGTTATCAAAGATTGGCTGCATCCAAGGACGCAGTTTTTCGCTTTTTTCACCCGGCAAATATCCGATATCCTTCCCTAAAGGAACAATCGGCCTTGCTACAAATAGCTTTTGATACTTTCCTAGATCCTCCGTTTGCATCAAGGCAGCCGCAAGCGCCAATAATGTTTTACCGGTACCGGCTTTTCCAACCATCGTAACAAGCGGTATATCCTCGCGCAGCAGCAATTCCATTGCCATCGTTTGCTGCACATTTCTTGCCTTAATACCCCAAACACGCTCCTGATCAAAAATTAACCGTTTTACTTTCGTCGCATTATAATTTACGATACCGATGGCGGATGCCCTGCTTCCTAAAACATCCTTCATAATAATGAATTCATTCGGAAAAAGCTGCTTTTTTGTGATCATATTTAAAACAAGCTCGCCTTGATCATAAAAGTTTTTCATCAGTTCCTGATCAATGTGCAGCTCCACCAATCCGCTGTATATTTGATCAAAATCTACCACTCTGTCATTCAAATAATCTTCCGCCAGCAATCCGATCGCATCCGCCTTTACACGCACAAGTGTATCCTTGCTGACAAGAACGACCTGCTTTCCCTTTTCCTTCAGCTGCTCCTGAATCGATAAATTTTTCGCCACAGCCAATATGCGATTATCATTTGTTTTTTCCACAAATATTTCCTGTAATTGATGAAAAATCTTGTGATTCAATTCAATCCTTATACTGCCCCCATTATCCAACTTTATCTGTTCATGAAGCTTCCCGTTTTTTCTGAGCTGATCGATTAATTTCGATATTTGTCTGGCGTTCCTCCCCACCTCATCCATATTTCTCTTTTTCGAATCTACTTCTTCCAGGACAACTGCCGGGATAACCACCTCATTGTCCTCAAATGAAAAAATAGAATACGGATCCTGCAATAAGACGTTCGTATCTAACACGTATATTTTGTTCAATATAATGCCTCCTGCCGGATATAATTCAATGATACCGCCCACGAAAATAAAGCTTTGGTAATTGTAGTATCATTATATGAACCCTATATAAGTATTGCTAAAATATATGTACCCATCCCGGAAGTTAGAAGAACAAAAGCGCCAGCTGTTATTGGTTGCACACCCTAAATATACCATAAAATACCTTTTTGCAGATACCTTCAGATTGAATGCGAAATGAGTCCGGTCAAGTGCAACGAAGAATGCGAGTGTTTCTCAACAAAAAAAGCTTAGCCATAATTGACTAAGCCTGCTTTAATGCCTCCATTACTTGCTGATCCAACTTATCCGCCGCTTTTTGATCATAGGTTGTTTCATATTGAGGCTCGACAACAATTCTTGAGCCGTAAAACATTACATCCCTCACTTCTTTAATATGTAACTCCATTAGCGATAATTTCAGCGAAACACCTTCTATTTGCTGCTTTTTGATAATCGCCTCTCCACTGATTGAATAAGTTGATTCATTCGCGATCACGGTGATGACCGCCTGGTTGGACTGCTCAATGTTCTCGACAATTTTAGATTTAGCCGCTGCAGCAAAGACAATCGTCTTTTCATTTTTAGCATATACCCATGAAATCGCATTAACATCCGGTGCCCCGGATTCAGAGTCAACTGTCGCCAAAATGACGTATTGTTTCTTTTGCAAATTGCTCAATAAAGGTTGAAATAACTGATCCTCCACAATATTTGCCACTCAAATCCCTCCTTTTATTATTTTTACAAATTTCACTTATATGCCATACATGATATACTAACAATACAAAACAAGCTAGAGGTGTAATATGAGAGTGAAATGTGTGATATGCGATAATATTGAAGTAATAAAAGACGATTCACCGACAGCTAAAAAGCTGCGCAATCGGCCTATACATACGTTTATGTGCCAAACTTGCCATGATCGAATAGAAAAAAATACAGCTGCTAGAATCGAAACAGGCAACTTCATTTTCCGCAAACCAACACCAAAAGACAATGATTGGTAAATAAAAAAGCGGAAACGGCTTTTTACTTATTATATGCTTTAAAAAAGGTAAGTACACATCTTTTGTGCACTTACCTTTTTTCATTCATAATTTCGATATCTATCCGGATTTTCATTGATGCTGTCGAGCATGCAGTCAATCAATTCACGCGGAAACCGGTATGTATGTTTTTCATTTTTCACATGACACGTAATAAAATATAGCTCTTCTTGTTGTTCAACCTGCATTTCCGATACATCGTATTCTTCTTGTAATAGCCGGTAAAAAGTCTTCTCCGTATCCTTAGCTGCCGCATCATCGGGACGGGCGTTACATACAACCTTTATAGTCAGCCAATTATAAATCGCATCCTGCAAAGATCTCAACTTCGAATCGCTCCCTTCAGCATATTATATGACTAACTTATGCATGGTCACTTTGCGCTCTTCGGTGCAGAAACAATCGAAAACGGTATATGCCAAGAAATAACGCAATGATTAACAACCCCTCGGCCATCGGCAGAAAAGCGGCAAAAAACGTTAAAATCGTGCAACCGAAAGCCAAGCTGATGTACACGATTATATTCTTAAGCAAAGTCAGTTTTCTGGCAAATCCCAATTTATAGACAATGACAGATAAAATAAGAACAGTGAAATATAAATACCACATTCCTTGCTCCGGATTTTGATCAATTTCAAACAGCGATGCAAAAAACGTTAAGCGTTCCGTTATATTTGCTTCCATCCCCGGTTCCTCCCATTTCACAACTTACTAAAATTTGTCTTCATATACAATAATAGCCTAACACATCTCACGGCTCCATTTAAAGCATAAGATGTGTTAGGCTATTGACATTTCTTATTTAAAATACGGGAAATCAGTTTGTTTCAGCGTATTTTTTCTTTTTCGCTACACGCTCACG
>JBJFHH010000048.1:9276-19669 GCA_051893475.1 Bacillus sp. (in: firmicutes) | reverse complement strand
CTTTCTTATGTATAACAATGAATGCGATTCTATTATCTCATATTCTGTAAAAATAACTATCTATTTCTTAGCCGTTGGTAATACATTCTATTAAATAAAAATATTAGATTGACATACAACAAAGAATCACCTTATAATCTTTATATGTTAACCAAAATATAAATAGGTTTACATATAGAGGGGGTATAGTCTTTGACAAAATCTAATTTGCACTATTATATAATTACAGCATTATTCACTGCCTTTATTGCGATCTTTTCACAGATTACTATACCGCTGCCGCTTGTGCCGATTACCGGACAAACATTAGCAATCGGCATTGCCGCTACGATATTAGGGAGAAAGTACGGCACAATGTCCGTTCTTCTTTACTTAATCATCGGCGCGGTCGGCGTTCCTGTATTTGCCGGCATGTCAGGCGGGATTGGCAAACTGGTTGGACCGACAGGCGGTTACTTGGTCGGCTTCCTTCCGACTGCCTATATCATCGGTCTAATGATTGAAAAAACGAAGCTTTGCTTCACAAATGCCTTAATTGCCAATATCATCGGCATGATTGTCACACTGACTTTCGGAACGATTTGGCTGAAAATCTCCGCCTCACTCACTTGGTCTGCAGCCATCGCAAGCGGCGTTACTCCATTTCTTCTTGTCGGCATCCTGAAAGCCGCCATCGCTGCTTACATTGCTGTTCTAGTGAGAAGCCGATTATTGAATACACGATATTTCAGAGCATAAATAATGAGGCCTTCCTATTCGGAGGCCTCATTATTTATGTCCATTCATTAAAAACCTGTAAATAACTTACATTATTCAGCAATTGTCCTTCTTTCCGCCAACCTTTCCTTCACCACCTTCAACAAGTGCGCTTCCTTCTCCGACAAATGATCCAAATCATATTTTTTATGCATGACATTATATAAAGACACATCTCTTAATCTCAAGAACAATGGGATCGTTTGAATTTCATCATCCTCAATACGGTGATGTCTTTCATAGCCTTCCATAAAATGCTTCATAAAAAAAGAGGCAAACGCCTGCTGACCATCATCCTGAACCGTCAGACTGCGTGATAATAATGTATAGTAAAGCGTTATTGCGATATCACTGGCGAAAAAGTGATAGCTGCTGTCATCGAAATCGAATACATACAGTTGATTATGATCAACATTGAAATTTCCTAAATGCAGGTCAGAATGGATGAGTCCATAGTTGCTTTCCGTTCTCTGCAAATTATGAACCTGCTTCAAAACATCCTTACTGTAAGTGTTCATCTCCGCCGTGTAAAATAGCTGAAATTGCTCAAGTTTCATTAAATCTTCCTCATGCCAATGCAGGCGCTCAGTTAGATGTGCGGGTTTCACATAAGATTTTGTCGCCTGATGCATCTGACCAATCACTTCTCCCCATTTTTCAATATAAACAGGACTCTGCTCACAATCCTGCCATGTCATGCGTTTTCCCGGCAGCTTTTCGTAGCAGCAAATCAAAAAGCTGCTTCCGTCCTGAGTCGTAATCGTTTCGAGCAAATGTCCGTCAACAGATGGAAAATGCTTGTAAACAGGTATTCCTTGCTGTTTCAAATAGCTGACCCAATCCATTTCCGCAACAATTTGTTCGTAGGAGCGATGACTGCTGTGTGTAAAACGAATAATCACTTTTTGGCCTTTCCGTTCCCCTTCATAAATAAAATTCTCAAAATCCCCTAACATCTTGGCTGATTGCACATCGACTGAAAATTTCCTGCAACCTTCTTGAACAATTGTTTCCTTAAACAAAGAAGCGACCGCTTTTTCCATTTGAATCACCCCGCTTTCCGTATCATTTTACCATTAAATACAAATAAAAATGACCTCTGTTTAAAACAGAGATCATTGAAAAAGCTTGTCCTTTACACCCGAATCGGCGTCACATAAAACAATACAGAGAAGAAGTGAGTGACGGAGCCGGCTAGGACGAACAGATGCCAAACCGCGTGGTGAAACGTAAATCCGCGCCATACATAGAAAACAGCTCCAACCGTGTAAAGCAATCCTCCGGCAACTAATAGTACAATCCCGGCTGTCGGAAGCGTGTAAGTCAGCGGCTGCCATCCAATGACAATGAGCCAGCCCATCGCCACATATAAAACGGTAGAAATAAACATAAATTTTTTCACAAAGAATGATTTGAAGACAATGCCGGCAATGGCAATTCCCCATACGATCCCGAGCAAAGTCCAGCCTAGCGCTCCATTGATGACAATGAGCGTAAAAGGTGTATACGTACCGGCAATGAATAAATAAATGGCCGAGTGATCAAATATTTCAAATAAATCCTTCAGCTTCCCCTCTGGAAAACTGTGCACCAATGTCGATGACAAATACAATAAAATCATGGTCACACCGTAAATGGTAAACGTCACTACATGCCAGGCAGACCCGTTTTGCACAGCGTTGATTACAAGAAATACGAGCGCGGTTATACTTAGCAGCACACCAATGCCATGCGTAATTGCATTCACGATTTCTTCTTTTTTCGTATAAACATGCGTATCCTTCATAAGTGTCCACCTTGCCTCACCTTTGTTTTACAACAACTATACAGCAATCAAAAACTCATCACTAGTTACAACTGTCATACTTCCGGGCTTTTCACATAATTTCACGGCCATTTTAGTTGCTGACAGCCTTTGGAAGATTAAAAAATCCGGACAACGCCTCAATATTTTTAGGAAAATCAAGTTGCAGCACTTCTCCTGCATGCTCATACCGCTTGCTTATATAACTATCTTCAAGCGGAATCGTCATCGTTTCGACCTCATCAATCGGATTTAACACTACAAGCGAGGCAAGCGAAAGCGTATCGGAAACAGATAGATCGCTCGTCACATACTGCATTGATCCTTCGATTATTTTCGGCAAACCAACTAGTTGTTTAAAGGAAAGCTCGTTCGTCAGCTCATCCTTTAATTTCAGTAATACCTCTTGTTGCCTTTTCACACGGCCAAAATCATAATTCGCATCATGGCGGAAACGGACATATTTCAATAAGTCCTCACCATGGAGCCTGTTTTTACCCGGCTGTATGTTCATATCCATATCAGCAATCATTTCCTTTGGCACCTCGACCTCAATTCCGTCCGGCGCCATGGCATCAACCGCATAAGTGAAACCTTCAAAATCTATTTCCACAACATGGTCGATCGTAATATTGAAATTTTCCTGTATCGTTTTCACAAGTAAATCCTTACCGCCAATGTAATAAGCCATATTGAGCTTATTATAACCTTTGGAATACGTCGGGATTTTCACATAGATGTCTCGCATAATCGAAGCAACTTTCAAGCTCTTCGCCTTTTTGTCATATTGAGTGATGAGAATCGCATCGCTTCTCGATTTTTCCTCGCCTCTTGTATCAATACCCAAGGCCAAAACCGTGATTGTGTCATTCTGTAACACGTTTTGTTGAGATTCTTCTTTATGAAAGGAACTGCATGAAGCAAGTATGAATACAGAAACAGTTAATATGATGACTTTCGCAAAACGGTTCATGACATCAGTCCTTCAACGTTAGTAATATTCATAGTTTGCTTTTATTGGAAATTTTTATACATTCATATCGTTTCATCTAGCGGAAGATGGGAAAGAAACTGCTCACAAAAGTTTGCTGCCTGCAATCTGGCTGCGACAAAAGGCGGTCTGCAGCCTTTTGCGAATGCAACAGGCTGTCCGAGCCAAAGCGTTTGCCGGTCAATCATCACAAATGGAAACGGCAAGCTGTCAACAATTATCCGTTGCGCCCTCACTGGCACTTCCTCGCATATCAGCGTGACCTTTGCCTTCGTTTTCTCCAGTCGTTCCTTCCAGAAAGAAGAAAGCTCGCTACCGGAAGGCAAGCAAATAATAATGCTTTTGCTCGCCTTTTCAATATCGGCAAACACTTCTTCCTCCTTCATAGCATGCAGCCATCTCAAGCGCTGACGCTGATTTTGCACCCATGTGCCGATTTGCTGATGTGTCACCGTCTGCCCTTCATTTACCTGATGCTGCACCAATTGTCGGATCGTCCGCTTCATGCCGATATTGCGGGAAGCAAATTCGCGGTTATTAATATGGACGAATTTCCCCTTCGTCCTCGTAATAGCTACATTAATGAGCCGCTCACTATCCTTTCCGACCAATAGCATCCCCGGTCGTTCCTGCGGATAGCCATCCACGCTGTCAAAAACGATGACCTCGCGCTCGCTACCTTGAAATTTATGAACCGTTGCCGCCATCATGTTGCCGGCGATTTTTTCTTCCGGATAAAATTCATCAAGCAAACTGTTCATCATTTCCGCTTGCACACGATAAGGCGTCACATAACCGATGGAGCGGGAGCCGTCCATATACGCCTCATGCATCACTTGATAGGAAAGCATCAGCTGCCACGGATTCCAGCGCGATTTCGAGCTTCTTTCATTAATGCAATAATGACCTGTAAAACTTGTATCAAGCAAAATTGCTGCCTTTCCGGCAAACGGTTTTCTTTCAATAATCATTTGTCGATTGCTCTTCACGCTCTCATGGTCGTGGACAAGCGAATGATACACATATTTATTCGTAAATGAAGAGATATCCGGATGCATCCTTCTTTGTTCATTCAAAAGTACTAAATGCGGATGCAGTGTATGCTCACCGACCGTATCTGCTACACCGGATGCATGGAACACATCATTCTTCAGCCATTCTGTAACGAGCGGTGCACGCGAATGAGCAATCGGCGGCAGCTGCTTGAAATCACCGCAAATAATGACTTTCTTCCCAAGCGATGAGGCAAAGGCAGCCTGCGGGACATAACACATACTGGCTTCATCAACGATGACAACATCGAATGTATGCTCATAAATGGCGGCATCCATTGCTGCTCTCGCCAGTGTTGTGCCGATGACCTCGGCATTTTGCAATAAATCCTGCTCCTTTTTCCGCATTTTATCAAGCACGGAGGAGAGCTTATTTTCAATTTTCAAGAGCTCCTGCGAATCTTGTGAGCTGAATGATTTTTGTAAATCAAGTTTCAAAACACGCTTTTTCTCCTGCCATTCCTCTTTTTGCTGCACGAGAACCGGGTCTTCTTTTTCCAGTAAATAAGACATCGTAATTCCTTCGCATTGCGCGCCGATACCGACATCGGCACCATATCGCAAAATATCGCCTTCCTGGAATTTGTTCGTCCGCTGCAAAAAGCTGTATATTTCCGCCATCAGCACATCGACCGCGGCATTGCTCTGCGCCAAAATCAGCACTTTCTTCTTCTGTAAATATTGATTAGCAGCTACGCGAGCAAGCGTATACGTCTTCCCTGTTCCCGGCGGTCCCCAAACGAATGTGACAGGATTATATTTAGAGCGCGTAAATAGCTCCTTCACTTTGCTCGTGCCATCCTTAATCGCCGGGTGCTTCGCTTCCATATTCGGAGTCAGAAGCCGCTTTATGCGCGCCCGCTTATTTTTGCTTTTCTTTATTTCTTCGAGTCGAGCCGACAACTCCTCAAGCAGCTGCCATGGATCATATAAAAGATACGCTTCACTTAATTCATCACCGAGCATTTTTTCCAGCTGAATGATGACGCCCTTGCCCTCAGACGACAGCATCCGTCCTTCCTCTTGACGCTTTCCCCATTGAAGCTTCACCGCCGATCCGTTCGGCACAGAAATGACCGTTCGGCTGTCAAAATAATACGTAAAATCATTGCTTCCTTCCAATCTGCGGCCATTATGCAGCATATACTTATTGCTGCCGAACTCTTTCAAATAAGCAATCTCGCTGTGCAAAGCCTTCTGCCATTCCTTCAGCAGCTGCAAAGATGTCTTTTCCATTGTCTTCATCCTTTTTCCCGTACAATTTAATTGAAGAAAAAGTATAGCATATAATATAAAAGTTTGCAGTTCAGCCATATGAAAGCAAAAAAACGACGACAAGCTGTCATCGCTTTTTCATTCCACTAATTCATACAACTCTTTCGGAACGCCATCTAAAAACGATGTCAGCTCACCCTTTGAAAAAAGATGTAACTCGTGCATCGCCCGTGTGCACGCCGTATAAAACAGCTTTCGTTCCTGCTCTCTGCTATATGTCTCACGAGAAGCGTCATATATGATGACAGCATCGAACTCGATGCCCTTTGCCAAATAAACCGGCATCATCAAAACGCCCTTCTCATACGTATTGGCATTCAGCTTAATAAGCTGAATATCCAGATCACTGCTTAAAGAGGCATATGCTTCCTCGCATTCCTTGGCCGTTTTGCACAGAACGGCAATGGTTTCATAGTTCTCCGTCTGCAGCTTGTGTATTCGTTCAATCATACAACGATGATTTCCGATTATTGTAACAGTCGGTTTCGGCCCATTTCGGTCAAATGCCTCGATTTCCTCACTGTTCTCGATGATTCGTTTCGCAAATTCAATGATTGGCTTCGTTGAGCGATAGCTTTGCTTCAACACGATTTTTTCAACATTTTCGTTGGCATACAATTCATCTGACAGCAAGGTCGGTGCATGAAAAGAGTGGGTATAAATCGCCTGATTGAAATCTCCTAAAATCGTCATTTTGCAGACTGGAAAAAGCTGCTTAATAACGAAAAATTGAAACGGTGAATAATCTTGCGCTTCATCAATAAGCAAATGGCGAATATTTGTATTGATGCGATGGCCCTCTAACTGGTCCTGCAAATACAGAAACGGTGCCGCATCTTCATAGGAAAGTTCGTTCTGGCGCAGCTTCCGAACCGTGTAATCGCAAATTTCATGCCAATCTTCCAGAAGCAACTCTTCGAACAGAATCTCTTCGCTGTAAAGCTGGCGGTAAATTGCTTTTACATGAAGAAACTTCAGCTTCTTAACCGCATTGCGAATCGGCTTAAAATACTTGTGTACAATTTTGACAGCAAGCTTACTTTGTTCCTGCTCAAAGTCATCAAAAGAGTCTTCCGAAAACCGGCCTTGTTTTTGCAGCTCGCTGTACACTTCAGTATATTCCTCCAAATCAAGAAGCTCACTTTCCTCAGACACCCAATCTTTTTCTCTTTCCAAAATTTCAATCTTTTCAAGCTCTAATAACAGCCAATCCTTAACAAGTTGTATCCGATTTGGAATCGAAATGGAATCTTCCAGAGAGTAAAAGTAATCAGCAATTTCTTGTGAAGAAATGATTGTTTCTCCCTGAAATTTTATATTTTTAAAAATCATCTTGCTGTCTGAAAGCATGTTGACATATTCATCAATCAACGTTTTAAAAGCAAAGCTTGCCTTGAAGCGAATGCCGGCATTTCTCGCGTTATAATCTTGATTATGTTCGCCGGTCAACATATATTCCATTTGCATAAACGGATGCTCCAGTTTATAAAGTCTGCTAAGTCTTTGCTGGGCATATTCCTGAAACGTCATTTGCTGCATATTTTCCTCGCCCAAATCTGGCAAAACAGAAGCAACATAGCGATTAAATAAAGCATTAGGCGAAAATAACATAATATTATCTGCTGTTATCTCATTTTTATAGCGGTACAACAAATAAGCAACCCGCTGCAGAGCAACGGATGTTTTGCCGCTCCCTGCCGCTCCTTGGACAATTAAATAACGATTGCTAATATTGCGAATGATTTGGTTTTGCTCACGCTGAATCGTTGCGACGATATTTTTCATCTGATGGCTCGCATTGCTGCCGAGCACTTCCTTTAACAGCTCGTCGCCAATTGTCACACCAGTATCAAACATCGATTTCAGCTCGCCATGCTTAATAATGAACTGGCGCTTTAGCGTCATTTCTCCGGATACGATACCGTCTGTTATATTATAGTGGACAGCTCCAGGAGAAAAATCGTAATAAATACTAGAAATCGGCGCCCGCCAATCATATATAAGAAAGTTTTCCTCCTCTTCATCCATTAATGAAGCGACACCAAGATACACATGTGTAGTTTCTTCCGTTCCTTCCTCAATAAAATCAACCCGGGCAAAATAAGGAGAATCCTTCAATCTTGTTAATGTCACTTGCTGCTTGTACATAATGTGATGCGTCCGTTCCCGCTCGGAAAGCAGCTGTGCCTGCTGTTTAATGCTCGACAATGTTTCCGCCGCATCTTCTGGATTATCCATATTAATTTTTACATCGTCCCAAAAGGTGTTGCGCAAAAAAACAACATCTTTTTTCAAGCCGCCGGAGTCTGCACGCAACACATTCAAGCGCTCATCCATAAGCTGAATAACGTCTCTAATCCGCTGCTCTTCAAAAGCGCGGTCATCTTGTTTGTTAACCATTCCTCTCACGCCCCTCACTTACCGATTGCTTTTCATATTGTTTAATATAAAACATTTCTGCACATCCTGCATCATTTTATCCAAAGATGCCAAAAATATAAACAAAAAAGAGGATGCCCAATTGGACACCCTCGATTTATTATGATACGGCAAAC
The DNA here is from genome assembly GCA_051893475.1 of Bacillus sp. (in: firmicutes). Classification (GTDB taxonomy): domain Bacteria; phylum Bacillota; class Bacilli; order Bacillales; family DSM-1321; genus Bacillus_AD. The sequence goes on along the minus strand of JBJFHH010000048.1, from coordinate 11,236 downwards.
GTATGATTACCGATTACTTCTATTACGGGAAGAGCTTTAATCCATTGACAGTCGGTTGCATCCGGATTATAGAAAAATGTTGCATCCGTTCCCTCTTCCTGAAGGGCAATTGCTTCATTGACCGCATCCATCGCTTCTTCACTCGGTTCCAGGTTAATAGAACCATCCGCTACCGGCGAAAACTGATTTTTCGCATAGATAACTTCTGTGATTGTATCCGGAAATTGCGGACTATCCACACGGTTTAATACAACCGTTGCTACAGCGACCTTCCCTTCATAGGACTCGCCCCTGGCTTCAGCATTCACCAATCGGGCCATCAGTTCTTTTTCTTCATCGGAAACTGTTTCTGGAAGAACTAATTGATCGCCTTCCTCTACTGTTTCTCCCTGCAGATGATTTTCACTGATTAAATCCTCAACAGGTACGCCATATTCTACTGCTATATCTGATACACTTTCTCCATCCTGGACAGTGTAAATATCTTCATTATTTTGAACAACAAGTTGTTCCGTTTGAGTGGTTTGTTCTCTGTTCGTTTCAAAATCAGTTGTCTCGAAACCTTCAGCAGAAGACGTAGAATTGAGAAGTGAAGCTGCAGCAATTACTGTTAAAATAAGTAATTTTTTCATCTTGTAACCTCCTCTTTCTCGGTCCACTCTACCTTAGCAAACATTCATTTGTAATTCATTGTAAAATAATTTCCATTTAATTTACAGAAAGGTTACATATCATTCATGCAGAAAGAAAAAGACTAATAAAAATCCCTTGTGTCGCAACGCCGCTAAACGTTCTTCCAAGATGATGTTTTTTAAAATTTATCACTAGTTTTTTAATAAAATTACTATTAATAACAAGATTACAATCAAGCATCGACCAAAGACGTTTTCAATTTTGTATCAAAATAAAACCCCCCGCAGATAGAAATCCGCGGGGGGTTTTTTTAAGAGGCTACAATCAACCTTCTAATAGTAATTGTTCTGGATCTTCCAGCATTTCTTTCACAGCTACAAGGAATCCTACTGCTTCTTTACCGTCTACTATACGGTGGTCATAAGATAATGCGATATACATCATCGGTCTGATTTCCATTGTGTTGGCATCGATAGCAACCGGACGGTATTGCGTTTTGTGCATTCCAAGAATACCAACTTGTGGAGCATTCAGAATCGGTGTAGACATTAGAGAACCAAATGTTCCGCCGTTAGTGATTGTAAATGATCCGCCAGTAAGGTCAGATAATCCAAGTTTATTATCGCGCGCTTTTCCAGCTAATCGGCCGATTTCTTTTTCGATGCCAGCGAAGCCAAGTTTATCAGCATCTCTTACAACCGGTACAACTAAACCATCTGGAGCAGCTACTGCGATACCGATATCGTAGAATTTCTTCACGATTAGTTGGTCGCCATGGATTTCAGCGTTCAATAGTGGGTATTTCTTCAACGCGCCTACAACAGCTTTTGTGAAAAAGCTCATGAAGCCCAATTTAACATCATTTTTCTTAGCAAAAGAGTCTTTGCGACGGTTACGTAAATCCATGATTGCAGACATGTCTACTTCGTTGAAAGTTGTAAGCATTGCAGCATTGTGCTGAGCTTCAACTAGACGTTTCGCGATTGTTTGTCTTCTGCGAGACATTTTTTCGATTTCAACCGGTTTTTCGAAAGCTGGTGCTGCCGGAGCTGGTGCCGCTGCTGGTGCAGGTGCTGCTGCTGGCGCCGGAGTAGTTCCAGCGTTTGCAACGTCTTGAGCGCGAACACGTCCAAGCGGATCTGGTGTTGCTACTGCTTCTAAGTCAATACCTTTTTCACGAGCAAGTTTGCGAGCTGCCGGAGAAGCGATTGGACCGCTACCTGGTTTAGCTGGCTCTGCAGGTGCTGCTACTGCAACAGCCGCTGGAGCTGAAGCTGTTGCAACTGCTGTAGGAGCCGCTGCTGGTGCTTCAGCAACTGGTGCCGCT
>JBJFHH010000048.1:0-9176 GCA_051893475.1 Bacillus sp. (in: firmicutes) | reverse complement strand
CTGGTGCAGGTGCTGCGCCGCCTTCAGTGATTACAGCGATTGCTTCGCCAACTTGAACAGTGTCGCCTTCTTCTTTTAATAGACTTCCAACTACACCGTCGTGCTCTGAAATGATTTCGATATTTACTTTATCTGTTTCTAATTCAGCGATATATTCGCCTTTAGCGATTGCCTCGCCCGGCTTTTTTAACCACTGAGCAATCGTTCCCTCTGTAATTGATTCCGCTAATTCTGGTACGATGATTTCTGCCATCATATTTCCCCTCTTTACTTATCTTTATTATTTAAATGCTTCTGTAATGATGCGATTTTGTTCTTCTTTATGAACAACCGGGTCACCCTCAGCTGTACTTGATCTTCTTAGACGGCCGTTGTAGTTAACTGCTGCGCCTTTTGGAGCCGCTGCAACAAGTCTTGGTTCAACGAATGACCAAGCGCCCATGTTTTTAGGCTCTTCTTGCGTCCAAAGAATTTCTTTCAGGTTCTTAAATTGAGCAAAATATGCTTGCAATTCTTCGAATGGGAATGGATAAATTTCTTCCAGACGAATTAATTTAATGCCCTTGTTATCTTCTAATTTAGCAGCATGCAGGTGAAGATCGATTGCGATTTTACCTGTGCTGATGATGATTTTTGTAATGTCTTTGTTGTTTAGTTCAGCTGTTACTGCATCCTCCAGGAATGGCTTGAATTCGCCTTCAGTGAATTCTTCCGGAGTCGAAGCTACGATTGGATTACGCAACAAGCTCTTCGGTGTCATTAAAACTAATGGACGAACTTCTTCCATTGTCAGCACTTGCGCTTGACGTCTTAAAATATGGAAGTATTGAGCCGCAGTTGATAGGTTGGCAACTGTCCAGTTGTTCTCAGCTGCAAGCTGCAAGTAACGCTCTAAGCGGGCACTTGAGTGCTCTGGGCCTTGACCTTCGTAACCGTGAGGCAATAGCATAACCAATCCGGATTTTTGACCCCATTTCGCGCGTCCCGCTGAGATGAATTGATCAAAAATTACTTGTGCCGTATTAGCGAAGTCACCGAATTGTGCTTCCCACATGACTAATGTTTCAGGTGAATACAAGTTGTAGCCGTATTCATAAGCAACAACAGCAAGCTCTGTTAACGGGCTGTTATGAACAGCAAAAGTCGCGTTCGCATCGCTTAAGCCGTGAATCGGCGCATACGTTTCGCCAGTATTGCGGTCGTGAAGCACCACATGTCTGTGAGCGAAAGTACCACGCTGTGAATCTTGTCCTGTTAAACGAATTGGCGTTCCGTCTTGAACGATTGTTGCGAATGCCAATGTTTCAGCTAGCGCCCAATCAATCTTGCCGTTTTTCGCGAATTCGTCCGCACGTTTACGCAAGATTCGCTCAAGCTTCGCATTCGGACTAAAACTTTCCGGATAGGTGACAAGTTCTTCATTTGTGCGTTGCAGACGCTCTAAATCTACCTTCGTATCTAATTGCGGGATACCGCTTTCAACCGGCTCCGGCAAATCTAAAATGAATGGCACATCTTTTTTATTGCTTTCCACATAGTTGTATGCAGCAGATAATTTTGCTAGTGTGTCTGCTGCGATTTGGTCAGCATCTGCTTTTGCAAGAATGCCTGCATTTACTAAATAATCTGCATATAATTCTTTTACAGTCGGATGTTTATGAATAATGCCGTACATTTTTGGCTGTGTTACTAATGGCTCATCCATTTCGTTGTGGCCGAATCGACGGTATCCGATTAAATCAATCAAGAAATCTTTCTTGAATTCTTTTCTGTATAAAATAGCTAAACGAACAGCAGCAAGACATGCTTCCGGATCGTCCGCGTTCACATGGACGATTGGAATCTCAAAACCTTTTGCTAAATCGCTTGAATATTTAGTAGAACGGGAATCTCTGCTCTCAGTAGTGAAACCGATCATATTGTTCGCAATAATATGAACAGATCCGCCAGTTTTATAAGCTTCTAATCCGCCAAGGTTCAATGTTTCAGCTACAACACCTTCACCAGGGAATGCAGCGTCACCGTGAATGATAACCGCTAATGATTGATCAAAATCTTGAGTCGGGTAGCCAGCTTTCTCACGATTGTCTTGAGCCGCTCTTGTGTAACCGTCTACAACTGCGCCTACGAACTCCAAATGACTCGGGTTGTTCGCAAGTGTAATGCGTGCTTTAAGTACATTGTCTCTTTTGTCCGCGCCCAGATGGTACTTAACGTCACCAGTCCAGCCATCATTAATGCCGACAGATCCTTCTGAAGGTACTAGCTCCTTATTCGGAGAATGCTGGAACTCAGAGAAAATCATTTCGTACGGCTTGCCAAGAACATGCGCCAATACATTTAGACGTCCACGGTGCGCCATACCGATATTTATGTTTTTCGTTCCCTTTTGAACAGATTCAGCGATTAATTCATCTAGAATTGGAACTAATGTATCTAAACCTTCAATAGAGAAACGTTTTTGTCCTACAAATGTTTTATGAAGGAATTTTTCGAATCCTTCCACTTCATTTAAACGTTTCAAAAGTGCAACTTGTTTATCTTTAGCAATCGGCGCGAAAATTTCGCCTGATTCAACCATTTTATTTAACCAATTATGTTCTTTAATATCGTGAACATGGTTAAATTCAAATGCCAATGTCTTCGTGTATACATCCTTCAAGTATTGAACTAGCTCAAAGCCGTCCTTTACTTTCTGAGGAGCATCTTCACAAAGCAATGAAGCCGGAATTGCACGCAAATCGCCTTCTGTCAGTCCATATTTTTCAAGCTGAAGAAGTTCTTTGTCCTTCTGCGTTTTATCAATTGGATTAATATCAGCTGCTAAATGTCCATATGTGCGAATATTTTCTACCAGCTTAACAGCTGACATAATTTTCTTCATATTGACTGCGCTTGTTTGTGCTGAACTTTCACTACCCCCTGTAAAAGCATCAGCTGTTTGTGGGCCTCCCCACTGTTCGAATAACGCTTTAATGTCTGCATCAATCGAATTTGGATCTTCTAAATACTGCTCATATTTTTCTAATAAATAAGCAAAGTTTGGTCCTGTCAAACTCTCCCAAGGATTACCGCCTACTACTTGGCTGGCCATCTTTAAAACCCCCAACTAATGAAGTATGTGAAACTGTTACTCTGCAAAACCATCATTCTACGAATTTATAATTGTTATGGAAAGATAGCTAAAGTTTTCTCTAAATATATAGAAATTTTAAAAGAGTTAACGTTTTCAAGGATATATTACCATTTATAAGTGCGGAGTTCAAAATATAGATACAAAAAAATCAAAAAATTTTTTCACATTCTTTTTTATTCTGAAAAAAGAACAAAGTCGCTATTTTAATCGCAAAAAACCGATTTTTAGATAGCGACAAAATTATTCTGTTTAAAACTGCATATCTTCTGTTTTATCATCAATTACCTTAAATACGAACCCTTGCTCCTGTAATCCCTTTATAATATTCGGCAACGCTGTAACGGTATTAGTCATTGCATTAATATCGTGTAATAAAATAATCGCCGTATCCTTATTCCGTGCTCCATTCAGCACATTTGATGTAATTTCACCAACACTGACATATGGTGAAATACCATCCTTAGAATCAATGTTCCAATCGAAAAATCGATAGCCACGCTTAACACATTCCTCTTTAATATCCTTCATAATGTTTGGCCCCCCGTACTGCCGGCTTGAGACATTTTTTGATCCGCCAGGAAAACGAATAACGTTGGTCCTAATGTTGTAGCCCTCAGCAAGAAATGATTCAAGATGTTCAATGTTTCGAAAAAAAGCTTCCGTGGACGTATAAATGTCGGCATAATTATGTGAATAAGTGTGCAAAGCGATTTGATGACCTCTTCTAATCATTTCATTGTAGCCAGTTTTTCCCTCCGGCGAATCATTTGCCATTACAAAAAAGGTCGCCTTCACATCATATTCGTCTAAAATATCCAAAATACGTATCGTATTCCGGGATGGACCGTCATCAAATGTCAAATAAGCAACCTTCTTTTCCTCCTGCTCAATAATCGGGTTTAATTCTTTTTCAGCAGACGGAGCAGCATTGCTTACATTATCGTAAAATACAAAAAACATACCGACCATAAATAAACCGATTATCAACATTCTATACAGCGGTTTCATTCGGACACAATCCCTCCTTAAACTATTTTCCTTAGTTTGGTTTTTCTTCCCTTTTATATGCAAAGCAAATTCGACGTTTGTCCAATGTTGCTACATGGGTATGGGAATAGAGAGGGAAAATAATATTTTATAGAAGAAACTCGGCTATGAGAAAGATAGGAGGTAACAAAATGGATGTTCTCGATTTAGCCCGCATACAATATGCGGCCACAACGATATTCCACTTTTTCTTTGTTCCGCTGTCAATCGGGTTAATTTTCATGGTTGCGATCATGGAAACATTATACGTGGTAAAAAAACAAAAGGTTTATCTCGATATGTCACTTTTTTGGGGTAAAATCTTTTTGCTTTCCTTCGCAATCGGTGTTGTTACAGGGATTTTACAGGAATTCCAGTTTGGCATGAATTGGTCAGAATATTCACGATTTGTCGGTGATGTATTCGGTGCACCGCTTGCTATTGAAGCGCTGCTCGCTTTCTTTTTGGAATCCACCTTTATCGGCATATGGCTGTTCGGACGCAATAAACTGCCAAAATGGACGATTGCGCTTTCAGCTTGGCTTGTCGCAATCGGCACAATGCTTTCTGCACTATGGATATTAGCAGCCAACTCTTTCATGCAAGAACCAGTCGGTATCGAAATCATCGAAGGAAAAGCAGTATTAACTGACTTTATGGCTTTAATTACAAATCCGCAACTGCTGGTCGAATTCCCTCATACCATTTTCGGGGCACTGGCAACAGGCGCATTCGTAGTTGGAGGAATCAGCGCCTTTAATTTCTTAAAAAAAAGAAATATCGATTTTTTTACTCGTTCCTTTAAAATTGCGATGGTTGTCGGTATTATCAGCGGACTCGGTATTGCTTTTTCCGGTCATTCGCAAGCACAGCATTTAATGGAATCACAGCCGATGAAAATGGCTGCCAGCGAAGCCCTTTGGGAAGACAGCGGAGACCCGGCAAGCTGGGCTGCGATTGCTGATTTGGATGTTGAAAATCAGACCAATAATTGGAGTATTGAAATCCCTTATGCACTCAGCATTTTAGCCTATAACTCCTTTAGCGGTTCGGTTGAAGGAATCAAAACATTGCAGGCTGCTTACGAACAGCTTTACGGAGCCGGCAATTACATCCCTCCTGTAGAAACCATTTTCTGGAGCTTCCGTATCATGGTTGTATTCGGAGGTTTGATGATTGTGATTGCTGCACTCGGCTTGCTTTTCCAAAAACGAAACACATTAAACAACAAGCCATGGATGCTAAAATTACTCATTGCTTCCATTGCAATGCCGTTCATTGCTAATACGGCAGGCTGGATTATGACGGAAATCGGCCGTCAGCCATGGACAGTCATGGGCTTATATACAACCGTTCAATCAGTTTCGCCAAACGTGACAGCCGGTCAGCTTTTATTCTCGATTATCGCCTTTTGCGGCTCCTATTTAGTACTGGCGATTGTCATGGTTTACATGGTTTCACGTGTTGTCAAAAAAGGACCTTACCCTCCTAAAGAGAAAAAAGCAACAACTGATTTATTGAGCAAGGAGGCGTTTCACTCATGAGTTTAAATGTACTTTGGTTTATACTTGTCGCTGTCTTGTTTATCGGATTCTTTTTCTTGGAAGGATTCGATTTTGGCGTTGGCATGTGTGTGCGCTTTCTCGCTCATACAAAAGAAGAGCGCAATCAGCTGATTGCCACAATCGGACCTGTGTGGGATGCCAATGAAGTCTGGCTGATTACAGCCGGCGGAGCATTGTTCGCCGCCTTTCCGCAATGGTACGCTACGATGTTCAGCGGCTATTATGTTGTCTTTGTATTATTCCTGCTTGCCTTAATTGCGCGCGGAGTATCGATTGAGTACAGCCACCATGCGGAAACGGACAAAGCGGTCAACATTTGGCACTGGCTGTTCTTTTTCGGAAGTCTCGCCGCACCGTTTCTGCTTGGTGTGTTATTTACAAGCTTGGTGCAAGGGATGCCTATTGATCAAAACATGACGTTATACGGTGGGTTTACCGACTATATAAACCTTTATTCGATTGTTGGCGGTAGCGCAGTCGTTCTGCTTTCCCTTGTTCATGGACTGACATTCATCGGCTTACGTACGACCGGTCCTATTCATGACCGCGCCGTATCATTATTAAATAAAGTTTATATTGCTCTATTTGCTGGCTTGATTCTTTTCGCGATTTTGACATATACAAGCACTGACTTGTTTACCGTTCGTCCGGTCGCAACAATCGTCTTTCTTGTCGTGATCGTTTTTTCTGCTGTACTTGCTTATCTTTTCGCCAACAAGCAAAAAGAAGGATTGGCATTTACAATGACAGGAATTACGATCATATGTACAGTAGCGATGCTATTCGTCGGCCTGTTCCCGAGAGTGATGATCAGTTCAATCGATCCGGCCTTCAATTTAACAATTATCAATGCCGCAAGCGGACATTATACACTTTCTTTAATGACAAAAATCGCATTAACGCTGTTGCCGTTCGTTTTAGCTTATCAAATTTGGAGCTATTATGTATTTCGCAAGCGTATTTCGCATAAGGTGACTCACTCATGATTGATAAAACACTTTTTCACATAAAAGGCGCGAAGCCAATCACGCTGTTTTTAACAGCAGCCGCTCTCATTCAGGGAGCGGCCATCATCATGGAGTCAAAATATTTGGCTACCGTGATCACCAATTTATTCAATAGGGAAAAACTGTCGATGCAGCTCGTTCCCCTTCTTTTATTCTTAATCTATTTCTTTTTGCGGCAATTAACAGAATTAGGGCGCGACAAAATAATGACTTTCTTCAGCATGAAAGCCGGTTCGCGTATACGACAGCAATTTAACAATAAACTCTTTACGCTCGGCATGTCGGCTTTACATAAAGACGGAACCGGTCATCTTGTCACATTATCAATAGAAGGCATTACACAATTCGAAACATACTTAAAACTGTTTTTACCGAAGTTCATCAATATGCTCATTATTCCAGTGATGATTTTTATCTTTTCATTAACAATCGACGTATCTTCTGCGATTGTATTATTGCTTGTGCTGCCGACAATGATTTTTTTCATGATTATACTCGGCATCGCAGCAAGACGAAAAGCAAGCAGTCAATTTGAAGTGCATCAAACATTATCCAATCATTTCATCGATTCTCTGCGCGGATTGGAAACATTGCGCTTGCTTGGTCTAAGTAAAAATTACGACCGTAATATTAAGCAAGTGAGCGAACGTTACCGGATATCAACGATGGGCACATTACGATACGCATTTCTGTCATCGTTCGCTCTAGATTTCTTTTCGACTTTATCTGTAGCGGTCATCGCTTTATTTCTTGGTCTTCATTTAATTGATGGCGAAATCGGGCTATTAACAGCTTTGACAATCTTAATTTTATCGCCTGAATATTTTAAGCCAATCAAAGACTTCGGCAGCGATTATCACGCTACTTTAAATGGAAAAAATGCCTGGCAATCGATTTCGCACTGGTTAAGCGAACCGGAGCCACAGCAAGATGCTGCTGTTGTACCCGAATGGAATGACCATTCAGTGATGCGCTTTGAATCCGTATCAATGCAACATAAAGATGCCGAAAATGAAACATTGAAAAATCTTTCTTTTTCCATAAAAGGTTATCAAAAAATCGGCATTATCGGAGCTAGCGGCGCCGGTAAGTCCACATTGATTGATTTATTAGGCGGATTTCTGGAACCAAGCTCCGGGAAAATCGAAATCGACGGGCAACACCTGAAAACATTGAATCTCGAAAGCTGGCAAAAACAGATGCTATACATACCTCAGCATCCTTATATTTTTCATGATACAGTTGCCGGCAATATTGCCTTTTATTCACCGCAGGCTACAAAATCTGAGATAAAAACAGTATGCAACTTGGTAGGACTGGCTGAGGCAGTAGCTTTATTGCCTAACGGACTGCAGGAAGTCATCGGTGAAAGCGGGCATTTATTAAGCGGCGGACAAGAGCAGAGAATCGCCTTGGCACGCGCTTTTTTGGACCAAAACCGAAAAATATTGCTGTTCGATGAGCCGACCGCGCATCTCGATATCGAAACAGAATGGGAATTGAAACAGAATATGCTGCCATTAATGGCAAATCGACTTGTTTTCTTTGCAACACACCGGCTGCATTGGATGCCCGACATGGACTATATCCTTGTTCTCAATAACGGAAAAATTGTTGAAATGGGCACACATGAAGAACTTCTAAAAAACAAACAGCATTACTGCGAGCTCGTACAAGCTCAAATGGGAGAGGTGCAAGTATGAATAAAAAACAAAAATACATCTTTCGCGTGCTCTCAGACCCTTGGATCAAACCATATTTACAGCAAAATAAAAAGTTGTTGGCGCTTGTCATCGTCCTCGGAGTCGGGACGTTTGCGAGCGCTGCCGCTCTTATGTTCACTTCCGGCTATTTAATCTCAAAATCAGCGACCAGACCGGAAAATATCCTGCTCGTCTACATACCGATTGTGCTTGTTCGTGCCTTCGGAATTGCCAGACCTGTTTTGAAATATACAGAAAGGCTCGCAAGTCATAATTTAGTGCTGAAATCACTTTCTTCCATGCGTGTCAAACTGTATCAACGATTGGAGAGACAAGCTTTAACACTTAAAAGCCGTTATTCCTCCGGAGATTTGCTCGGCATTTTGGCGGAAGATGTAGAACAGCTGCAAAATTTATTTTTACGGACAGTGTTTCCGACCATCTTTGCCGTCATGCTATACATTATTGCTGTCATCTTGCTTGGTTTGTTCTCGATTCCGTTCGCTTTGCTCATGTTTTTGTGGATGTTTGTGCTGAGCGTCATTTTTCCGCTCGTCTCCTTGCTGGTGACGCGAAAAAGACATGAACAAATGAAAGCAGCAAGACATGCACTCTATCAATCTTTGACAGATGCGGTTGTCGGCATTAACGATTGGAAAATAAGCGGTCGTCAATCTGACTTTTTAACAAGCTATGAAAATCGCGAGAAAGCGCTGGACGATTTAGAAAAACAAATGAC
>JBJFHH010000047.1:0-4800 GCA_051893475.1 Bacillus sp. (in: firmicutes) | reverse complement strand
AAATTAGAGTTTCGAAAAATAGTTCGGTTTTTTCATTGGCTGAAAACCTTTTGTCCCAGCCGCTTCTGTTTTGTGAAAAATTAATGTTTCTATGTTTTTATGCACTTATGATCGGGTATTAATGTTAAAACAACGGTCATCTTACTGTAAAGCAGTAATGCAGTGAAACTTTTGAAAATGATGAAACGTAGTATGAATAAAGGATTTTGGATAGAACGTATAGGGGGAGACGGTTTGAAAAAAACAGCCTTTTTCATTGTATTGCTCATTTCGGCAGTCAGTTTATGTGCATGTAATAAACAAGCGGAATCAGAAATAATTATGGAAGCGGATATTATAGATGAAAATTTAAATTTGAAGGATCAAATCGCTGAGCTGGAAATGGAGCGGAAAATAAAGGAGCAGCAGGAAGCGGTTGAAAAAGAAGTGGAAAGTCATTTGCTGGCCTTCTTTCAGCAAGTGATTACCGGAAATGTGGAAGAAGCGGAAAAGATGGTGAACAGCCAAATACAAGTAGCTGATTCCGCTTTAATTTTAAAGGATGGAAGTCAGGTCGATCTTCAAAAAAATCGCTCGTACATCATGTCTTTTCCGGAAACAGAGTGGGAAAACGCGGATGCTATCTGCAAGACAGTTGCAATCATAAACGGTGAAAGTCAGTCCAAATTAAAAGTGTATTTAATGAAAGTGGACGGGGCGTGGAAAATTAAAAATATGACGAGTTGATTAAAGGTGCAGAAATTAGAATATTACGCTAATTTCTGCACCTTTTTTCTTATTGCTGTTCTTTTTGCGGTATTTCGACTTTTTCTTTGCCCATCATGAATACAAAGATAAAAGCAGATAGCAGGGTAAAGAATGTGAAGCGAAATACATCGGTTATTGATTCCGACATTCCGTTAATGATGATGTTTAAAACATCATCAGGGATTTGCGATCGCACCTCGCTTGTGAAAATTCCGCTAATATCCTGATTGACAAGAAAATTCATCGCTGTCGGATTTCCAGCAAAGGCACCAGCTAAGTATTCGCTGAAATGCGATGACTGGATGCTGCCAAAGACGGTAATTCCGATTGTCATGCCGAGCGTCCGGAAGAAGGCGTTCGTGCTGTTGGCTGAGCCGCGCTGTGTCGGTTCAAGATTATGAATGCTGCTCGTCGGCAAGAGCGAGAATGAAAAGCCTACTCCGATTCCGCTCAGTACCATAAATAAAGTAACTAAGACACGGCTTGTATCAGGATTCATTAAACTCAGCAAAAACAGTCCTATCGCAAATGAAACAGCAGAAAAGAACATCAGGCTTCGGAAACTTGTTTTCGTTTGCAGCATGCCTGAGATGGCGCTGCCAATAACAGAACCAATCATCATCGGCATCAAAATAAGGCCGGCATTTGTTGCGCTTCCGCCAAAAACTGCCTGCACAAAAATCGGTATATAAACGGTCAGCGGTATAAAGGTGGCACCGTACAAAAAAGCTAAAATTTGTGATGAGGCAAATAACGGTTTTTTGAATAAGGAAAATGAAATAATCGGGTCCTTCGCCTTCGTTTCAATGAATAAAAAGGTGATAAACATAATCGTAAAGATAGAGAACAACATAATAATCGGTGCAGAATTCCAATCGTATTGATTGCCGCCTAATTCGATCGCGAACATGAAACTGACGACAGCGGCGACAAGCGTAAATGCACCTCCCCAATCAATTGTCTGTTTAAGACGGTTGGGTGACTCTTTATAGGCTGTCATCACACAAAATAAAGAAATGAGGCCAATCGGAATATTCACGTAAAAAATCCAATGCCAGCTAATATATTCGGTGATGTAGGCACCAATTAGCGGACCGAATACAGATGAAAGCCCGAAAGTAGCACCGACGAGACCAATCATCTTTCCGCGATTCTCAGGAGGGAAGACATCAAAAACAATTGTGAAGGCAATCGGCATAAGTGCGCCGCCTCCGATTCCTTGTATAGCCCGAAAAATGCTGAGCTGCACCATGCTTTGCGCCAAGCCGCAAAGAGCGGAACCAAAAAGAAAAACGAGAAGACCGAAAATGAAAAAGCGTTTTCTGCCGAACATATCCGACAGCTTGCCGAAAATCGGCATAGCGGCCATAGACGCGACCATATAAGCAGCGGTAACCCAGACGAAATTTTCTAAATCTCCTAAGTCGCCTACAATTGTCCCCATTGCGGTAGCAACAATGGTATTATCCATCGCTGCGACAAGGATGCTTAGCAATAAACCGGTGATGAGCAGTTTTACATTTGTTTTTTCTGCAATCATTTTACACCCATCCTTTTGAATAAAGATTATGTATAGTCAAACTAGACTATATATAATCTTTATCTCATTTCTGTTCATATTTCAATATGATTTTGTAAAATTTTACTATTATCAATTTGTTTGATAGCTCGCAGCAAAACAGGTACATCTTGCACTAAGGCAATTCGGACATAACCCTCACCGGAAGGACCGAACGCAATTCCAGGCGTTACCGCTACATGGGCCAGGTCGATCAGTTTAAAAGTAAATGCTTTTGATGACCATCCGGCAGGGAGCTCAGCCCAAACGAACATGCCTGCTTCAGGCGTTTCGACCTTCCAACCGATTGCGCGCAACCCTTCGCAAAGAGTTTGTACCCGCGCTTTATACTGCTCACGCAACTGCATACTGAATTTTTCTCCTTCATTAAGTGCCTTGCATGCTGCACTTTGGACAGGATGGAAGACACCATAATCCAAATTGGATTTGAATTGATGCAGCGCATTGACAAGGTCGGCATTTCCTAGCGCATAGGCAACGCGGCATCCCGCCATATTGAAGCTTTTGGAAAGCGAGTTCAGCTCGATGCCGACATCTTTAGAACCTGGTACCGACAGGAAAGAAAGCGGTTTCCTCTCCGTATAATATAGTTCGGAGTAAGCGAAATCATGAATAATGACTATATTATATTTTTGAGCAAATGCGATTGCTTCCTCGAATAGTTCCTTTGTCGCCATCACCGGAATCGGATTGCCGGGAAAGTTTAAAATCATCACACTAGTCTTTTGTGCAATTTCTTCAGGGATGGCAGTCAAGTCTGGAAGAAATCCGTTCTCTTTGCGAAGCGGCATATAGTATGGAACAGCTCCCGCCATCGCAATCCCGGTTGTGTAAGCAGTATAGCCGGGATCGGGAACAAGAATATAGTCTCCGGGATTAGCAAGTACCATCGGTAAGTGAACGAGCGCATCCTGCGAGCCCATCAGTTGCACAATTTCGGTTTCCGCTTCAATATGTACATCGTAATTTATTTTATAGAAACAGCTGACAGATTGGTGAAAAGCAGCCGTTCCCTTTAACGAATATCCATATTGTGAATCGTTTGTCGCAAGCTCGCTGATTGTTTCTTTGACAAATTGCGGAGGGGGAAGGTCGGGACTGCCGATACTCAAGTCGATGATTTCCGCACCTTCCTTTTTTTTGGCGGCTTTATATGCAGCCAGCTCTGTAAATATAGACGATGAAAAAGATTTCATCCGATCTGCTAATTGAATTAACATGAATATTCCACCTTTATGATTTTTTCTATTATTTTTAGATTTGGAGCGTTAAGAGTAATCAATATTTCTGTGTCGACAACTGTATTTTTATTATTCTGAAAATATTTTACCATAATATTCAGACAATATAAATATGCAGTAAGATTGAATGCAATTTCTTCATTATTTATGTAAAAAATACTATAATGACACTAAGTGAAGCTATACTTATGACTTTAAAAATGATACAGTTAAATGCGGTATCCATACATAGTGTAGTCAGAAGGAGGATAACGATTGTATGAGTAGTTTACTAGCTGGTGAAATAGTAACATTAACAGTAGATCGTCGTGCAGACGAAGGTCATGTATTAACAAATGGAGAACAAGACCTTGTTCTATTAAATATTGAAAAAACAAAAGACGTAAAAATCGGTGAGGAAGTAGAGGTATTTCTTTACCAAGATAAATTCGGGGAACTGACAGCAACAATGCGCATTCCAGAAATTCGCCTAGGCGTTTACGGCTGGGGCGAAGTGGCAGGTTCCAGAAAAAACTTGGGGGCATTCGTCAATATTGGCTTATCTAAGGACATTCTTGTATCGGTAGACGATTTGCCGTTGCATTCCAATGTGTGGCCGAAGCCGGGTGATAAATTGTACATTACATTGGTGCGCGACAAGCATGACCGCTTGTTCGGGAAGCTTGCGACAGAGGAAGTCATTCGCGAAATCAGCAAGCCGGCACCAGAGAAAATGTACAACAAAACGGTAAAAGGTTTTATTTACAAAACGAAGAAAGTCGGCAGCTATATGATCACAGATGAAGGCTACCGTTGCTTCATTCATGAAAATGAGCGTGTGAAAGAGCCTCGTCTTGGTCAATATATGGAAGGAAGAGTCATCGATGAAAAAGAAGATGGCTCATTGAACGTATCTTTCCGTCCATTTAAACAAGATAAAATGGTTGAGGACAGCGAAATTATTCTGCAATACTTGGAAATTCGCGGCGGTGCTATGCCTTACGGAGATAAAACAACTCCGGAAGATATTATGCGCACGTTCGAAATGAGTAAAGGTGCCTTCAAACGCGCACTTGGCAAGCTGATGAAAGAAGATAAAATCTATCAAGAAGATGGCTGGACATATACGAGCGATCGTAAATAAGGTCAAAAGCGTGATGCTGTTCGTAGCATCACGCTTTTTTGACTTTAGTGCCGGATTTTCATCATGCTGACCGCGCTATCTTGTCCTGAGAGCGCAATTCCTTTTGCGAA
>JBJFHH010000046.1:3215-20075 GCA_051893475.1 Bacillus sp. (in: firmicutes) | reverse complement strand
GTCCAAGCATAGCAGCTGCTTCGGCGCGAGTTACCAATCTGCTTGGATTGTAATTGCCGTTAAGTTCCCCTTGGACGATACCCTGTTTAGCCAAATACTCAATTTCCATAAAAGCACGATAAGAAGGGCTGATATCTTTGAAGCTTGATGATAGGTCGCCGATTCTGACAACTGCGGCATCTTTACTTTCTACATTTGTTCCTGAAAGTGATGTAACGCCGTATGTGTACGTTTTATTCGGATCAGCTGTTTGATCGGTGAAAACTGTATTTCCATTTGTGTTATAAACAACGTCTACAATATTTTGTGCATCTTGATAAGAGCCTGCGCTTGTTCCGTCAAAACGATAAATCACAAATTTTCTTGCTTGGCCTGTGATTGTTAGCTGATTGCCGGCTGTTTCTTTACTGATAGTAACATTCGTTGGTTTTGCAGGTTGTTCGGCGTTGCTCCAAGACGTGGCAGGAGCAATCGCCTTATAGTTATAAAGCTGGTCTTTGACAATGGTTGCATAGCCTAATTGATTTTCCTTAATTCTTTTCAAAGAATAATGCATTTGCCCTTTGGCAACACCGTTGGCTCGATTCGCAATAATTTGGTTCGGAAGCTCCATTTTGTCGCTCCACGCCTTATCAGAATCATTATTCACCTTGTAATCGGCTAAACCGATGTAAAGATTGACTGGATGTTTGGACGCATACGTTTGGATTTCCTTGCTCCACCAATCTAATAATATTGAATAATTAGCAACTGCTAAACTTCTAGACCAATAGATTTGCGGTGTTATATAGTCAATCGTTCCATCTTTTATCCATTGTCTTGTATCGGCATATAAATCATCGTAATTTTCAACTCCGGCTCTAGTATCGCTGCCTGTAGTATCTGAAGATTTATTGCGCCAAACTCCGAATGGGGAGATGCCGTATTGAACATGTGATTTTGTTGATTTAATCGTTGTATATATTTTACTGACGAGATTATTTACATTGTTTCTGCGCCAATCGTCAATTGAATTGAACGATGAACCGTATTGTTTAAAAGTAGCCTGATCGGGAAATTCCGTATTGGCGATTTTATACGGATAAAAGTAATCATCCATATGTATAGCGTCGATGTCGTAATTTGTCACTAATTCTTTCACGACAGCTGCTAAGTAATCTTGTACTGCAGGAAGCCCGGGATTTAAATAATATTGCGTGCCGTATTTCACAACCCAATCCGGGTTTGTGAGTGCGACATTGTTAGCATCCAAAGTTGACAGCTCTTTGTTTGGCATCGTCACACGATAAGGGTTCATCCATGCGTGAAGCTCCATCCCTCTTTTATGCGCTTCCTCGACCATAATTTGCAGCGGGTCATACCCTGGATTTGTGCCCTGTGCTTTCCCTGTAATAAAAGAAGACCATGGTGCTAATTTAGAATTATATAAAGCATCATTCGTCGGTCTAACTTGGAAAATAACCGTATTGAAATTTTGCCCCTTTAACTGATCCAACGTTTCTTTCGCCCAGCTAGAATATTGATCCTTTGTCATCCCAGCCTTCATATCAATATTCGTCACCGTAGCAATCCAGGCTGCCCGCATCTCATACTTCGGCGCTTCGCTGCTTGCTGAAGCTTCCCTTGGAGCAACCGCTGCCGAAACAACCAACAGCACCACTGCAAGCAGTGAAAATATAAACCTTCTACCCATCTCTAAAAAATCCCCTTTATTCTGTATTTTTAGATAATTATACCATGTATGGTGCCTGTCACCACCCGAATTTTGTCGATTATACTGCTGTTTCTTCTTGTTTTGGCAGGATTTTAACGGTTTATGTAGAAGTATTTATGTTGAATCGGCTTTTTTCCTCTGTATTCCCCAGTTGCATCTTCTCTATTTTGGGCAACACTTTCTCTTTTTTGAAAAAATTAATAGGCGAGGTGGTTTTAGTTGATGATTTGATGAAATCAGTCGTGTGAAAAAACAAATGTACAAATGAAAGCGAGGGAAGAATAATGCCCCGTCCGCCAAGAATTTGGCTCCCCAATCATTTCTACCATGTTGTAAGCCGCGGTAATCGTCGCGATCCTCTTTTTCGTTCTGCCACTGATTATGAAGCCTTCTTTCACATCCTCCATCAGGTTTATGAAAAATATCCATTTGAAATTGCCTGCTATTGCTTAATGACCAACCATTTTCATTTGCAAATCCGCTCTAAAGAAGCACCATTGTCAAAAATCATGGCTTTAATAAATAAAAGGTACGCGAATTATTACAACACCCGATACAAGTTGAGCGGACACGTTTATGAGAAACGATTTTACGATAAGGTGATTGAAGACCGAAAAGGCATGATAGATGTCAGTCGTTATATACACCTAAATCCTTTAGAGGCGAATATGGTCAAGAAGCCAGAACGATATCAATGGAGCAGCTACCTATTATTTTACTACTCAATTCCAAGCCCATACCCATTTATAAATATCCACGGCCTCCTAGATTTATTTGCCGGAACCGAACAACAAAAAAGAACAATCTACTGTGAATTAATAGGGAAAACAGAAAAAGTGAGAACAGAGTAAAATCGACAAGAATCGGGAGGATTCGGGCGGTGCCTGGCACTGTTCGGTGTGGCACTGTTCAGTGACAACAATTATCTCGTTTCACATTAAAATCTCAATGAACAAACCGATATATTACATAGAAGAAACTAGATTATTATTTGACACATAAAGTCATTGAATATAGTCATTGAGAATAGTAGGTGTCTGAAGAGGCGCTATTTAGAACATATATAAAGGGGAGAAATACGTACATGACAAATTGTTCGAAATTAATGCGCTCATGTATTGCGACTGCAATCACTGCAACGGTGGCTGTTTCAGTTGTTGCACCATACCGAGTGTCTGCCTTTTACGATGTGTCTTCAAAATATGAAGAGGCAGTTGAGTATTTGCATGCATTGGGGATTGAGGGTTTTTCCAGTACGCATTTTGGAGTCGATACCCAGGTGAAGCGTGTCGATGCAGCAGTTATGTTGGCTACTGTATTAGATTTGGATCTGGATGCGGCGCCGCCATCCGGATTTCGTGATGTGCCAAAAAGAGCAGAAAAACATATTAATGCATTGAAAGAGGCAGGCATAACGAAAGGGACATCTCCTGCTACCTTCAATTCAAATGCCATGATTACACGCGGGGAGATGGCGATATGGCTTGAAAGAGCATTTCATTTAAGCGGTACAAGTCAATTGCCTTTTGAAGATGTACCGGATCAGTATAAAGCTTCGGTTACTGCCCTCTATGATAATAATGTAACTAAAGGTATTTCTTCCACAAAATTCGGGACAGGTTTAGCTTTAAAACGTGGAGACTTTGCTAATTTCCTGCTTGCGGCCAGCCGTGTAAAAACAGGCTTGCAAATTACGAATGCAAAATATATTTCACCAACACAGGTACAGGTGACATTAAATAAAGCAGCGGATAAACTATCAGCAGCCAATTTCCATATCGAAGGACTAACCATTAAATCTGCAAAAGTTGATAGCAATAAGCGGACAGCTACATTAACAGTGAATGGGATGGAGTTTGATCGTAGATATACAGTGGAAGTCATGGATGTAATAGTTGACGGACAGTTATCGCCGACTGTATCCAGCACATTTGTAAGCGCTGCTGCGGAGGATATGTACCTTACGGGTGTAGAGGCAAAATATCTAGCAGCAACACAGGTGCAGGTGACATTAGATAAACCAGCAGACAAGCTATCAGTAGCCAATTTTCATATTGATGGCCTAATCATTAAATCTGTAAAGGCTGATAGCAATAAGCGGACAGCTACCTTAACGGTGAATGGAATGGAGTTCGATCGCAGATATACAGTAAATGTCGAGAATGTAATGGTCGATGGACAAGTATCGCCGACTGTAACAAGTACATTCGTAAGCGCAGCAGCAGAGGATGTGTATCAGTTATTCATCACTCATAAAGGTTTAAAAGAAAACAAAGACCGTACAACTGAAACTGAGTTGACCATTGAATTGATTAATAAAGAGACAGGAAAAGTCGAGAGAGGATCAAGTGGTATTATTTTAGATTTGTATACATCTAGCGGAGAGTTAGCGCAAACGAATATACCGTTGAAAAGTGGTACGGCTAAAGTAAAGATTGTATTTCCTCCAAGCGGGAGAGTTTCTACTCCGGTTATTAACGCTAGAGTATCAAGTGGTGCCGGAATATATAGCGGGCTTGCTGGCGAAATTTCAGGAAGTTTACGTGTAACTGTCAATCCTACTATTGATAGTACACCGTTTACACTAATCAATGCAAATGGCTTTCTAAATGGAAGTGGACGTGACACAGCTATCATGACTTTTTCCGAAGGGGTACAGATGACTGGGACACACGATGCCACTAATCATGCACATTACACTATAAATGGTAATAGTTTACCATATGGCACTAAAATCACAGTGCAGGATAGCAATAACAATACAATTGATGGTTTTGAAGTAGTCATTCTTTCATTACCTGATGGTACCTTAAACAGCGGGTCAAATTCGATCAAAATTAAAGAAACTTTGCAGTCCTATGACGGGACGGTTATATCGGAGCCTTTTTCTCGGTACTTTTTATCTGAAGATGATTGGATTAATACGAATGTAAATGACTGGAGCGATACCGTTATTAATACAGCGGGAACATTTACGGGGAATGTACTTCTACAGCCTCCAGCACCATCATCAGCAGGCTCACCGCTTAAATCTGTCACATATGGACCTGCGACAGGCCTAAGAACCTTAAATGGAGATGTTGTCATTGACGGCAATGATATAGAAAATATAACGTTTAAAAATCTGAAAATAAGCGGAAATGTTTACATTAAATCACCGGTAAATTCTATTAACACATTAGCGACAGTTGCCATTACAGGTGAAACACGAATTCAAACAACAGCAGCTACAAATGGCGATGTTTTACTAAAAAACAAAGGGAAATTGGGTACAATTTGGATTGATTATAATACTTTAGGTACTACGATTGTTAATGAAAATGGCGGACAAATTGCGACAGTCGTGGTAAATACAGAGAAGCCGGTTACCCTTGAAGGCGCCATCACAAACGTGAACTTGCAAGCCTATGCATCCATGTACATTTCAGGTACCGTTTCTCATTTAGCGGCCTATCAGTCAGGGGTTATAAACGGAACTGGAAGAATTGGCAATTTAACGGGTCCTTCTTTGGTGTACTTGACTGGAAATAATCCATACATTAGAAATGCCTCGGCAATTGCTAAATTTGATGTGGAAAGAAATCGAATTTTATCTAGAAATCTAATAACAGATGAATATACAACGGAATCGTGGGAAGCACTTCAAGATGCTTTAGCATTTGATGTGAGAGATAAGACAACCTTAGAAATAGAGAAAGCGAAAGCGGCACTTATTGAGTCAGAAAATGAATTAGCGGTCGATACTAGTTATTCTGTATATATTAACGCGCATGCTGATTTGGAATCATTAATTGATTCTTTGCAAATAGATCATGATAATGCTATTGAGGGAACTGAATTAGGGCAGTATAGAGCGGGTTCTAAGAGAACACTGCAGTTGGCTATATATGATGCAAAAGGTATTTTAGATAAAAATAACGTCACGCCATCTGAATTGCGTGCAGCTGAACAGCGCTTATTAACTGCAGCGGCAGTTTTCAATGGTCAGAGAAACTGATACACGCTAGATGAATAATGTATTCTAAGCATTATTCTTCCTGCAAAAGGGGGAAGCTTTATGGGGAAGTTTAAATTTTTCACTGTGGTCACCATTGTAAGTACACTGTTATTTTTAACTTTTATTTCGAGTTATTCTACAGTGCATGCTGAATCAGTGGAGAGGGCATATCTATCGAATGAGCTGATTGTCCAGTTCAAGGATGATAAAAAGGATTTTAATAGTCAAAAGGAGGTTTCAATCTCAGCAAGCTTTCCGGAGCTTGGTTTAGCACTAATAAAAGTCCCAGAGGACAAGCTGGAAGAGTATAAAAAAAGCTTAGCTAATGACGTAAATGTTGAATCTGTGCAATATAACTACATTTACAAGTCTCTTAATCTGATAGAAAATGATAATATCTCAAATGATCCCTTATCAAACTGGCAATGGGGTTTACATAATATAGGCCAGACGATTCAAGGCTCACAAGGACAAATTGATGTAGATATTAACCTTCCTGAAGCATGGAAGCTGATTGAAAATAAGAAAGAGAAATTAGCAGAAGTTGTTGTTGCCGTGCTGGATGATGGTGTCCAGACACAGCATCCGGATTTAAAAAGCTTCATTTGGATTAACACTAGGGAAATTGCCGGTAACAATAAAGATGATGATAATAATGGATATAACGATGATATAAACGGCTGGGATTTCTATAATGGGAAAAACTCTGTCGTAGACAACAAGGATGATGGTCTCCATGGTACGCATCTAGCCGGTACAATTGCAGCTACAGCAAATAATGAAGTCGGAATCTCAGGCATAGCGCCTAATGTCAAGCTAATGCCGTTAAAGTTCATAAATGGTAATGAAGGCGGCAATGTGTGGGATGCAATCGAGGGTATTCGATACGCTGAGAA
The DNA here is from genome assembly GCA_051893475.1 of Bacillus sp. (in: firmicutes). Classification (GTDB taxonomy): domain Bacteria; phylum Bacillota; class Bacilli; order Bacillales; family DSM-1321; genus Bacillus_AD. The sequence goes on along the minus strand of JBJFHH010000046.1, from coordinate 13,468 downwards.
TCACGGGGCGAAAATCGTTATTGCCAGCTGGGGAAGCAAACATCATTCACCGGCGTTAGAACAGGCAATAGAAGCTTCAAAGATGTTATTTGTCACAGCGGCGGGTAATGAAAAAAATGACAATGATGGTGCAACAAAAAATTATCCATCCAGTTTGGACAGTAGCAATATTATTAGTGTTGGAGCAGTAGACAAAAATGGTGAGCGTGCTGGCTTTTCGAACTATGGAGCAAAAAGTGTCGATTTAGTAGCTCCGGGTGTAAGTATTTATAGTACGGTACCTAACGATGGTTATGGTTTTTCAGAAGGTACATCAATGGCAGCTGCGCATGTAGCTGGCGTAGCGGCACTGTTGGCAGGTGTGGAAGAAAAGATTACACCTGAAGAAATAAAACAAGTCCTAACGGTAACAGGAAAGAAAGCAAATGGAGCGAAAAACACAGTCTCGGGGAAGATGCTTGATGCGAAAAGTGCTCTAGCTTATTATATCGTTTCTTTACCGCTAAAAATTGATCCCGTCTATGACAGCAGTCGCTATATAACAGGTTCTACGGAGCCAGAAGCGCTCGTAATAGTGGAAAGTAAGAGCGGCAAGGTTATTGAGGGGCAAGCGGATGTTCATGGGAAGTTCCAGATTCTTTTACCAAAACGTCAGCCGACAAATACAGAACTGGTCATCTACAGTAAAAAAGGTTTAATCAATTCACTGGAAGTTCCAATAAAGGTCTTGCACGACAACGTGAAACCGATTTTAGTAGAGGGTTCCTTAGATATCACAGATAAGAGTGAAAAGCTAGAAGGCAAGGTAAGCGAGTTTGTAAATGTTTATATCAAGATTGCTGACCAAGTATTTTCTGGAGCAACAAAGGAAGATGGTACCTTCAGTTTTGATATTAAACCGCTTACGATTGGTACAAAGGGTGAATATATTCTAACAGATTTAGCGGACCCGTCGAATACGACTACTGGCAGTTTTGTAGTTAAGGATCATGTTGCTCCATATCTTCTTGTCAACCCAATAGTCACTGATCAGACGACGGTCGTTGAGGGGCAAGTAAGCAAACAAGCCACTGTTCAGTTGAAAGTTGGCAATAAAGTTCTTTCAAATCCGGTTCAAACAAATGAATCAGGAGAGTTTGAAATCTCAATCTCGAAGCAAAAAATGGGCACGGAAATCACGATTATCATGGCGGATGATTGGGGCCAAACACGGGAGCAGAAGATAGTGGTTAAAGACGGCACAGGTCCAGTCATCTCAAAGCTGAGTACTGTGTTTGAAACATCTCATTATGTGGAAGGTTACGTAAATGAAGCTTCAACCATTACTATTCACAAATTGGTAGATGGAGAATGGGTGTTACTTAAAGATAAATTGTCTGCATCGGATAATGAACCATTTACGTTTGAGCTATCGTCGAAATTGGCTGTAGGAAATAAAATTAAAATAGTAGCGGAAGATGCTTTTGAAAATAAAAGCAAAGAGACAATACTGACAGTGCAGCAAGACAGAACAGCTCCTAAGCTAGTGGATCCGAAAAAGATTATTATTGATGATAGTGGAGAAACAGTTATTACTGGTAAGTTGAGTGAAGAAGGAACGGTTGATGTATTAGTTGGAACAAAATCTATTTTGGACGAAAAAGTGACTACGGACAAAAACGGGATATTTACCGTTAAGATTCCCCAACGCCAAGCAAAAGAAAAACTCACATTTGTATTCGAGGATACGAAGCCTACTAAACCAAATACATCAAAGGTGACGGTGACAGTCACGGATGAAACAGCCCCTGAGTTTGTAGGGCAAGTCAATGTGTTCAATACAAGTAGGGTGATAACAGGTGTTATAAGTGAAGCTGCGAAGGTTACAGCTAAGATAGAAGGCAAAACATTGACTTCCCCAACTGCTAAATGGGATGAAGGGGAAAAAGGCTATGTGTTTACAATTACAATGAAGGAACACCAAAAAGTTGGTGCAAAAATTGAACTACAAGCAGTTGATAGCCATAAAAATGAATCTGCTATTTTGGAAGTAATTGTACAAGACGATACATCGCCCTTGCAGCTAGATGGAGAATTAATCATTACAGATGCTCAAACCTCAGTTAAAGGAAAAATAAAAAGAGAAGGAACGGTACAGTTATTTGCAGGCGACGAACCGCTTCATAAATCTCCAGTGAAGACAGACGCTGCAGGAAACTTCCGTGTGTCGATTAAAAAGCAAAAGGCCGGAACTGTAATAACAGTGAAAATGAAAGATTATGTTAATCAAGAAGAGGAAGCGAAAGTAACTGTTGACGACAAAACAAATCCGGTAGTATCAAAGGTTGATACGGTCTATCACACATCGAAGTTTATTACAGGAGAAATTTCAGAGTGGTCTACTGTTACTATTAAGGGAAATGGTATAGAGATTACAGAGGAAACAGATGCAAATGGAGCTTTTTCAATTTCATTGACAGACGAACTGGCTACAGGGGACAAGCTGATTATTGAAGCAGTAGATCTGAAAGGCTTACCGAGTAAGCAAAAGTCAGTCACTGTTCGCAAAGATACGGCAGCGCCAAAGCTAGTATCAACAGAAGAAATCCTTGTTAATACCAAAGAAATAAAGGGCAAATTAAATGAGGCTGGGAAATTATCTGTTTCCTCTAAAGGGCTACCGACAATCGGCTTTTTTAATACAGAGGATGACGGTACATTTGCTATTCCTTTATCTGACAGTTGGAGCTTGACAAAAGGCCAAACAATCACAATCACAGCTGAAGACGTAGTTGGAAATAAGAAGAATTATAAGGTTAAAGTGAAATAACGAAAAAGCAGCGATCAATGCGATCGCTGCTTTTGACTTTTAATAACAATATTTCAATCTATTCTCGTTATCTGTTGACCATTAAAATCGACAAAAAACGGGAGAATTCGGGCGGTGCCTGGCACTGCCAAAACTACATTCAATCTTTCAGCCCATCCTCATCATCCGTATTAATCATCGCATAAACGAGCATCGCAATGAAGAATAGGTAGAAGATGACGTCCAGGAAGCCTGTGTGAATCGAAATTGTTAATAGTGTTGTTATAAATGCGTAAGAAATAATGTGGTTACTGCGTTTTGTGTGTTCCATTCTGTTGTATATAGCTGTTAATAGGAATGAAATCAGCGCAACGCCGATTACTAGCAGCGCATAGCCGCCGTCAAGGAATAATTGACCAAGTAAGCTTGGTGTTGTTGTACGTCCTTCACGTGTTACAGGAATGCCGTTATCTGAGAATGTGTTAACTACATTTGTAACGATTGTACGCGGAGATTGATTTTCTCCAGGTAATATTGTTTCAATAGCTGAGGCATGCAGCTCGCCGTTTAGCGTTCCGTATTCCTCTGTATATTCGATAATTCGGCTTAATACAACTTTGCCGTTTACGAATTCAGCTGTGACAACACGGTACCATTCAGGCATTTCTTTCACTTTAGTGACTTCTTGCTGCGTTTGTACACTAAGCTCGCCGAATTCAACCATACCTTGGTTAAATTCTTCTGTTTTATCTTCATTTTCTACCCTCATGTTACCAAACAAGGAGAATGAAAGACTCGTAATCAATAAAATTGTAACAATCAAAATAAAGTTAAAACGTTTAAAGTAGTAATGGAAGAAAATGATCAATGTGAATACGATCATAAACAAGTTCGTTCTATAGCCAATCAGCACGTAAAGTCCAAGAATCACGATTGCTGAAGAGCATAAAATTATAATTGCCTTGCCTGTTGAAAACCCTTTTTTTGCAATGTAGGTTGTGATTAAAATTAAGAAACCAAACCATAGGAAGGCCGAGAAGAAATTTAGCTTCGGACTGATATTTCGTCTTACCGATTCGCTCAACAGACCGATTTGGCCGTTGAAAATCAAGTATCCCAAACTGAAAATTCCAACTACTGTCATTATAATGATACCAACATAAAACAGCTTTTTGAACCATTTAATAGAAATGCTAGGCAGCATAATATCGAATTTTTTCACTAAGAAATAGACGATATAATATACAATAATGGCTGTGAAAATTAGTGGATATGTTGAATACTTCAGATTGAACATATCTGTACGGGACTGATCAAAAATATTCCCCATTACATGATAAGCAAGTAATACCAATGGGAAGAAAATAGCTGGACTAAAAAAATCTATGCTGGAGATTCTTTTAATTGTGCTTTTTAGATTCTGCTTCAAATGTAACACCCTTTGTCTTTGAGATAATCATGTAGCCGCCTTTTATAGCAGACTAAACGAATCGCCATCTGTTTAATGACGAGGAATTATTTTTAAAATATTTAAACTTTACAGAAAAACATTCTAATCTTTAATTTAGAGGATTATCAGGCAAATTTCAAGAATTAACTATTATCAGGACACTTTTAGTGTTGAAAATTATGACAATGGTACCAGTTTTTATGCCGGTATAGTAGTTCAGGTGTCTTTAATGAGTTTTTACAATAGTAGCCTCCTATATTTTTTCATAAAACAAGGGCTGTCGGAAAGTCAGAGAAATCTCACTTTCCGGCAGCCCTTTTAAGGTAGTGTATTTAATTGTGCAGATTTGATTGCGGATTTTAAATCTGTCAGAAGATAGGCCACGATAAAAGCAACATAAATACTAACAGCGGGAGCAGTGAAAACATGTCCAGCTAAAAAGGCAATTCCTAAGATCAACATGACGGAAGATAAGAGAAGTGCATATTTTGGTGTGAAAACCAATCCGATATTCTGAATGAAAAAACGCAAGGTATATAGAGCTGCAACAACAAATGGAAGGAAATACAAAATAGATCCTATAATTCCAAATGAATAGAATATGTCAAAATAGTCCATTTCTATCATTTTAGGTTCTTGTGTGAAATTTCCTCCATAACCCATACCAAATAACTTTTGGCTGAGAGGAGCTTCGCTATGGAGCTCTTTATAAGTTTTTAGAAAAATTTCTCTGCTACTTAAGATCAGGTTTTCCAATTGGTCGTTACTGATTGAAGTAGAAGTTGAATCATTCTGTGAAGGATCAGTTTCCGTTTGATCAGTTATTTCGTCAGATTGATTAAACTCAATTCCCAATAATGACAAGTGAGCAAATGTATTTTTATAAATCGGCGTAAAAGGTGTCGAAATAATTAAAGATAAGAGTAAGAACAGAGATATTCCGAAATTCAACAAATGCCCCTTTTTAGCGGACTTATTTTTTTTCAAAGTAATTGATATTAAAAGTATTATTATGGTAACTAGAAGAACACCAATTAATGCAAGAAATCCAACTTTAGTCCCGAACATAACGAGAGAAAAGCCAATTAAGACAAAGGGAATCCATGCATAGATTGTTTTAATACTAGTCGTTTTCGAAATAGCGTAATAGCTAAGAACTGGCAACATGATTGCGCAAATCGCACCGATTTCATTACCGGCAGAGAACCAACCTACATATCCTACTTTTGTCCAGTCGTAACTCGATAAACTTGTATTAGTAAGAATCGACACAACCATGACCATTCCGATTGTTAGTGAGCTTATGACAAATACATTTAAGAATAATTTTTTTTCTTCTGTATTTGTCTTTCTGAAATGTTGTAAAACAAGAAGTAAACTTATGAAAGTTATAACGATATAATATGTTTTTACCATAAACTTTACTTCGCTGAATAAATAGAAATGCGGCTTGTAAAAGTAGCTAACAGTAAGGTTTGCTATTATGAAGATACCTACAAATATTAAGTAGTAAAATGACTTTTTCGCCAGAGCGCTTTGTTTGACTTGAGATAAAATAAAAATAGTGCTTAGTATCATATATGCAACTCTTATAAATAAACCAAAGGTTGCACCTGTGTTTAGAACTTCTATCGAAAATGTTGTTAAAACATCTATGATAGGCTGAATTGCTATAAAAAGTATTAATAGGTGAATCATTTTTTCCTTGTTCATCATAAACAAATAGATATCCTCCAATATTATATCGTAATATTTATCTTTCCATAGGATACGATATTTTAGGTATTGGGTAAATAAAATTCACTGATTTTATTATTTTAAAATATTATTTCCATATGATGATATAGTATTTACAATTGCATGGGTGTGTCATTCTTTTATGATTGATCTCATCAAGAAAATCACCAATCATATTCGTGAAGATGGTATCAGGGCGGAAGGGTATATTGACAAAATACTATTTTTTGTGATAATTAAAAATTAGCACTCTTGTTATTAGAGTGCTAAAAGATGTAGGATAAGAAACCTGTTCCCATGGAAGGAGAGCTATTGATGGAGAAGATGCAGTTTCAAGCAGAGTCGAAAAGATTGCTGGATATGATGATTCATTCTATCTATTCGCAGAAAGAGATTTTCCTGCGAGAATTGATTTCGAATGCCAGCGATGCAATCGATAAAATTTACTACAAGGCATTAACAGATGATACGTTAACTTTCAATAAAGATGATTATTTCATTAAAGTCACAGCTGACAAAGAGGAGCGTACTTTAACAATCGAAGATACTGGAATCGGGATGACGAAGGAGGACCTTGCTGAGCATCTTGGAACGATTGCGAAAAGCGGTTCTTTAGCATTCAAGTCAGACAATGAAATCAAAGATGGGTACGATATAATCGGCCAATTTGGTGTCGGCTTCTATTCGTCCTTCATGGTTGCCGATGAAGTAACGGTGATCAGTAAGGCGGTCGGCAGTGAGCAAGCATACAAATGGCATTCAACAGGTGCAGACGGGTATACAATTGAAGCTTGCGAAAAAGACAGCAACGGAACCATCATCACGCTTAAACTAAAAGAAAGCACAGAAGATGAGAACTATGACGAGTATTTGGAAGAATACCGTCTGAAATCAATCATTAAAAAATACTCAGATTTCATCCGCTACCCAATTAAAATGGATGTGACGTCCAGCCGATTGAAGGAAGGCAGCGAAGATGAGTACGAGCAATACACAGAAGAGCAAACAGTCAACAGCATGGTTCCGATTTGGAGAAAGAACAAGAGCGAGCTGACAGATGAGGATTACGAGCAATTTTATCATGAGAAGCATTACGGCTTCGATAAACCAATTAAACATCTTCATATTAAAGTCGACGGCTCTGTTCGTTACAATGCGATTTTGTACATTCCGGAAAGCATTCCGTTCGATTATTATTCAAAGGAATTCGAAAAAGGCTTGGAGCTGTACTCAAACGGCGTATTAATTATGGAGAAATGTCCGGATCTGCTTCCTGACTATTTCAGCTTTGTAAAGGGTATGGTTGACTCTGAAGATTTATCGCTTAATATTTCACGTGAAATTTTACAGCAGGACAAGCAGCTGAAATTCATCGCGAAAAATATTAAGAACAAAATCAAAAAAGAGCTTGAGCATATGCTGAAAACGGAACGTGAAAAATACGATACGTTCTATCAATCATTCGGCCGTCAATTGAAGTTCGGTGCGTACGATAATTTTGGCCAAGATAAAGACGTTCTTCAAGACTTGCTGATGTTCTACTCTTCAAAAGAGAAAAAGCAAGTGACGCTTGAAGAATATATCTCTAGAATGCCTGAGGATCAAAAATACATTTATTATGCAACGGGTGAATCTGTTGAACGCATCGAGAAGCTGCCGCAAACAGAGCTTGTTTCTGACAAAGGCTACGAAATTCTGTACTTTACGGATGATGTGGATGAGTTCGTTGTGAAAATGCTGATGAACTACAAAGATAAAGAGTTCAAGTCTGTTTCCAGCGGCGACCTTGGCATCGAGGACGATCGTAAAGAAGAACAAAAAGAAGAAGACAAAGAGCTATTTGGATTCATGAAAGAAGCGCTAGCTGGTTCAGTAAGCGATGTGCGAGCGTCCAAACGCTTGAAATCGCATCCGGTTTGCTTAACGGCAGAAGGTGACGTGTCGATTGAAATGGAGAAAATCCTGAACGCGATGCCGAACAACCAAAACGTGAAAGCGAACAAAGTGCTTGAAATCAATGCCGATCATGACGTATTCCAATCAATCAAATCAGCATACGAACAAGGCGACAAAGAAAAAGTGAAGCTGTTTACACATCTGCTGTACAACCAAGCGTTGCTGATTGAAGGTCTGCCGATTCAGGACCCAGTTCAATTCACAAATGATATTTGCAAAGTGATGATTTAAATCAAAGAAGCCGCTCTCTCGGGTTGAGAGAGCGGCTTTTATGCATGTTCGCTTAATTAATGTTGAAAGCGGACGACTTAATTTGAAATCCGGAAGAAATATTTGTAAAAGTGGATGAATTAAGCACAGAGGCAACTTGAAAAAACATCCGTGCTCCGTTAAATTACGGTTCCTCCTCGAATAAATCCCTAAAACATGAGTTTCCAGCTCAAACAAGCCATCACCTTTTTCACATCTGCGTCGAAAATAACAGCTCTTCCTTCACTTCTGACATAATAACCAATTTTGGTACTTCACGCAGTTTAATGTCGAGCTTGCTTGTCAGCGGTTCCAGCAGCGTATACAGCTCGTGTCGCTCCACATAAATTTCCGAAGGCAGCATCTGTAAGTGATTAATTAACGCCAATAAGCAATCAGAAACCGAATAGAGCTCACTGGCACGCATAATATCTTGATAAATAATCAGCTCTTGTTCACATTCAACAGCTAATACCATCATAGGAAAGAACGGTCGTTGGCCGGGGTATTCCTGAATCGGATCATTTAAGTAAAAATAATCAAATTCAATCGGCGCGCTCATTCGATTCATTTGCTTGCGCATTTTTTGTAAAAACAATTCATTTACCATAATTTCCGGTACCGGAATGTGCACCTCTGCTTCTGGATTGATTGTTAATTTGTGTTTTTGCAAGTCGGCGTCAAAATAAGCCATTTCCTCCCCATTATAAGGAGTGATTAGAGACGGATGCTCTTTCATTTGCAGACAAACTTTAATGATCTGAGGAAGAATCTCCGTCAGCAATTCGACCTCTTTCTTATTGAGCGACCAAGGATACATGCCTGGAACATAGCTGCGGAACAGCGGCCATTGTTTTTTGCCCCGATATTTCAAGTCCAGCGATTTGATTAATTGATAGTCTTCCTTTTCCAGCTCATCGCGATTGGAAAAGGAAATTTGCAGGCAGTGCTGCTCAAAAATGATTTCGTGGATGGAAGGCATCTCGTATAGCTTGGCGAGAGCTTTCAGTCCTTGCTGTCCGATATAGACAACCAGTCCGAATTCTTGTTCAACGGAGCCGAGCACACTGCAATACACATAATCTCCATCGATTGGATTCTTTAGGGCAAAAATATGCTGATCTTCCATCCAAAGCCACGGCTTCAGTTTCTTTAATTCATCTGCCAATTCAAAGGCCTTGAGCCATTCGGATTCGCTTGCTTTCTCTGAATGCGTTTCATTTTCTTGAAACATTTCGAGGAATATTTGATTGATTACAGCACATTCTTCATCGGAATCAATCGTATTTATTTTTGTCAGCATTCCGAAACTGTCTTCCTCCGGGCTGGCCCCGACAGCCATTGTGCATCTCGGATAGAAAACATCTTCCTCGCGCTCGCTGATTTTTTCGAGCACAATTTCATGCTGCCAATCATCGCCGAAATCATATATGTACAGACAGCAGTCATTTTTTTTCGTCAGCCAATGCGAAACAATCTCTGCGCTTTCATTGAGCTTTGTATACTCACCAGTCAGTCCGACTGGCATGTCATCTATTTCCGGACCGATTTCAATTCGCTTGTTTTTCATCGCCTTCCCTTTTGATTGGCGAATGAAAAATGTATGTAGGTGACAGTCCTCCCATTCGAATGCCGCTTGAAGAATATAATGCAAGTCAGTAAATGTCATATAGCTGTCAATCTCAATTCTCCGCCAAATAGGAGCAGGCAAATGCTTTAAGCTGACTTTTAACTGATAAATCATCTGTTGCACCTCTTTCAATCATTTATTACTTTTAATTGTATCAAACATAGGACTTTTGTGTTGACAAGGGCGGGTTCGTGGTGATCATTGGCCCACTTATAAAAAATAAAACATTAGGTATGATTTTTGAACAAACAGGATATTACCTCGCGCATTTCCACAATCGCGATTTTGGAACTCGTATTATATCAATACATAGAGGGAAGTCAGGGATATACAGAGCGGGTGGTGGAATTCAATCAATCGATTGATTGAATTTTCTCCAGTACTAGTTTTCAATCAATCATTTGATTGAAATTAAACAGGCCGTGCCGAGAGCTTGAATCAAG
>JBJFHH010000046.1:0-3115 GCA_051893475.1 Bacillus sp. (in: firmicutes) | reverse complement strand
TTCAATCAATCATTTGATTGAAATTAAACAGGCCGTGCCGAGAGCTTGAATCAAGACTGGGCATGGCCTGAACGATTTATTTATAGACTTGCATCGCGACAGCTTTTGTAAGCATCTTGCGAAGGCGACGGTTTTTCGGCACCAGCTTGTAGCAAAGATAGGCAGCGGCAATTCCTGTGATTGCCCCGGTCAGCACATCGGCTGGATAGTGGACGCCCACCCAAATGCGTGACAGTCCGACGAGCAAGGCAAGGCCAATCCATAAGTACTTGTATTTCTTTTTGAAGAAAAAGAAAGTGAAGCATACGGTGAAAAAGATGATTGTATGGTCGCTCGGAAACGAGTTGCCGATGTCTTTTTCAATCAGCTGATTCACACCGGCCAGTGAAACGAACGGCTGATAATTAAAATGAAATAAGCTGACCGTTTTCCCGACAACCTCAGCAATCACAACTGACAACAGCGAGGAAATGACCATAAGCCGATTTTTCTTGCTGCGCGTAAACCAATAAATAAGCACAGCTGCAATTAAAATATACACTGTGTAATCAGCGATGAAGACGAAAAAAGGATTTAAAAAGGAATACTCTTTTCCTAAATCATTGATTGCTCTGAAAATTTGTGTGTTAATCTCCATCATCCCTAAAACTTCCCCTTATCATATAATCCTAGTTACTTAGCGACTCGCTAGATAAATATAGCACCTATTATAGCATTTTTTACAGAAAACGTATTGATAAGAGAAAACGCTAAATGATCGTTTGTTTCTTCGTATGAAAATATTATCAAAAGTAGCAAAAATGGGAGAGGATTCAATATAAAGAACAGTTTTGTTTGATTTTGTGAATGAAATGAACGGTTTTACCGGTTTTTGAAAATATTTGGTTGATTATAATGTTCTTAAAAAAGAATGGAGATTGATTCATGTTTCGGAAAAATTGCTATAAGTGTCAGCGTTCTTCATTTAGCAGTGAAAGGAGAGGTGTCTGGATTTGCCCGGTATGCGGAGAAGATTTAAGCGACTTAAGAGCGACGGAAGCGCATATTTGGGAAGGGAGACATAGTTTTCAATATAACGAACGTAGAAATATGAAAAAATTCTATGGTAAGTGATGCTTTTTATTCGATTTTAACAATAAAACGTTATAATGCAGTTATGAATGAGGAAATTTGTTAAGAATGATGTTTTTCAGTTATTTGGTGACAAGAAACAACATTTTTCTTTCACTCAGTAGCGTACAATGGAATAAACGGTAGAAGAGACTGATTAAAATTTAAAGCAGTGTCAAAAGCAGGTAACCTTTGCAAGGGGTTATATGGTCTAAGGAATTCCATTTTGGAGGAAAGAAAGTGGGTGTTTTATGAGTATACAAGGCTTAGATAAAGAGTGGCTGGAATTGATCAAGCAGGCAAAGGCAGCGGGAATGACAAAAGAAGAAGTACGTCAATTTTTGCTTGGTAAAAAGGAAGGAAAGGACCTGCAACCGGAAGCGTTGAAAAAGGTTAATTAACTACTATGAATAAAAAAGATAATAAATTCAACCCTTAGCGGACAGTTGTAATAGATTACTTGGGCCGCTAAGGGTTATTATTTTTGCATGAAATTAATCTTGTTTCAATCTCCACTTATTAAACTCGATAAACTCTTTAAATTGAGCTTTTGTGACGCCGGACTTCATTGCTTCTTCCACAATCTCCAGCCATTCTGCATCTAATTTATCCGTATTAGGCTCATCATGCAGCAATGAATCGACTGGCACATTTAATACGGCCGAAATTTTATCTAAAAATTGAATGGAAGGATTACTTTGCAAATTCCTTTCGAGCGAGCTTAAATATGATTTTGCAACTCCGGCTTTGTCCGCAAGCTCTGACATAGACAAGTTTTTTTCAAGTCTAATTCGTTTAACACGATCTCCTATCATAAATAAATTCACATCCTAGAAGTAATTTGCGCGTCAGCTTATTATTGTTAAATTATGAAAAAAAGGCTTTTATGTGCATGAAAAATTAACAATATTTATCAATTTGTATTCTTGTTTCTTATTATAGTCGATTATTCGTGTAATCTTAAAGTATTTTTTACTAAAAATGTACGGAAATTGTAGAAATATAAAAAATATTGTCTGGGAATTTTTAATTGTGTCGAATGATTGCGGAGTGAGGGGGTGTGGGGAGATTAACCTGCCAGGCAATCCGGTTGCTGGGATGATTGCCTGGAGGGAAGGATTTCAGCCTAATGCTTCATCCGTAATTTTCTTTATATCAATGGCCGCCATCATTTCTTCTTCTACCATTTCGGCAAGTACATATTTGAGGAAATAGTCGACGCATTTCAGATTAATGCTTTTGATTGCCACCAAGGCATCACGGTAAATTTCGATAATGACCGGTTCGGCGTTTCCACGTTGGATTTCTGAGAAGGATTCATAAATTTGATCGACCTTGTCGGCAACCGCCAATATTTTCCCTTCAATGGTATCATCCTTGCCTTCTTTCATTTTCTCGCGGTAAAAATCCCTGAATTCATCCGGTATCTCTGTTTCGATGAATTTGGCTGTCATCCCTTCTTCAACTTTATGAAGCATTGTCCGCATTTCCGGTGTCCAATATTTAACCGGTGTCTTAATATCCCCGATAAAAATCTCCGCATAATCGTGATTGATTGCTTTTTCATATAGTAGCTTCCAGTTAATCTCAGCGCCGTTCTGTTCTTCGACAGTGCCGAGGAATTGCGCATACACAGTTACTTTGAAAGAATGGCTTGCAACAGTGTGTCTTTCAAACATAAATTCACCCGGACAACGCTCGATTCTTTCCAATTTCGTTAAGCTTTTAAAGTATGTGTGGATCCCCATTGCAAACACTCCTTTTCAATATTAATATGCTTCAAAATATTTCTTGTCATCATACCGTAACTAAAGAGTCTGTTCAAGGTGAAATTAATGGAATGTTTCGTATCGTCGGAAAAGTAAGTGATATTTTTGCAGGAAATATACAACTGCTATGAAAATTAGCAAGAAAAAAGATAACTTATTAATATTGGTCATAAACTTGCCAATTTTTAATATTTTATCCATCAAAAGAAATATTTTCATATTATTCTTGTAATAAG
>JBJFHH010000045.1:0-4851 GCA_051893475.1 Bacillus sp. (in: firmicutes) | reverse complement strand
ATTTTTCAAGGGAGTTTAGTCATGAAAAGATTATCAGCAATTTTAATGGTATTATTCGTATTTTTAACAGGCTGTTCTTCTACAGAAACAGCAGAAGGCGAAGTTCGACCAATCGGAATTATCGGCGCGATGGATTCAGAAGTTGCGACGTTAAAAGCAGAAATGGAAGATACAAAGGTTACAGAAAAAGCAGGCTTAGAGTTTTTCCAAGGCACATTAAACGGTAAAGAAGTTGTCGTTGTTCAATCTGGTATCGGAAAAGTAAATGCGGCGCTTTGCACACAAATTTTAGTGGATGATTTTAATGTAAGCACGCTGATCAACACTGGTGTTGCCGGCGGATTATATAGTGAATTGGCAGTTGGCGATGTCGTGATTTCAAGTCGTGCAGTTGAGCATGATTCAGATTTAACAGCATTCGGCTACAAAATGGGTCACATTTCAGGTATGTCTGAAAACGGCGAGCCAACTTATTTTGAAACAGATGCAGATTTAGCGGAATTAACGCAGTCTGTAGCAAATGAAGTACTTGAAGATAACAAAGCGTATATCGGCACAATCGCATCAGGTGATATTTTCGTAAGCGATGCAGAGCTTAAAGCTTCTTTAGTGGAGCAGTTCGATGCGTATGCAGCTGAAATGGAAGGTGCAGCAATCGCGCACGTTGCTTCCGTTAACGAAATCCCTGTTACAATCATTCGTGCAATCTCAGATTTAGCGAATGGCGAAGCGGATGTAACATACGAGGAATTTGAAGAAAAAGCGGCTGAACACTCAGCGCAAATCGTATTGAACTTATTAAAAGAAATGTAAAAATGCCAACCCCGGGATGAATATCTCGGGGTTTTTTAATGTTATAATTCACTAAAGGAAGTGAATGACCATGAAATACAAAGCTTCAATCAGCAGCAATGAAAAAGAAGCCTCTTATATTCGAAAAAAATTAATTGAATTCAATGCCGAAACTGTTCCGAATGACGATTATGAACGTATTTCTATTGTTTTAAAAGATGAGACCGGGAACATAGCAGGAGGCTTATTGGCTGCTGTGGAATGGCAATGCTTGCAGGTGGACGTTCTATGGGTCGATGACAGCCTTCGCGGTAACGGCCAAGGCAAGAAATTATTGGCTCTTGCTGAAAAGGTTGCCTCTGAAAAGGGCTGCTGCTTGATTAAACTTGATACCTTCAGTTTTCAGGCACTTGAATTTTATCAAAAACAAGGCTACGAGATTTTCGGAGAACTGAAGGATTTTCCGAAAGGTCATACGCAATATTATTTATGTAAACGTATCGAGCCGGCATAATGATTCGGCTCGATTTTTCACTGTAAATCCAACCCATAGCTGTGTACCAATTCAAACTGTTCTTTGCGCGGCACCTTCACCAGCTCGCCCTCCTTTTCAAACTTGGAGCCGGTTTGCTGAAACCATAGGGTCGGCTTCGATTCAGCGTTTAAGCATTGTTCCCGTATATGCTCAAACCATTCGTAATGGCAGACTCTTGCTCGGTTCCCCGTCTCTCCTCCAACAATTATTCCTTCGATATCCTCAATGTACGATCCGAAATCGATATCGCTCAGCAACGGCTCACAAACGAGCTGTTTATGCTGAATCGGACATTCATGCAAAATCGGCAGACGTTCATCGGCGAGCTGTTGATTTTCAATTGTGCAGCCAATCGTAACGTTCGGATAGCCGTCTCCCCAATCAGCCGGCAGGCAGTCCATGAAGCGATGGATGCGCTTCGTGATAATGTAAAACTGCAGGTCGCTGCGGGTTCTCATCATCTGCCAAGCGTCTTCCCTCCATTCATCCGCCTCTTCTATGAAAAAATCCGAAGTCAGACATGTGTATACATAGCCTTCTTGATGATACTTATATTCTCCCTGTCTATTTTTCTTCACTGGCAAATTGAATGCCTGCGTTTTAAACACATTGGTCGGATTGCGTCCGTGTGCCAGGTCGATGACATATACATAACAGTTTTTACAGCCGGCGCTGATTTTACGACAGCCGTGCCATGGATTCCATACATCTGTTTCCGCCATTTTCTTTCGCCTCCAGTTTACTTTTGAATTACCCTGATTCGTTGCTGGTAAACAGCATCATTGTCGAATCATGTTGAACGAAACTTGGAATAAATCTAACGAAAGTAACTGTTAGTCCAAACACGACTTTTGCTACAATGCAAGTAATATTCGAGGTTTCCTCGGATTAAACCTGTAAGGAGGAATGAATATGAAAAAACAGATCCATTTATTTCCGCATCAGGTACAAAAAACAGACATCGAGACGGCTGAAATACCTCCGGGAATCGAATTGATTCAGGCACCCGCCTTTTGGACAAAGTCAAAAGGACAAGGAATCAAAGTAGCGATACTAGATACCGGCTGCGACACAGGTCATCCCGATTTACAAAATCGCATTATCGGCGGCCGGAATTTCACAGATGATGATCATGGTGATGAAAATAATTTTTCAGATTATAACGGGCATGGGACGCATGTTGCAGGCACGATTGCTGCTGAAGAGAACAGCGCAGGCGTAGTCGGTGTGGCACCGCAGGCCGAGCTTTTAATTGTAAAGGTATTGGATGGAAGCGGCGCCGGCTCCTATACAGGCATTATAAACGGCCTGATGTATGCGATTGAGCAAGATGTCGATATCATATCAATGAGCTTAGGTGGCCCTATCGATCATCCATTATTGCACATGACAATCAAACAAGCCGTCAATCAGGGTATACTCGTTGTCTGCGCTGCCGGAAATGAGGGGGACGGCAACGAAAAGACTGATGAATTCGCTTATCCGGGCAGCTACAATGAAGTCATTTCTGTCGGTTCGATTGATTTAAACAGACGTTCCTCCCGCTTCTCAAACTCTAACAATCAAGTCGATTTAGTTGCACCGGGGGAACAAATTTTGTCTACGTATTTGGATGGAGGGTATGCAACGTTAAGTGGCACGTCAATGGCGACTCCGCATGTTTCCGGAGCCCTAGCTCTCATTAAACAATATGCCCATAAAGAATTCGACCGTCAGCTGACAGAGCCAGAATTATATGCGCAATTAATAAAAAGAACCGTTCCGCTTGGACACTCCCCTACTCTTGAAGGAAACGGCCTTATTTATTTGACAGCTACCGATGAACTGGCAAAACTGCTGAGCGCACAAGTACAGCAGATGCTTGTTCAAACTTGATTTAATAAGCTCTTCTTTCCTCATTTCATCTTCTATAGCAACACATCCAGAAGAAACAACCAATGAATAACATAGACAAGCCCTATCAGATCCATTTTCTGATAGGGCACTATCTGTTGTATTCAAATTTCTTCACCTGACCATTTCCCTATATCCGAACTCCTCCTTTAATCCTATTGTATTTTTTTCTAAATTCACCCTAACAATCGAAACATCTGTTCGCGGCTTGAATTCGCCAAAAATTGGGTATATGATAGAATATGTGAATAACGCGAAAAGCCAAGGATGTAAACTCCTTGGCTACTACATGACGAGTGGAAAGCTCGTTTCGTTATTTGACAGATTAACCACCTTTTTGCTTCCTACGGCGCGGGGTGGTTTTTCTGTTTCCCCGAATCGTCATGCGGCTGATCAGCATCGTTGCCAGACCAGCGGCTAATGTGGTGAAAAAGACGGTCACCGCTTCCTCAACAAGATTCACAAGAAAATCCATTGCAAGTCACCCCCTTTCCTGAACAGCTCAAGAAAAAGTTAGCCTGCCACCCGCGCCAAATGTAGTGTATACCCATTATATCACGAGCCTGTATCCGTTTTATATATGCGGTTGTTCTCATACGCAGACACAAAATTTTCACACATAAGAAGATGGACCCAGAAAAAGATGATGAGAAGTAAGAATTCGTTATTCAGCGCTCCCCTGATTATATGCTGGACATTTACTACTAAAAATGCTTCCATAATGCGCATTTGCTGACTCATCAACTTGAACACCGCACATGCTGGGCAGCGCTTTTTATTTACTTTTAACCTATTTTTAACCTCACCTTTAAATAGTAATATTTTTCCAATAATAAAGATTTATCTCAATGAATCTATGTAATATGATTCAGTTACAAGAAAACGGTTACAAAAATGGATATAGTTCCTTTTCATGACCCATTTTATAGCAAATTACGATATTCATAGAAAATGGACAGCTTTCATAGGGCAAATACGAGAAGCGATTCTAGCAACCCTCTCATAAAGTAGAGTATGTAAGCTATCAACTTACAAAATTTCTTTTCGAAAGGGTGTTTTAATTTGTCCAAAGATCATTGTCATAATGTAAAAGGTTGCAGACAATATTTCCCCGTTTCCGGTGGGACTAGCAATAACCAATCTAACATCGGCAGCGACATAAGCAACCGTAACTTCCCGAGCGGTTCTTCAGGCAATATGCCAGTACCGAACAGAAGCTTTTCAAAGAAGCAAGTGAAAAAATACTGTAACTATGATCCAGTAAAAGATTTTGACTGTTGCTATGAAGAAAATGTTGATGCAGTGCCTTCCCAATGGACAAGAGCGCAATCCGAAGAAATCCGCATTACTCCCACAAATGTGACGAATGTTATTAACGAGCCGTTCCCTCGTATTTCTCCAGACATGTGGATTTGGGATATGTGGCCGTTAATGACAAAGGATGGTTCTGTGGCAGAATTGCCTGGCGGTTGGCGCGTATTGTTCGCACTCTCCGCTCCAAAAAGCGTACTGCCCGGCAAACGGCATGATATTGCCAGAATCTCATATTTCTACTCACGCAACGGATATGATTGGATCCAAGGCGGTCACTTATTCGAAGAAGGGACAGCCTTTGGTTCGAGACAATGGGC
>JBJFHH010000044.1:0-4902 GCA_051893475.1 Bacillus sp. (in: firmicutes) | reverse complement strand
TCCCTTCTACAGGAATCATCGGGAATGCCGCCAAAGTTGCTGCTAGCGTAATAAAGCCTGATCCGGTAACGCCTGCTGCACCTTTAGATGTCAGCATTAAAATGCCTAATAGTGTAAGCTGTTGCCATATCGATAAATCAATACCGTATGCTTGTGCAATGAATATCGCTGCCATTGATAAATAAATCGATGTTCCATCAAGATTAAAGGAATATCCGGTTGGCACAACGAGACCGACCACTTGTTTTGAACATCCGTAGTTTTCTAAACGTCTCATAATAGCAGGCAAAGCGGATTCAGAGGAAGATGTTCCAAGAACTAGTATTAACTCTGATTTAATATATCCTAAGAATTTAAAGATATTGAAACCGTAGTATTTTGCAATAGCACCTAAGACAATGACAATAAACAAAAACATTGTAATGTATACAGCAGCCATCAATTTACCTAATGAAATAAGAGATCCAAGACCGAAATTTCCGATTGTATAAGCCATTGCTCCGAAGGCACCGATAGGAGAGAGTTTCATGACCATATTGACAATTTTGAAGAAAATTTCTGCTACTAGCTCAAAGAAAGTGATGACAGGCTTTACTTTTTCTCCGACAGCAGCTGCAGCAATTCCGAATAATACAGCGGAGAATAGTACAGGCAGCAGCTCTCCGTTTGCTAGTGCACCGACAACGTTTTCAGGAATGATGTTTAAAAGAAAGGCAACAACTCCTTGATCGGTTGCCGCAGCTTGTTCAGTATATTGAGAGACATCGCTGCCGCTTAGACCGTCAGTATTCAGGCCGTCTCCTGGTCTGATCAAGCCGACAACGATAATTCCGATAGCAAGGGCAATGGTGGATACTATTTCAAAATATAGAAGCGCTTTCCCTCCAATTTTACCAACCTTTTTCAGATTTCCCATTCCGCCTATTCCGATTACAACCGTTAAGAAAATGATAGGAGCAATCAACATTTTAATCAATTTAATAAAGATATCGGCTAATACTTTAAGTTGTGCGCCGAATTCTGGAAAAATTGCACCAACTATAATACCAAGGATAATACCAATTACAACTTGTACTGTGAGGTTTTTGAAATTGATTTTCATAGATTTGTTCGTCCTTTCTGGAATGATATCGCTTTCATGTTTTCATCATAACTGATATAGTACACTTTGTGGATTTATGGTGATAAAGGTCATTTTGTTCTTTTTGGTCTTTAAGATGATGCAGTTGCTTTGGGGCTGTACTTCCTCGCTATGGCGCTTATACCGCAGTATTTCATAAATCAATTACTAATAGTAACTAAAATTAGCTGTGAAAGATTATAGAAGAAATTTTGTATTATAACAGGGGGTGAAGATAGATTCTAAAACAAAACTTTCATAAAGAAAAATAGAAGGGTTTTGCGAAAAGTCATAGAGCCCTTTTCGCAAAATCCTTCTATTGCGGGAAATTATCGATTAATTTCTTCTCTTATCATTTCAATTAAGTTAGGATTAATGTCATTTTCGTAGAATTCATATAAGTGCTCGAACTTTTTCTGCCATTCTTCCTGTTCATCAGCTGAAAGTGTATGGATTGATAAAGTTTCAATCTGCTGCAGTTTTGTTAAGGTATCGTTATTCATTTGTTCAGATTGAGAGATGTTCCATATCGTCGTCTCTTCAATAGCTTCAAGTACCTGTGATTGTAAATTCGGAGACAGCTTATTCCAGAAATCCTCATTCATTAAGACGGCATAGCCTAAAAATCCATGATTGCTGATTGTTAGATAATCCTGTACTTGGTGAAATCCTTTAGTATAAATATTAGAAAGAGTATTTTCTTGAGCATCGATTTTGCTGTTTTCCAAAATGCTGAACACTTGATCGAATGAAGCAGTGCTAGGCTCCGCTCCTAAAGATAAAAATTGCTTAATTAATATCGCACTGGGCATTGTGCGAACTTTTACTTCCTTGAAATCATCGGGTGTTATTAGAGCGTGATTTTTTGATGTCATTTGTTTAAAGCCGTTACTCCAAAATGTTAGACCTTTAATATTGTTTTCGTCCAAATCTTCCAATAGGAATTGACCGACATCACCTGTAAAAATATTCTCAACATCATCATAATCATTGAATAGAAAAGGTAAATCCAGAACTTGCCAATCCGGATTAATGGCTGTCAGCTTTGAAAAAGAAGGAGCGATCATTTGGATATCTCCATCCTGCAACGCTTGCATTTCTGTATCGTCTGAATAGAGCATGCCGTTTGGATAAACTTCCACTTTAATTTGTCCGTCTGTTTTTTCTTCGATAAGCTCGGCGAACTTATTAGCAGCCAATCCTTTAGGGGTATTTTCAGCAACGATGTGACTGAAGCGAATAATAATTTGATCGGATAAACCAGTTTGCTCATGATCCACTGGGAAGGTGGAGCTGTTCCCAAAGTCTTTTTGGTAGCCGTTATATATAATTAATAGAAAGATGGTACCGATTGCTACGGTAAAAAAGTATCTCATTTTTATCTCCCTCATTTTGTTGGTATAATCATCTTAATATTCTAACATTATTTTTGGTGATACAATAAATGACTGCTTCTGAGAATAGCAAGAGAGGAAATAGTGAATGAATCAAGTATCGATTAATTATAAAATTACAGCACTCACCTTCTTTATCATCGCATTTTCTTTTTTGGTTGCCGGAATATTTGTTATTGGCAACGTTTTAGATAAGAAGGAGAAGGAATTGAGTGAACGTGCAATGCTAATGGCCCGGACCGTAGCCACTTTGCCTGAGGTTCAGGAAAATCTTCAAGATGAAGAGCTAGCATCGGCACAAAAACAAATTAATTCCATTGTAGAGGGCATACGGGTTATTAATGATGCAAACTACATAGTTGTGCTGAATATGGAGCGAATCCGATTTTCGCACCCGAATGTCAAAATGGTCGGAGAAATTTCAACAACAGCTGATGAAAGCGCTGCCTTTTCGGAGCATTATTATTTATCAAAAGCAAAGGGAGAAGTCGGAACGATGGTGCGTGCATTTGTGCCGATCATGAATGATGATTCCCAGCAAATCGGGGTAGTGATAGCGGGCTATGGACTTCCGTCTTTGGTGGAGATTTTACTGAGCATAAAAACAGAGATTATTTACACGACTCTGTTTTCTCTTTTCTTCGGCGGATGGGGAGCTTGGACGCTGGCCCGTCATATGAAAAAACAGATGTTCGGTCTTGAACCGCATGAAATTGCCAAGCTTTATGTAGAACGAAATGAAACCTTCAATGTTATGCATGAAGGGATTGTGGCGATTGATAAGAAATTGACTGTGACGATTTTTAATCAAAAGGCAAAAGAAATTCTTGGAGTCGAAGGAGACTTAGTGGGAAAGAGTATTTATCATATATTGCCGGATACACGTCTTCCGGAAATATTAGACTATGATTTTCCCGTTTATAATAAGGAGCTTCAAATAAATAACCATAATATTGTAAGCAATCGAATTCCGATTAAAGTAGAGCAAAAAACTGTTGGAGCTGTTGCAATCTTTCAGGATCGTACCGAAGTAAAAAAGCTTGCAGAGGAGCTGACGGGTGTAAAAGCGTTTGTACAAGCGTTGCGTATTCAAAATCATGAGCATAAAAATAAGCTTCATACAATAGCTGGATTACTGCAGTTGGGCAATTATAAACAGGCGATGGACTATATTTTTCAGGTGAAAGAGGAGCATGAGGAACTGACAAATTTCCTGAATGAACGGATAAAGGATGAAAATGTGTCGGGGTTGCTGTTAAGTAAGGTAGGACATGGGAAGGAATTAGGGGTTACTGTGGAGATTGACTGCAACAGCAGGCTGAAATGTTTTCCAGTTGGTTTGGATCACCATGACTTTGTAATCATTCTTGGAAACTTAATTGAAAATGCGTTTGATGCATTGCAAGCTGTTAATCGCGAGTGCAAAAAGCTTTATATTAGCTTGGATCAGGATGATGAAGTGCTTTCTATTTTAGTAGAGGATAATGGCGTCGGCATGGATGAGGAAACAAGGCAGCATATTTTCGAAAGTGGTTTTTCAACAAAAGATAAGAAGGAAGATAGAGGGATTGGGCTGTTTTTGATTAGTGAATTGGTTAAAAAGGTCGATGGGTCGATTCGAGTAGATAGTGTGCCTAATGAAGGAACGAGCTTTGTAATAACTTTTTATATGTAGAAGCGGGGGCATTACATTGGGGAAAATTAAAGTACTTTTAATAGAGGATGATCCGATGGTTCGAGAAGTGAACCGTCAATTTATCGAGAGGGTGGACGGTTTTTCGGTAATCGGATATGCGGGTAATGGTGTTGAAGGGATTAAGCAAATCGAGGCATTGCAGCCGGATCTTGTGTTTATGGATATATTTATGCCGGAGCAGGACGGTCTGCTTACTTTGCAAAAAATGCGTGAAAAACAAATGACTGCAGATGTCATTACGGTTACAGCGGCCAATGATACGAAAACGGTGCAACGGGTAATGCAGTTCGGGGTATTTGATTATATAATGAAGCCGTTCCTTTTTGAAAGAATTAAACATGCATTAGAAAATTATATGACTTATAGAAATAATATTATTGAAAAAAAAGAAATGACACAAGATGAATTAGATCAGCTTCTTTTGTATAAACAAACTCCTAAGGAAAATATGTGTGTAGAACTGTTGCCGAAGGGACTAAATGCTACTACTCTTGAAAAAATTATGTCTTATATTCAGGTGCAAGCAGATCCGGTTTCAGCAGAAGAAGTGGCCAATGGAGTTGGTTTGGCACGCGTGACAGCGAGAAGATATTTGGATTATTTACAGAAGCAAAATAAAGTTAAAATTATTATTGAGTATGGAAGTATTGGCCGTCCAATTAATCAATATATAGCAATCAATTAATGAATAA
>JBJFHH010000043.1:0-4955 GCA_051893475.1 Bacillus sp. (in: firmicutes) | reverse complement strand
TAAGTAAGGAAGAAAACAATACATATGGCAAATACACACACATTTTCAAAAGGAGAAGAAATTGCAAATGCGATTTCTCACGGGGTTGGAGCATTATTAAGTATTGCGGCACTTGTCTTGCTGATTGTATTTTCCTCGATTCACGGAAGTGCCTGGCATGTTGTCAGTTTTACGATTTACGGTTCAACGATGGTACTGCTATATCTCGCATCGACATTATGCCACAGTTTACCGCCAGGCAAGGCAAAGTATGTCTTTGAGATTTTCGATCATTCGTCCATCTATCTCTTTATCGCAGGTACATATACGCCATTCCTGCTTGTCGTTGTGAAGGGTGCATTAGGCTGGACGTTATTTGGAATTGTCTGGGGCATCGCGATTGGCGGAATCATTTTCAAGGCATTCTTTGTGAAAAAGTACTTAATGACATCGACTATTTTATATGTGGTGATGGGTTGGCTGATTGTCTTTGCTTGGTCATCACTGACAGCTGCAATGGATCCTAAGGGTATTCTATTGTTGGTTTTAGGAGGGGTATTGTATACAGTCGGTGCTGTTTTCTATGTATGGCGTGGATTTAAATACCATCATTTCATATGGCATCTGTTTGTCATCGCCGGCTCAGTATTGCACTTTTTCTGCGTGCTGTTTTATGTATTACCGATTTCGCGATGAAAATACAATCTACAAAACTAGAATAAATACGCTAAATAAACAAGTTGCTTTAAATTCGATATTTTAAAGCAACTTGTTTATTTTATAAGGAAAGGTCTGAAGGATAGACGGTACGAATATGATGTGGATAGAGGAAACATTCAACAAAGGAGGATATACATGCAAAACCAAAACCATATCCCCGGCCATGTTACTGAACAGCAGTATAATCAAATGTTACTCCCCCCTGAAACATTCGCCGCTAAACCCGAGTCTCTTACAGAACAATTATTTGTAGACCGTTCGCTAACTGAAAATAAATTTTGGCTCAGAATCATGAAGGAGCATGCCTTATTTTTAGGTGAAGGCTTTAATCAAAAAGATAAAAACCTTATTCAACAAACTGAACGATTTTATCAGTACTTCAAGCAACAAGAGAAAAAAGCCTATCAAGTGCCAAACAATGTATCATTGGTCAGAAAACTAAATGAAGAAAGTATAGAATTGGTGCAGGCATTCCGTAACTTCAAGCGAAACCTTTTAATCCTGATAATCAATTGCAAGGTCAGCGGCTTTAACTTCCCATTACTTGTCGATCATATCGCTAGAGAAGCTGAGTACTTCATGAGAACACTGCAAAAGTTCAATCAAGGGATTTTAGATCCAATTCAAGATGCCATTATTAACGAAAATGTATTTTGGCTTCGAATTATGATGGAGCATTCACGTTTCATCGCTTCACTGTTAGATCAATCCGAAAGAAACTTAGTAAGAACAGCGCTAAAATTTGGAGATGATTTTGAGACGCTGTTAAGCCAAGCACGCGATGTAGAATCCATGCTCTTTCAAAAACAGCCTACTTACCCAATTATCGGCAAGTTGAATAAAGACAGTGAAAATGCCACGACAGAGCTTCAAAGTTTTAAGAAAGCCGGATTGGATCTTATACAATCGTGCCAAATTAAGAGTGTGATTAATCCGCTTCTTGCCGACCACGTCTTACGTGAAGCAGGACATTTCCTTTATATGATTCAAATTTTAGAAGAGCGGCTGTCAGCAAAGAAAAAAGAAGAACAGTAATAATATTTTCACTCTCTTGTGTATTTGGATTAATAATCAATAAGGCACTTGAATCAGATTGGTAAATCCCTCCTTTTCCCCCACTCATAATCTTACATATTCTTCGTTATGCTATACTTTTATCTATCCTTTTACTTGAAGAAAACAACTAAATGAATCAATGGAGGGATTACAAATGAGTTGTGGTTGTTCCAATTTAAAAGACGGCAAAGCGATTGCCGATCATGTGAGAAGCAAAGGGAAAGAAAATCTTTCCCCGCTAGTTGAACATGTTATCGCCTGTGAATGCGGAGAAAGCTTCACTTTAGAAACAGTCATTATGAACTGTCCAAAATGTGAAATGACATATGCCGTTACCCCTTGCAGCTCCGATGAAATCGGCAATATTAAGCCTGCTGGGATTAACTATTAATATATTGAAGAAAACAACGCTTGCCTGACGAGCGTTGTTTTTTTATTCTCTAAATTCTTCTTCCCGCATCAAGTGCATACGATTTATTAGTACGAACAATCGAAAGGTGGAATTCGATGAATCATCCTAACGCCCCATTGCCTGTTCTCACCGTGACCGGAAATGGCAAAGTCATGGCTCAGGCAAATGCTGTCCAGCTCCAAATTGAAGTGATTACAAAAGGGAATGATGTCACTGAAGCTCAGCAAGAAAATGCACAAAACATGAATCGCGTCATTCAAGCGATTACAGATGTCGGCATTCCAAAAGAAAATATTCAAACCGTCGTTTATACAGTCTCTCCAACCTATAATTATATCGACGGCAAACAAGTATTTACCGGCTTTGAAGTCATTAATGCCATTTCCGTCAAAATAACCGATATAAACCAAGTTGGCACAGTCATAGATACAGCCGTGCAAAACGGAGCAAATCGTCTTTCTTCTTTGCAATTCACCGTTGAAAATCCAGATTATTATTATCAGCAGGCACTCAGTCTCGCCCTGCAAAATGCACAATTGAAGGCAAAAACAATTGCAGACACCATGCAGCTTTCTCTGCACTCGCAGCCGATTGAAATTATAGAAGAAGACAGTAGCGTGCCTCCTATTCTTTATAAATCAGCAGCACTGTCATCGACCCCGATTGAGCAAGGACAAATGACAATTAACGCTGCTGTTCGGGTTACATTTCGCTATTGAATCATCTCCATCATGACGCCATCGACTAAAAATCTTTATTTGATATCGGCAACAGAATCTTATTTATTTTATTATCAGGTCAAAAGGGTAATTATTTGAATATTTGAAGTAATTATCCTTTTATGATAACGTTATATGGAAGTATTAATCTAAAAAGAAATTAGGAGGTAATCCAAATGAGGTGTTGAAAATTAAAAATAAACGTATTGTTCTAAGCGTTTCTTTATTTGTAATCGGATTTATCATTGTATGGGGTCTTCTGCCGGAGAGTTGGCTGGGAACATTCAGCCTTCACAATGTAATGGAAATAACCAATGCTTTTATCCTGGACAAATTCGGATGGTACTACTCACTGTTCTTATCCGCTGGTTTAATCCTTGTCATTTATTTCATTTTTTCTAAATACGGATCTATCAAGCTCGGAAAAGATGAAGATTCTCCACAATTCAGTTATCTGGCATGGCTATCGATGCTATTTTCAGCCGGGATGGGGATCGGCTTAGTATTTTACGGTATATCAGAACCCTTGTCTCATTTACATTCTCCGTTAGTCAATGGAATGACCGAAAATGAAAGTATCCGATTCGCAATGACTTATTCATTTTTCCATTGGGGCTTGCAGCCTTGGGCAATTTATTCTATTGTTGCTTTAATTATTGCCTATTTCACTTTTCGAAAAGGAAAATCATATTTGATCAGTTCCTGCGTTACTCCTATATTTAGGACATCTTCTTCATCCAAAACCAATAATGCAGTCGATATATTTGCAATTCTTGCAACTGTTTTCGGAATTATCCCGAGTATTGGAATCGGAGCACAGCAAATATCAGGCGGATTAAGTTATTTATTCCCTGCCATCAGTAATACGCTGTCTCTGCAATTGACCATCATTATTGTGTTTACATTCTTATTCCTTATTTCCGCACAAACAGGATTAAAAAGAGGTATTAAATATCTGAGTAACATTAATATCGTTCTTGCTGCATTGATGCTTTTATTTGTTCTAATTGCTGGTCCGACCATGTTTATCATGGACTTTTTCACGACCATCCTTGGTTCATACTTACAGCAACTGCCGCGGCTGTCATTAAATCTGAATCCATTAAATCCAGAGGAAGCGGCCTATATTCAGGATTGGACTATTTTTTATTGGGGATGGTGGATTTCATGGACACCGTTTGTCGGAATTTTTATAGCCAGAATTTCAAAAGGGCGCACTATCCGAGAATTTTTAAGCGGAGTTGTGATTGTGCCGACCTTCATATGTATGTTTTGGTTCACTGTTTTCGGCGGAGCCTCGATTTATATCGATAAATTTATGGATGGCTCAGTAGCAGAACAGATTGCAGCCAATGGCGATGAAATCGGTCTGTTCGCTTTATTGGAGCATTTCCACTTCTCAAGTATTACAACCATTACCGGCATGCTGTTGATTGCCATTTTCTTTATCACATCAGCAGATTCAGCTACCTTTGTAATCTCTATGCTCTCTTCAAACGGCTCATTAAATCCACCAAGTGGCATTAAATTTCTATGGGGCATTATTCTAGCCGCTTTATCATGCATTTTATTGATGATTGGCGGGCTAGCCTCCCTGCAAACCATGGCAATTATCGGGGCCTTGCCATTTTCATTCATCATTATATGGATGGTCATATCCTTTATTAAGTCAATAAAAGAAGAAAAAATACAGCCATAAAAATTATATTTTTAACCACTAATTTTCTTTTTATTTTAATACTTCATAATCTAGCATCGTTATTTATGCAAAAAAGACACAGAAGCAAGATAAATCTTGTACTGTGTCTTTAATCCTTACCCCTCTTTATTCTTCGTTTCCATGTGAAGCGGAGGCGGTACAAGCCATCCTTTTTCTTTCATGATTTTCAGCAGCGTTGCCCCATCCTTAAGGCTCTTAGCACTTTGCTGCGTCAGCATCAGTGCAATATCTTCTCTGATGCATTGGCCGATTAAAGTACTCATTGCGCTTAATCCGGTAGCAATATCGCGTGCAATAGCGACTGCCACTTGTGCATCCAACAATCTTGCACCGGGAGGAATTTGTTCAA
>JBJFHH010000042.1:0-4958 GCA_051893475.1 Bacillus sp. (in: firmicutes) | reverse complement strand
AAATTTCTTGGATACGAGGTAAACCTTGAGTGATATCGTCTCCGGCAACCCCACCAGTATGGAATGTACGCATCGTCAACTGTGTACCTGGCTCACCGATTGATTGAGCAGCGATAATACCTACCGCCTCACCAACTTCAACCTCTTGACCAGTAGCTAAGTTGCGGCCATAACATTTTTTACATACGCCGTGGCGTGTGTTACAAGTGAATGCAGAGCGGATCCACACTTGTTCAATACCAACATCTTCAATATATTTAGCAAGATCTTCAGTAATTAGTCCGTTTTCAGGAACGATTACTTCGCCTGTTTCCGGATGTTTAATTGTTTTTCTTGCATAACGGCCAACTAAACGTTCTTCAAGACGCTCAATTGTTTCCGTACCTTCTCTTAACGCGCCAACAAGAAGTCCGCGGTCAGTTCCGCAGTCATCGTCACGAACGATAACATCTTGGGCAACGTCTACAAGACGACGAGTCAAGTAACCTGAGTCGGCTGTTTTCAGAGCTGTATCGGCAAGACCTTTACGGGCACCGTGTGTAGAGATAAAGTACTCTAATACTGTCAGACCTTCACGGAAACTTGATTTGATTGGTAACTCAATGATACGACCAGCCGGGTTGGCCATCAGACCACGCATACCAGCTAGCTGCGTAAAGTTAGATGCGTTACCACGGGCACCAGAGTCACTCATCATGAAGATTGGGTTTCGGCGGTCTAATGATTTCATCAGTTTCGCCTGAATTTCATCTTTCGCTGCACTCCAGATAGAGATAACTCGGTCATAACGCTCATCTTCTGTGATTAAACCACGTCTGAATTGCTTCATAACGTTATCTACTTTTGTTTGTGCATCATCGATGATTTGTTTCTTCTCTTCTAATACGACGATATCTGCTACACCAACAGTAATACCGGCTTTAGTAGAGTATTTGAATCCAAGGTCTTTCATGCGGTCAAGCATCTTAGACGTTTCAGTGATTTTGAAGCGTTTAAATACTTCAGCGATGATTTTTCCAAGGTATCCTTTTTTGAATGGATCAATAAGTGGTTGAGCCTTAATCAGTTCAGCCACGTTAGCGCCTTTTTCAACAAAGAAACGCTCTGAAGTTTTCACTTCTAAGTTTTCTTGAGTTGGCTCATTGATATATGGGAAAGACTCAGGAAGAATTTCGTTGAATACCAATTTACCTACTGTAGTCATTAGAAGCATGTTGTTTTGCTCTTCAGTGAATGTTTGGTTCTTTAATGAAGAAGCATGGACAGCCACACGAGTATGCAAGTGTACATAACCGTTTTGGTAAGCCAATAATGCTTCATTTGTATCATTGAAGACCATACCTTCACCAACAGCGCCTTCTCGCTCAAGCGTTAAGTAGTAGTTACCTAATACCATATCCTGAGAAGGTGTAACAACTGGTTTACCGTCTTTAGGGTTCAAAATGTTTTGAGCAGCCAGCATTAGAAGACGAGCTTCTGCTTGCGCTTCTGCTGATAAAGGAACGTGAACCGCCATTTGGTCACCGTCAAAGTCTGCATTGTATGCAGTACATACTAACGGGTGAAGACGAATCGCACGACCTTCTACTAACGTAGGCTCAAACGCTTGAATACCAAGTCTGTGAAGAGTAGGGGCACGGTTCAGTAATACAGGATGCTCCTTAATTACTGATTCCAACACATCCCAAACTTCCGGTTGTAATCTTTCGATTTTGCGTTTCGCTGATTTAATGTTATGTGCTAAGCCTTTGCCTACTAATTCTTTCATTACGAAAGGTTTGAATAGCTCGATTGCCATTTCTTTC
This sequence comes from Bacillus sp. (in: firmicutes), assembly GCA_051893475.1. Taxonomy (GTDB): domain Bacteria; phylum Bacillota; class Bacilli; order Bacillales; family DSM-1321; genus Bacillus_AD. Next base: position 3,153 of record JBJFHH010000042.1, on the reverse strand, counting down.
GGCAGACCGCATTGATACATTTTTAAGTTTGGTCCTACGACGATAACCGAACGACCAGAGTAGTCTACACGTTTACCAAGAAGGTTTTGACGGAAACGACCTTGTTTACCTTTCAGCATGTGTGAAAGTGATTTTAATGGACGGTTACCCGGTCCTGTAACTGGTCTTCCGCGACGACCGTTATCGATCAATGCGTCAACTGCTTCTTGCAGCATACGTTTTTCGTTCTGAACGATGATGCTAGGAGCACCTAAGTCCAATAAACGTTTTAAACGGTTATTACGGTTGATTACTCGACGATATAAATCGTTCAAATCAGATGTCGCGAAGCGTCCACCGTCAAGCTGTACCATCGGACGAAGTTCTGGCGGGATTACCGGCAGCACATCTAAAATCATCCATGATGGCTCATTTCCTGAGTTACGGAATGCTTCAAGTACTTCCAAACGTTTGATTGCTCTTGTACGACGTTGTCCTTGAGCTGTTTTTAATTCTTCTTTTAAAGCTTCTACTTCTTTTTCTGTATCGATGTCAGAAAGAAGTTTGCGGATTGCTTCAGCACCCATAGAAGCTTGGAATTTGTTTCCGAACTTTTCTCGGTAAGTTCTATATTCTTTCTCTGAAAGAAGTTGTTTCTTCTCTAGAGTAGACTGTCCTACATCTGTTACAACGTAAGAAGCGAAATAGATAACTTCTTCAAGAGCTCGCGGGGACATGTCTAAGACAAGTCCCATACGGCTCGGAATTCCTTTAAAGTACCAAATGTGTGATACTGGTGCAGCAAGTTCAATATGTCCCATGCGCTCACGGCGAACTTTTGATCTTGTTACTTCAACACCGCATCGATCACAGACTACACCTTTATAGCGTACGCGTTTATATTTACCGCAATGACATTCCCAATCTTTTGTCGGACCGAAGATTCTTTCACAGAATAAACCGTCCTTCTCGGGTTTTAATGTACGGTAGTTAATTGTTTCCGGTTTTTTGACTTCACCGTATGACCAAGAACGAATCTTGTCAGGAGAAGCTAAACCTATTTTCATATACTCAAAATTATTAACATCCAGCAAGGGGCCGACCTCCCTTTTAAATTCCAGGCATTTTCCTTATATTTAAGGCTTGTGGAAGAATCCGTTACTTGGTTGTATTCACTTCTGTTTCTTCAACAGTTTCTATAGTTACGTCAGTTTCAATTGATAAAGAATCTACTTGATTTGCATCTTCCTCGTCTTCAAGGTCGCGCAAATCGATTTCTTTGTCGTCTCTAGACAGCATTTTTACGTCCATACCGAGACTTTGCAGTTCTTTAATTAATACTTTGAATGATTCAGGAACTCCTGGTTCCGGAACATTTTCACCTTTAACGATGGCTTCATAAGTTTTAACACGACCTACAACGTCATCCGATTTGACCGTAAGGATTTCTTGAAGAGTATATGCAGCACCGTATGCTTCTAGTGCCCATACCTCCATCTCTCCGAAACGTTGTCCACCGAATTGAGCTTTACCTCCTAGAGGCTGCTGCGTTACTAGTGAGTAAGGTCCAGTTGAACGAGCGTGAAGTTTGTCATCGACCATGTGCGCCAGTTTGATCATGTACATGACACCAACAGATACACGGTTATCGAATGGTTCACCTGTTCTACCGTCATAAAGAACAGTTTTAGCATCGCGTGCCATACCTGCTTCTTCAATTGTAGACCATACATCTTCCTCCGTTGCTCCATCGAATACCGGTGAAGCGACATGGATACCTAATTGACGTGCTGCCATACCTAAGTGCAACTCAAGCACCTGTCCGATATTCATACGAGAAGGTACGCCCAGTGGGTTTAACATGATATCAATCGGTGTGCCGTCCGGTAAGTAAGGCATATCTTCTTCAGGAAGAATTCTTGAGATAACCCCTTTGTTACCGTGGCGTCCGGCCATTTTATCGCCTTCGTGAATTTTACGTTTTTGAACGATGTATACACGAACCAGCTGGTTTACACCTGGTGGCAATTCATCGCCGTCTTCACGATTAAATACTTTCACATCCAGAACGATACCGCCGCCGCCGTGAGGTACGCGTAATGAAGTATCACGAACTTCACGAGCTTTTTCACCGAAGATTGCATGCAGAAGACGTTCTTCAGCAGTAAGTTCTGTTACACCTTTAGGCGTTACTTTACCTACAAGCAAATCACCGTCTTTTACTTCAGCACCAATACGGATAATTCCGCGCTCGTCAAGATTTTTCAGCGCATCTTCACCAACGTTTGGAATATCGCGTGTGATTTCTTCAGGTCCTAGCTTCGTATCGCGGGATTCTGATTCATATTCTTCAATATGAATAGATGTATATACATCGTCTTTTACAAGACGTTCGCTCATGATGATGGCATCCTCATAGTTGTAACCATCCCAAGTCATGAAACCAACTAAAACGTTGCGTCCTAGAGCTAATTCTCCAAGTTCCATTGAAGGTCCGTCAGCCAGGATTTCTCCTTTTGTTACGCGGTCCCCAACTCTAACGATTGGTCGTTGGTTGTAGCACATACCTTGGTTTGAACGTTTGAATTTCAATAAGTTGTACTTATCAAGATTGCCTTTAACCTCTTGGCCATCTACTTCTGAGATGCGGCGAACCCATACTTGACGAGATTCAACGTGCTCGACAATACCTGCATGTTTCGATACAACGGCAGCTCCTGAGTCTTTGGCAGAAACGTGTTCCATACCAGTTCCTACAAATGGAGCTTCAGGATTGATCAAAGGTACAGCTTGACGTTGCATGTTCGCACCCATTAGGGCACGGTTGGAGTCATCGTTCTCTAAGAAAGGAATACATGCAGTTGCTGCAGATACAACTTGCTTAGGCGATACATCCATGTAGTCAACACGGTCGTTTGGTACAACAGTGTTTTCACCGCGGAAACGAGCGACAACTTCACGATCTAAGAAAGTACCGTCTTCCGCTAAGCGAACATTCGCTTGCGCAACTACATAGTTATCCTCTTCGTCAGCAGTTAAATAATCTATATGACTTGTTACTTTACCTGTTTCAGGATCAACTTTTCTATAAGGCGTTTCAATAAAACCGAAACGGTTTACTTTTGCATAACTAGAAAGTGAGTTGATCAAACCGATATTCGGTCCCTCTGGCGT
>JBJFHH010000041.1:0-4984 GCA_051893475.1 Bacillus sp. (in: firmicutes) | reverse complement strand
GAAGCTATTTCAAAAGAAATCTTCGGCGATTCACGCAAGGTGGATGAAATTTTAAAAAGACAGCGTGTTTTAGATTTAACGTTAATTCCGACATACGGTCTTGTTCCACCGAGATATGAACTGAGCTGGCTACATACATCCACTGAATTTTTCAAGCAGTATGGGATGGAACCGAAAGCAGCCATTCAGAGGGAAATCAGCGAATATGTGCATGACGTTTATGTGCGTAAATATGAAAATGTACCCGGCTCGCTTGAAGTGATTCAGGAGCTGAAAAAAGAAGGTTTTTCGATGGTCGTATTAACAGCCGGAGAAGAAACTGTCCAAAAACGCCGAATTGAACAGGCTGGTGTAGCGGATTATATGGATGGTATCCATGTCTATCCGTACAAAACGCCGAATACATTAAAAGAAGTCATGCAAAAGCATAGCAGCAATCATTATGCGATGATTGGCAACTCTTTAAAGAGTGATATATATCCAGCTTTGGAGAATCATATTTTAGGAATTCATGTTAAGAAGGAAACTTGGCAGGAGGATGAGCATGATATCGATCGCGCCAATCCCCTTTACAAAGCAGTAGAGCAAGTAACAGAAGTTCCAGAAGTATTTGGGATGAAAAAATTGATTGTCTAATTATGAATAGGGAAAGTGGGAGAAAATATGTTTAAGAAATTGCTATCATCTGTCGGTATTGGAGCAGCAAAGGTGGATACGCAGTTGTCAAAGACGAATTTTATTGTCGGCGAGAAGCTGGAAGGGATCGTATTGATTCAAGGCGGACAAGTCGACCAGGAAATTGACAGCATATATTTATCATTGTTTACGGAGTTTGAAGATGAAATCGATGATAAAAAAATAACACGAACAGCTGTTATCGAGAAATTCGAATTGCTGCACGCCTTCACAATCGCAGCCAATGAAAAGAAGGAAATTCCTTTCAGCTTCATGATTCCTTATGTAACACCGGCAACGCTAGGGAAAACAAATGTATGGGTGCAAACAGGTCTCGATATTAAAATGGCTGTTGACCCGCAGGACCGCGATTATATCAAAATTAATCCGCACCCGCTTGTTACGGAATTTTTGCAGGCTGTCGAGAACCTGGGTTTCAGGTTGCGCAAGGTAGATTGTGAGAAAGCGCCAGTGGCACTTCGCAATCGCGTTCCATTTGTACAGGAGTTCGAATTCAAGCCATATCGCGGCGAATTCGCCGGCAGATTGGATGAGCTGGAAGCTGTGTTTACAGTATCCGAACAACAGGTTGATGTGTTGCTTCAAGTTGACCGCAGAGCGAGAGGCTTCGGCGGATTTTTGGCGGAGGCGCTGGAAATGGACGAATCATACGTAAGATTCTCTTATAGCAGAGCGGATGTGCCGTCGCTGTCCGAAACAATTGCCGGCATCATTCGCCGATACAGCTAATGGAGAAAAATAATCATTTTCTGAAGCGATTGGCAAAGCCGCACTTTCTGAAAAGGGTTTAATGTTCAAACAATAGATGGAAATCAAGCCGGTTCTTTATTAAGAAGAACTGGCTTTTTACGTGAGCGGTGGTAAAAAACAAAAAATAGCGATAAAATCATACCATGAAGAAAAGGACGATGAGGAAGGAGCACAGCTCTTGAATATAGCAGTAAATCGAAAGACCATCATAGAAAGGTGCGGAGAAATTTCTTATAAACGGGGAGAAGCTTTTTGCCAAAAGCAGCAGGTGGAATTCAGACAATACAGCAGCAATGCTTGCGAGGCGACCGTCAGCAACGAGTTTGAAGTCAGTATCCGCCGACTGAAGAATGATTTTCAAGCGACGTGCAGCTGTCCGAAGTTGGCATCTTATCAGAAGGAATGTCAGCATGTCGCCGCTGTGCTGCTTGCTGTTATGGAACATCAGCGAAATGGGACAGAGCCGGAGATTGGTCGGGAAGATCTGAGCCGTGGGTTCTTGACGTTGTTTCATGACCGGCCTGCACGTTCGATGACTCATCAACTCCACTTTGAGGACAGAAGCTTGCTGGACGTAACGATTATTTGTGAGGCGGATGAAAGAAAACGGCTGAACGTTGGTTTGCAAATCGGTGATGATGCAGTACCGGATATGAAGCAGTTTTTACAAAGTGTGCAGAACGGACAAGAAAGTGCTTTCTACAATCCGGCTGTTCATTGCTTTCAGAAAGAGACGGCAGATCTTTTAGAGCAGCTTATTAAAATCAAGGATAACGCTACAGAAATTGGCGAAGTTTTATTCATTCCGCCTGCTTTTTGGGATGCGCTCATTCCTTTATTGCGTCAGGCACCATCTGTGAAGCTGATTTATCATGGATGCGTATATGACGGTTTTGCCGTAAGCGATGGACCGTTGCCGCTTCATTTTGTGTTCAATGAGCATCAGCAATTGCATGTGAAGGGCTTGGATGAAATTGCTGTATTGCCTTCGTACCATGCTGTTTTTGCGGATGGGAAACTGATTGCTTTAAAGAAAGAGGACAGTAAACGCTTGGCTGATTTACAGCAAATGATGCAGTCATCCGGCACGAACTACATTTCAATTGCTAAGGAACAGCTGCCGTTTTTTCTTGAGCGGGTCGTACCAGGCTTGAAACGATTAGGAGAGTGCACATTTTTAGGAGAGCAGTTTGTCAAAACGCCGCTAATTGCCAAGCTGTATTTGGATCGCATCAGAAACCGGCTATTGGCCGGCATTGAATTTCAATATGAGCATGTCGTCATCAATCCGCTTGAGGAGGGAAGAACGCCACCGCTGCTGATTCGTGACAAAGACAAGGAGGCTGTCATTCTCGATTTAATGGAGGAAAGCGATTTTGCCAAAACAGATGGCGGCTACTTCCTGCAAAATGAAGAATTGGAATACCGCTTTTTATACCATGTGCTGCCAAAGCTGCAGAAGCTGATGCAAGTGTATGCGACAACTGCGATTCGTAATCGGATTTTTAGGGAAAATCCGAAGCCGAAAATTCGCGTGAAAGTGAAAAAAGAACGGACAAATTGGCTGGAATTCAAGTTTGAAATGGACAGCATCCCCGAAAAGCACATAAAGGATGTGCTTCAGGCGCTGGAGGAGAAACGGAAATATTATCGCCTCCATGACGGTACGCTTCTGTCTCTTGAATCGAGGGAGTTTGAAGAAATACAGCGATTTCTGAATGCCGTTCCGGTTCAGGAGGAGGATATTGAAGCCGGGTTTGAGGTGCCGTTCGTTCAAGGCTTGCGGCTGATGGACGTTGTTGATGACAAAGATACGTTTGAACTTGAGCAATCTTTTCGAACATTTTTAGACAGCATCGAACATCCCGACAAGCTCGATATTCCGGTTCCTGAGCAACTGGAGCCGATTTTACGTGACTATCAAATCCATGGCTATAAATGGCTGAAAACATTGGCGCGCTATTCATTCGGCGGTATTTTGGCAGATGATATGGGGCTGGGCAAAACGCTGCAAAGCATTACCTATATTGTGTCGGAGCTTGAGGATGTGCGTATTCGTCAGCAGCCGGTTCTGATCGTTTGTCCGTCATCGCTGACCTACAATTGGCGGAGCGAAATGCGAAAATTTGCACCGGAGCTGAAGGTGTCCATTATCGATGGCAATAAAGCGGAACGGAATGCGAAGTTTAAGCAATTGGCAGAGACGGATGTTATCATTACATCCTATCCGTTACTGCGCCGCGATATCAAATGGTACGAGAAGCAGACGTTCCATACGGTCTTTTTTGATGAAGCACAAGCCTTTAAAAATCCGGTCACACAAACGGCAAAAGCAGTGAAAATGGTTCAGGCAGAGCGCAGATTCGCGCTGACAGGTACACCGATTGAAAATTCGCTTGAGGAATTATGGTCAATTTTTTATGTGATCTTTCCGGAGCTTTTCCTCGGATTGAAGGCGTTCAGCCAGCTGAGGAGAGAGCAGGTTGCCCGGAGGGTGCGTCCGTTTTTGCTGAGAAGGGTGAAGGAGGATGTGTTATCCGAGCTTCCTGAAAAAGTCGAGTCGGTCGAATCGTCTGATTTGCTTCCGGAGCAGAAAAAACTGTATGGTGCTTATTTGGCGAAGCTGCGTCACGATACGCTGAAGCATCTTGATAAGGATACATTCCGAAAAAACCGCATCAGAATTTTGGCGGGACTGACGCGTCTAAGACAAATATGCTGCCATCCGGGCTTGTTTGTCGACAATTATGATGGCGGGTCGGCTAAATTTGAGCAGTTGCTTCAAATATTGGAGGAATCGCGTCATGCCGGCAGAAGAGTGCTGATCTTCTCGCAATTCACCTCTATGCTCGCTTTAATTGGACGAGCGTTGGCGAATGAAGGAAGAAGTTATTTATATTTGGACGGGCAAACACCGTCCGAGGAGCGAGTTCAGTTGTGCGATCGCTTTAACAGAGGAGAGGGCGATGTGTTTTTAATCTCCTTAAAAGCAGGAGGAACCGGTTTGAATTTAACCGGAGCGGATACGGTCATTTTGTACGATATTTGGTGGAATCCCGCCGTTGAGGAGCAGGCGATGGACCGTGCTCACCGCATGGGGCAAAACAATGTCGTTCAAGTAATCAAGCTTGTCGCCCGCGGAACGATTGAGGAAAAAATGAATGAGCTGCAAGAGAAAAAACGGCAGCTGATTGAAGAGATTATCGAACCGGGAGAGCGAACGTCGAAGCTCACTGAGGAAGATATCCGTGAAATATTGATGATTTAATAAGAGGCTCTAAACAGTCATTCAATGACTGTTTAGAGCCTCTAAGTACTTGTTTGCATGTAGTTGGTCAAAGTTTTAGCAGTGACGTTATGATGAAGACGGACTGCTAACGAGTCGGTTATAAACTTTGACTCCAGCGATGACAGCGACAAGTGAACCTATTAGAAACAGCACTGAACCGCCTAATGTGATAATTCTTCCGATTACTGTCAAGCGTGCTTCTTCAACTTCCTCATTCATTGTATTAGCAACTGAAGCAGTGTTTTGATT
>JBJFHH010000040.1:0-5030 GCA_051893475.1 Bacillus sp. (in: firmicutes) | reverse complement strand
GTAATTATTTGAATAATCAAACATTTTGCAACTTCCTTGACAGTATTTTAACCAATTGATAACCTACTAATAATATTTTCAACGGGAGGGCTCAAAAAAGATGTGGGAGAATAAATTCGTTAAAGAAGGATTAACGTTTGATGATGTATTGTTAATTCCAGCTAAATCAGAAGTATTACCGAAGGATGTAAGCCTATCTGTGAATTTAACAGATACAATAAAGCTTAACCTGCCAATAATCAGTGCTGGTATGGATACAGTAACGGAAGCTGAAATGGCAATTGCCATGGCTCGCCAAGGCGGTATGGGTATCATCCACAAAAACATGACGATCGAACAGCAAGCTGAACAAGTTGATAAAGTAAAACGTTCTGAAAGTGGTGTAATTACTGACCCATTCTTTTTAACACCGGAACATCAAGTGTTTGATGCTGAGCACTTAATGGGCAAGTACAGAATTTCTGGAGTACCTATTGTAAATAACACTGAGGATCAGAAGTTAGTCGGTATTCTTACAAACCGTGACTTACGTTTCATTGCCGATTATTCGATTCGTATCTCTGAAGTGATGACGAAGGAAGAATTAGTGACTGCTCCAGTTGGAACAACATTAGAGCAGGCTGAAAAGATTTTACAGAAATACAAAATCGAAAAGCTTCCTCTTGTAGATCAGGACGGAGTATTAAAAGGGCTTATCACAATTAAGGATATCGAAAAAGTAATTGAGTTCCCTAACTCAGCAAAAGACAGTCAAGGAAGACTGCTTGTTGGTGCCGCTGTCGGTGTAACGAAGGATACGTTGCGTCGTGTTGAAGCGCTTGTTAAATCAAATGTGGATGCCATTGTAATCGATACAGCGCATGGTCATTCAGCAGGCGTTCTTAACACAGTGAAGGAAGTACGTGAAGCATTCCCTAAACTAAATATCATCGCGGGTAACGTAGCGACTGCTGAAGCAACTAGAGCTTTATTTGAAGCTGGAGCAGACGTTGTTAAAGTTGGTATCGGACCAGGTTCTATTTGTACAACTCGTGTTGTTGCAGGTGTTGGTGTCCCTCAAATTACAGCTATTTTTGATTGTGCAACAGAAGCGCGCAAATTAGGCAAAGCCATTATCGCTGATGGCGGTATTAAGTATTCAGGAGATATTGTTAAAGCTCTAGCTGCAGGCGGGCATGTTGTTATGCTTGGAAGCTTGCTTGCGGGTGTTAGCGAAAGCCCTGGCGAAACAGAGATCTTCCAAGGAAGAAGATTTAAAGTCTACCGCGGAATGGGCTCTGTGGCTGCTATGGAAAAAGGTTCAAAAGACCGTTATTTCCAAGAAGATAACAAGAAGTTCGTTCCGGAGGGTATCGAAGGGCGTCTTCCATACAAAGGACCTTTAGCAGACACTTTATATCAATTAACTGGTGGAATTCGTTCCGGCATGGGTTATTGCGGAACAGCTAATCTGCAAGAGCTAAGAGAAAATTCACAATTTGTTCGAATGACTGGCGCAGGTTTGAGAGAAAGTCATCCGCATGACGTACAAATTACGAAAGAAGCACCGAACTACTCTTTAAGCTAAGACTTTTTTACTATTTAAATGTCTATGTAGAAAACAGATAGAGGATTATCCTCTGTCTGTTTTTTTTATACTGTTTATGCTAGAATAAGTAGGATGTTCAAAAAAATAATATTTACAATATATACAAATCAATTGCGGAGGTAAAGAAGTTGAAAAAATTCAGCCAGATTTCACTAGTATTCACTTTACTAGTAACGTTCCTTTGTTCACAGTTTGCTTTGAGCACACAGCAAGCTGCGGCTGCTGACAGCGGTGATATTCTTGATATTAGCGCAGAAGCTGCTATTTTGTTAGATGCCGAGACAGGCAAGATTTTGTATGAGAAAAATGCAGACAAAGTACTTGGTGTTGCAAGTATGTCTAAGATGATGACAGAATACATCGTTTTAGAAGCAATTAGCGAAGGCAAGATTGAATGGGATCAAACTGTACAAATTAATGAATATGTACATAACCTGTCTAAAGCCGCTGGTCTTTCCAATGTTGGGTTGACTCAAGGTGAAAACTATACGGTAAAAGAATTGTATGAAGCGATGGCGATCTTTTCCGGTAATGCAGCTACAGTAGCATTAGCTGAACTTGTTTCCGGCAGTGAGAAGAATTTCGTCGAATTGATGAATAAAAAAGCAGCCGAGCTTGGTATGACAAATTATACATTCGTTAATGCGAGCGGTCTGAATAACTCTAACTTATTAGGGGCTATTCCGGCAGGCGGCCAAAACGATGAAAACGTTATGTCAGCAAGAGATACTGCTATTCTTGCATACCGTCTGTTAACAGACTTCCCTGAAGTACTTGAAACATCAAGTCAACCGACATTAACATTCAGAGACGGTGAGGAATATCCAAACTTTAACTGGATGCTTCCAGGTTTGATTTTTGAATATAAAGGTGTAGACGGGTTGAAAACAGGTTCAACTGATTTTGCCGGCTACTGTTTCACAGCGACAGCTGAAAGAGACGGACAGCGTTATATTTCTGTAGTAATGAAATCATCCACGAAAAATGAGCGTTTTACAGATACGGCTAAAATCTTGAACTATGCATTCAGTAACTTTAGCGATGAAGAAATTCTTGAAGCGGGTTATGTGCCGAAAGAGTATAGTGAACTTGCCGTTAGCAAAGGTAAAGAGAAAACAGTTGCTTTAGAGACAAGCGAAGCTCTTGATTTAGCTATTGAAAAGGGCACTAAAGACAGCTACGAGCCTGTTGTAGTTATTGATGAAGATTTACTGAATGAAGATGGAGAATTAGTTGCTCCGATTAAAAAAGGCGATGTAATTGGTTATGTAACAGTGCAATCAGCAGATGATCAATATGGATTCCTTATAAGCGAGAAATCAGCGCGTGTTGATTTGGTCGCTGCTGAAACTGTAGAAAAAGCGAACTGGTTCGTACTATCAATGAGAGCAGTCGGCGGATTCTTCGGAGATGTATGGGATACTGTATCTTCAACAGTTAAAGGCTGGTTTTAATTAAAAACGATTGTTTAAAGGAGAGCGGAATAATCTTATTCCGGTCTTCTTTTTTATAATAAAAATAAATAATAAGGTATTTGCAGCAGGCAACTTATGCTGGACAAGGCTGAATGAGCCGCTTTCGCTTTTCTTATGTATAAAATGGTTGCATGTTGGGATAATTTATAGTAAATTGAAAACAAATTCGATATGATGAAAGCATTGATGGGAAATAGTAGCGAGAAGCTTATTTGTAAGAGAGTCGGTGGTTGGTGCAAATCGATAGTAAGCCCTTGTGAATCCGTCCCTGAGTGAAGTATGGAACGCCATTGTAATGGTTAATAAATACTTTCGGCATTAAAGCCGTTATGAATTTAAAGTGAAAGACAGTAATTAAAGTCTGTCTTTAACTAGGGTGGCAACGCGGGTAAATCTCGTCCCTTTTTTAGGGACGGGATTTTTTTGTTTTTTATACGCTAAAGCAGCCTATCAGCTTTCAACAGATAAAATGAAGGAGGAAACACAATGTTAGAACTGAAGTTTTTACGCGACAATTTTGAAGAGATTAAACGCAAGCTTGAATATCGCGGTGAAGATTTAACGGATTTAGGTAAATTCGAGGAGCTGGATAAAAGACGTCGTGAGCTCCTTGTCGAAACAGAAAATTTAAAGAGCAAGCGTAATGAAGTTTCTCAAAAAATCGCCGTGATGAAGCGCGAGAAGCAAGATGCTGATCAGTATATTGCTGAAATGCGTGAAGTAGGCGACAAAATTAAGGCGTTGGATGAGGAACTTCGTGAAGTAGAAGAGACTTTAAATAAATTATTGCTTTCTATCCCTAATATCCCTCATGAAAGTGTTCCGCTTGGAGACAGTGAGGATGATAACGTTGTAGCAAGAACATGGGGAGATGTTCCTGAATTCACATTCGAGCCGAAACCGCATTGGGATATTGCCACTGACTTAAATATCGTTGATTTTGAAAGAGCTGCGAAAGTAACGGGAAGCCGTTTCGTATTTTATAAAGGTTTAGGTGCGCGTTTAGAGCGTGCATTAGCAAGCTTCATGCTTGATTTGCATGTTGAAGAGCACGGATATACAGAAGTGCTCCCGCCATACATGGTAAACCGTGCAAGCATGACAGGAACTGGCCAGCTTCCTAAGTTTGAAGAGGATGCTTTCCTAATTGAAAGCGAAGATTACTTCCTGATTCCAACAGCTGAAGTACCTGTTACGAATATGCATCGTGATGAAATTTTAAATGTAAATGACTTGCCGATCCGCTATGCGGCATACAGCGCATGTTTCCGTTCTGAAGCCGGTTCTGCGGGACGCGACACAAGAGGGCTGATTCGTCAGCATCAATTCAACAAAGTAGAACTAGTTCAATTTGTTAAACCGGAAGATTCTTATGAATCATTAGAGAAGCTGACTGGCCATGCGGAAAAAGTACTTCAACTTTTAGGCCTACCATACCGTGTTATGAGTATGTGCTCTGCTGATTTAGGTTTCACAGCAGCAAAGAAATACGATATCGAGGTTTGGCTGCCAAGCTACGGAACATACCGCGAAATTTCTTCTTGCAGTAATTTCGAAGGATTTCAGGCGCGAAGAGCAAATATTCGCTTCCGTCGCGATCCGAAGGGTAAACCGGAGCATGTTCACACATTAAACGGTTCTGGTCTGGCAATCGGGCGAACCGTTTCAGCTATCTTAGAAAATTACCAGCAGGAAGATGGAAGTGTCATCATTCCTGAAGTATTACGTCCATACATGGGCGGGAAAAGTGTCATCTCTAACTAAGAGCTGATACAATAGGAAGCTGTCTCTAATAACGGGGGCAGCTTTTTCTTTCATAAGAACTGTGAAAAAGGGCACTATATAAGAGAAGCAGAGGACGTTTTTATTATCCTAATACAATATATTAAAAAAGAGAAAATCTGCTTGACTCGCTTTAAACACCTATGTTATCTTATTAATTGTTGATATGGAGGTATACCCAAGTC
>JBJFHH010000039.1:0-21142 GCA_051893475.1 Bacillus sp. (in: firmicutes) | reverse complement strand
TTAAAGCTAAATTATTCGACGGATCTTACCATGATGTTGACTCATCTGAAATGGCCTTCAAAATTGCTGCATCTATGGCATTGAAAAATGCTGCATCAAAATGTAAGCCAGTTATCCTTGAGCCAGTCATGAAAGTTGAAGTTGTAATGCCTGAAGAGTATCTTGGAGATATCATGGGTAACATCACTTCTCGCCGTGGTCGCGTTGAAGGTATGGAAGCACGCGGTAACGCACAAGTAGTTAAAGCGTTCGTTCCACTATCTGAAATGTTCGGATATGCAACGACTCTACGTTCAGCAACTCAAGGTCGCGGAACGTTCTCAATGCACTTCGATCACTACGAAGAAGTACCTAAAGCAATCTCTGAAGAGATCATCAAAAAAAATAAAGGTGAATAATTGATTTTCACCTTTTAATAAAGTATAACTACTTATGTAAGCTGTGGTGGGAGAATGAATATTTTCCCTTCATAGCAGCATACTTAACAAATCTAATTATTTATTTCGAGGAGGAAATTCCTAATGGCTAAAGCTAAATTCGATCGCTCTAAACCACACGTTAACATTGGAACAATCGGTCACGTTGACCATGGTAAAACAACTCTAACTGCTGCTATTACTTCAGTACTATCTAAAGTAGGTGGAGCAGAAGCTCGCGCTTACGATCAAATCGATGGTGCTCCTGAAGAAAGAGAACGTGGTATCACAATCTCTACTGCACACGTTGAGTACGAAACTGCTACTCGTCACTATGCACACGTTGACTGCCCAGGTCACGCTGACTACGTTAAAAACATGATCACTGGTGCTGCTCAAATGGACGGCGGTATCCTAGTAGTATCTGCTGCTGACGGCCCAATGCCACAAACTCGTGAGCACATCCTTCTTTCTCGTCAAGTAGGTGTACCTTACTTAGTAGTATTCATGAACAAATGTGATATGGTTGACGACGAAGAATTACTTGAATTAGTAGAAATGGAAATCCGTGACCTACTATCTGAATATGAATTCCCTGGCGATGATATCCCAGTAATCAAAGGTTCTGCTCTTAAAGCTCTTGAAGGAGAAGCTGAGTGGGAAGAAAAAATCAACGAGCTTATGGCTGCAGTTGACGAATACATCCCAACTCCAACTCGTGACACTGACAAACCATTCATGATGCCAGTTGAGGACGTATTCTCAATCACTGGTCGTGGTACTGTTGCTACAGGTCGTGTTGAGCGTGGACAAGTTAAAGTTGGTGACGTTGTTGAGATCGTAGGTCTTGCTGACGAAGCTAAATCAACAACTGTAACTGGTGTAGAAATGTTCCGTAAGCTTCTTGACTATGCTGAAGCTGGTGACAACATCGGTGCACTACTTCGTGGTGTTTCTCGTGACGAAATCGAACGTGGTCAAGTATTAGCTAAACCAGGTTCAATCAACCCACACACAAACTTCAAAGCTGAAGTTTACGTATTATCAAAAGAAGAAGGCGGACGTCACACTCCATTCTTCTCAAACTACCGTCCACAGTTCTACTTCCGTACAACTGACGTAACTGGTATCTGTAACCTTCCTGAAGGTGTAGAAATGGTTATGCCTGGCGACAACATCGAAATGACTGTTGAACTAATCGCTTCAGTTGCTATCGAAGAAGGTACTAAATTCTCTATCCGTGAGGGTGGACGTACTGTAGGCGCTGGCGTAGTTTCTTCTATCATTAAGTAATTTGCGCATAGCATTCCAAAAGCAGATGGATTTTCCATCTGCTTTTTTTAATTTCTGTGATATAATCATAAAGCTTGTGAAACGATATTTAGTAACTGCATAAGCAAGAAATATACGAGTTTCTTCTATAATATATAAGCTTTAGTTAGAACTGGTATTTATGATCGCGACATGGCTGGAGTAGAATGATTAAACACTAACTGGCCGATAACTACAGCTTGAAAAAAGCACATATACTGTGTATAATAGAAAAAGTGCGCTACAGAACATGAACAGAAAAAAGTGGGTTGCATTTTCTTCTGAAGTTCTGTATAATAGACAATGTTGGTCTTTGGCCGCGATGATGCGGGAGGTTGCTGATACACCCGGCCGCTTTGCCATGGCGAGTGTAAGGAAATTTCCGCGGAGTAATGTCTATTTAGAAAAATAGGCGAAAAGGAGGGAAAATAATGGCAAAACAAAAGATTCGTATTCGTTTAAAAGCATATGATCACCGTATCCTTGATCAATCTGCTGAGAAAATCGTTGAAACTGCAAAACGTTCTGGTGCTGCTGTATCTGGTCCGATTCCATTACCAACTGAGAGATCAGTATACACAATCCTACGTGCGGTTCATAAGTACAAAGATTCTCGTGAACAATTCGAGATGCGTACTCACAAACGTCTAATCGACATCGTGAATCCAACTCCACAAACAGTTGATTCATTAATGCGTTTAGATCTGCCATCTGGCGTTGATATCGAAATCAAATTATAATCATAAATTATAACATTATCAGGAGGTGTGACTTATGACCAAAGGAATCTTAGGAAGAAAAATCGGTATGACGCAAGTATTTGCTGAAAACGGTGAATTAATCCCTGTAACAGTTGTTGAAGCTGGTTCTAACGTTGTTCTTCAAAAGAAAACAATCGAAAACGATGGCTACGAAGCGATCCAAATCGGTTTCTCTGACAAACGTGAAAAATTAGCTAACAAACCTGAAAAAGGACATGTAGCAAAAGCAAACACTGCACCTAAGCGCTTCATTCGCGAATTCCGCGGAGTTAACCTTGATGAGTATGAGGTTGGTCAAGAAGTCCAAGTTAGTATTTTCGCTGAAGGCGATGTAGTAGATGTAACAGGTGTATCAAAAGGTAAAGGTTTCCAAGGCTCAATCAAACGCCACGGACAATCTCGCGGACCAATGTCTCACGGTTCTCGTTACCACCGTCGCCCTGGTTCAATGGGTCCTGTAGCTCCAAACCGCGTATTCAAAGGTAAATTATTACCTGGACGTATGGGTGGAGACCAAATTACTGTTCAAAACTTAACAATTGTTAAAGTTGACGCTGAGCGTAACTTACTATTGATTAAAGGTAACGTACCTGGTGCGAAAAAATCTCTAATCAAAGTTAAAAGTGCGGTTAAAGCAAAATAAGTTAACAAGAAAGGAGGAGCATTAGAAAATGCCTAAAGTTACATTATTTGACCAAAAAGGCGCTAAAGTTGGTGAAATCGAGCTAGCTGAGTCTATTTTTGGTATCGAACCTAACCAAAGCGTATTATTCGAAGCAATCGTTATGCAACGCGCTTCATTACGCCAAGGTACTCACAAAGTAAAAAATCGTTCTGAAGTAGCAGGCGGTGGACGTAAACCATGGCGTCAAAAAGGTACTGGTCGTGCACGTCAAGGTTCTATCCGCTCTCCACAATGGCGTGGCGGTGGTACTGTATTCGGACCACAACCAAGATCTTACAGCTACAAACTTCCTAAGAAAGTACGTCGCTTAGCTCTTAAATCTGCTTTAGCATCTAAAGTAGTAGAAGAGAACATCTTAGTAATTGACAGCTTATCTTTCGAAGCTCCAAAAACTAAAGAAGCAGTAGCGTTCTTAAAAGGATTATCTGTAGACACTAAAGCACTTATCGTAACAGATGTAGTGAATGACAATGTAGCATTATCAGCTCGTAACATCCCAGGTGTTACTGTTGTTGACGCTAACGGCTTAAACGTGTTAGATTTAGTATCTCACAACAAGCTAATCATCACTAAATCAGCTGTTGAAAAAGTAGAGGAGGTGCTTGCATAATGGATGCACGTGATATCATTAAGCGCCCTGTAATCACTGAGGCTTCTGCTGACGCAATGGCTCAAAAGAAATATACTTTTGAAGTTGATGTAAAAGCTAACAAAACTCAAGTTAAAGATGCTGTTCAAGAAATCTTTGACGTTAAAGTTGAAAAAGTTAACATCATGAACTATAAAGGTAAATTCAAACGCATGGGACGTCATGCAGGCTATACAAACAAGCGCCGTAAAGCGATTGTTACATTAACACAAGACAGTAAAGATATCGAGATTTTTGAAGCGTAAGCTTTATTAATTAGTAGAAGGAGGGAAAACAATGGCGATTAAAAAGTATAAACCTACCTCCAATGGTCGACGTAATATGACAGCTTCTGATTTCGCTGAGATTACTACTAGCACTCCAGAAAAGTCACTATTAGCTCCTTTACACAAAAAGGGCGGTCGTAACAACCAAGGTAAGTTAACTGTTCGTCATCAAGGTGGCGGCCACAAGCGTCAATACCGTATTATTGACTTCAAACGCAATAAAGATGGTATACCAGGACGCGTTGCTACTATTGAGTATGATCCAAACCGTTCAGCAAACATCGCATTGATTAACTATGTGGATGGTGAAAAACGTTATATCCTAGCTCCTAAAGGCCTAGAAGTAGGTATGGAGATCATGTCTGGCGCTGAAGCTGACATCAAAGTAGGTAACGCACTACCACTTCAAAATATTCCAGTAGGTACTGTAATTCACAACATCGAGTTAAAACCTGGTAAAGGTGGTCAACTTGTACGTTCAGCTGGTACTTCTGCACAATTACTTGGTAAAGAAGGACGCTACGTATTAGTACGTCTTAACTCTGGTGAAGTTCGCATGATCCTTGCTACTTGCCGCGCTACAGTAGGTCAAGTTGGTAACGAACAACACGAACTTATCAACATCGGTAAAGCAGGTCGTTCTCGTTGGTTAGGCAAACGCCCAACTGTTCGTGGATCTGTAATGAACCCGGTTGATCACCCACACGGTGGTGGTGAAGGTCGTTCTCCAATCGGACGTAAATCACCAATGTCACCATGGGGCAAACCAACTCTTGGTGCTAAAACACGTAAGAAGAAAAACAAATCCGACAAATTTATCGTTCGTCGTTCTAAAAAATAACGGGGTTGAGCTACGGTTCAACAACCGAACCGTAGGACAATCACGAAGGGAGGTACACCCATGGGTCGTAGCCTAAAAAAAGGACCTTTTGTTGATGATCATTTAATGGTTAAAATCGAGAAGTTAAATGAAACTGACAAGAAACAAGTGGTAAAAACTTGGTCTCGTCGTTCTACTATCTTCCCACAATTCATCGGTCACACAATCGCTGTTTATGATGGACGTAAACATGTTCCTGTATACGTAACGGAAGATATGGTAGGTCACAAGTTAGGTGAGTTCGCACCAACGCGCGCTTACAAAGGTCACGCAAGTGATGACAAGAAAACAAGACGTTAATGAGAGGAGGGCATCTCATGCAAGCAAAAGCTGTTGCAAATACAGTTCGTATTGCGCCTCGTAAAGTTCGTTTAGTAATCGATCTTATCAGAGGAAAGCAAGTAGGAGAAGCGATCGCAATCCTTCGCCACACACCAAAAGCAGCATCTCCAGTAGTAGAGAAGTTATTGAAGTCTGCTATGGCAAACGCTGAACACAACTACGAAATGGACGTAAACAATTTAGTAGTTAGTGAAACATACGTGAACGAAGGACCAACTTTAAAACGTTTCCGTCCTCGCGCTATGGGTCGTGCGAGTGCGATTAACAAACGTACTAGTCATATTACAATCGTTTTATCAGAAAAGAAGGAGGGATAATCTGTGGGTCAAAAGGTAAATCCAATCGGTTTGCGTGTCGGAATCATCCGTGATTGGGAATCAAAATGGTACGCTGACAAAGACTACGCAAATCTTTTACATGAAGACTTAAAAGTTCGTGAATATATCGCGCAACGTTTAAATGATGCTTCTGTATCTAAGGTTGAAATCGAACGTGCTGCTAACCGCATTAACGTTTCTGTTCACACTGCGAAACCAGGAATGGTTATCGGTAAAGGTGGTACTGAAGTAGAAGCTCTACGTAAAGCTTTAAACCAGTTAACTGGTAAACGTGTACACATCAACATCATCGAAATTAAGAAAGCGGATCTTGACGCGAAACTAGTTGCAGAGAACATTGCTCGTCAATTAGAAAATCGTGTATCTTTCCGTCGTGCTCAAAAACAAGCAATCCAACGCACAATGCGTGCTGGTGCGCAAGGTATCAAAACAATGGTATCTGGTCGTCTAGGCGGCGCTGATATCGCTCGTTCTGAACAATACAGCGAAGGAACTGTTCCACTTCATACACTTCGCGCGGATATAGACTATGCTCACGCTGAAGCTGATACTACTTACGGTAAGCTTGGTGTTAAAGTATGGATCTATCGTGGAGAAGTCCTTCCTACTAAGAAGAAATCCGAGGAAGGAGGAAAATAATCATGTTAATGCCAAAACGCGTTAAATATCGTCGTGAACACCGCGGCAAAATGAGAGGCCAAGCAAAAGGCGGTAAAGAAGTACACTTCGGAGAATACGGTATCCAAGCTTTAGAAGCTTCTTGGATTACTAACCGTCAAATCGAAGCTGCTCGTATCGCAATGACTCGTTACATGAAACGTGGCGGTAAAGTTTGGATCAAAATTTTCCCAAGCAAACCATACACTGCTAAACCTCTAGAAGTCCGAATGGGTTCTGGTAAAGGTGCTCCTGAAGGATGGGTAGCTGTTGTAAAACCAGGTAAAGTAATGTTCGAAATCTCTGGTGTATCTGAAGAGGTTGCTCGTGAAGCATTACGTCTTGCATCACACAAACTTCCAGTTAAATGTAAGTTCGTGAAACGAGAAGAAAATGGTGGTGAATCAAATGAAAATTAATGAAATTAAAGACTTAACCACTGCTGAAATTGAACAAAAAGTAAAATCGCTAAAAGAAGAGTTATTCAACCTTCGTTTCCAGTTAGCTACTGGACAACTTGAAAATACTGCACGTATTCGCGAAGTGCGCAAATCGATCGCTCGTATGAAAACTGTTGTTCGTCAAAGAGAGATCAGTGCCAACAATTAATAATCGAGAGGAGGTTTGCGAAAATGAGTGAACGCAATCAACGCAAAGTCTACACTGGACGCGTAGTATCTGACAAAATGGATAAAACGATCACAGTTCAAGTAGAAACGTATAAAACGCACAAACTATACGGTAAGCGCGTAAAGTACTCTAAAAAGTTTAAAGCTCACGATGAGCAAAACGCAGCAAAAATCGGCGATATCGTGAAAATCATGGAAACTCGCCCACTATCTGCAACTAAACGTTTCCGTCTAGTTGAAGTAGTAGAAAAAGCTGTTATCATCTAATTATATTCTGTTCGGATAAAGTAAATTCCGAAAGGAGGTCTCGTACATGATTCAACAAGAATCACGTCTAAAAGTTGCTGACAATTCAGGTGCTCGTGAAGTTTTAACAATTAAAGTTCTTGGCGGTTCAGGCCGTAAGACTGCTAACATCGGTGATATCATCGTATGTACTGTAAAACAAGCAACACCTGGAGGCGTTGTTAAAAAAGGTGATGTAGTTAAAGCTGTAGTTGTACGTACTAAGTCTGGCGTACGTCGTAACGACGGTTCTTACATCAAATTTGATGAGAACGCTTGTGTAATTATCAAAGACGACAAAGGTCCTCGTGGGACTCGTATCTTCGGACCAGTTGCTCGTGAACTTCGTGACAACAACTTCATGAAGATCGTATCACTTGCTCCAGAAGTACTGTAATGTAAAAACCTGTAAAGGCCTTTCAAGGAGGTGCGAAACACATGCATGTTAAAAAAGGTGACAAAGTAGTAGTCATCTCTGGTAAGGATAAAGGCAAACAAGGTGTTATCCTTGAAGCTTACCCGAAGAAAAACCGTGTATTGGTTGAAGGTGTAAATATCGTGAAGAAGCATTCAAAACCTTCTCAAGCTAATCCTCAAGGAGGAATCATTAGCCAAGAAGCTGCTATCCACGTATCAAACGTTATGCCTCTAGATCCTAAAACTGGAGCTCCAACACGTGTTGGCTACAAAACAGTAGACGGTAAAAAAGTACGCGTTTCTGTAAAATCTGGTGAATCCTTAGATAAATAAGTAATTAATGAAGGGAGGTACAATACATGAACCGCCTAAAGGAAAAATATTCAAAAGAAATCGTTCCTGCTCTTATGAGCAAGTTTAATTATACATCTGTAATGCAAGCTCCTAAAGTTGAGAAGATCGTTATCAACATGGGTGTAGGTGATGCTGTAGCAAACGCTAAAGCACTTGACAATGCAGTGGAAGAATTAAGCCTAGTAACTGGTCAAAAACCAGTAGTAACTAGAGCGAAAAAATCAATTGCTGGCTTCCGTCTTCGTGAAGGCATGCCAATCGGTGCGAAAGTAACTCTTCGCGGTGAGCGCATGTATGAATTCCTAGACAAGTTAGTAACAATTTCTTTACCACGTGTACGTGACTTCCGTGGTGTTTCTAAGAAATCATTCGATGGTCGTGGAAACTACACTCTTGGTGTAAAAGAACAATTAATCTTCCCTGAGATTGACTACGATAAAGTAAGTAAAGTTCGTGGAATGGACATCGTAATCGTTACTACGGCAAACACTGATGAAGAAGCACGTGAATTGCTTACTCAAATCGGAATGCCATTCCAAAAGTAATCAAAAATAAAGGGAGGCGTAAACGTGGCTAAAAAATCAATGGTCGTGAAACAAAAGCGCACTCAAAAGTTTAAAGTACAAGAATATACACGTTGTGAGCGCTGTGGTCGCCCGCACTCTGTATACCGTAAATTTAAGCTTTGCCGTATTTGTTTCCGTGAACTTGCATATAAAGGACAAATTCCTGGCGTGAAGAAAGCTAGCTGGTAAAACCCGATTTTGGGAAGGAGGTAAAAATAAATGGTCATGACAGATCCAATTGCAGATATGCTTACTCGCATTCGTAACGCGAACATGGTGCGTCACGAGAAGCTTGAGCTTCCTGCTTCTAAGATTAAAACTGATGTTGCTGAAATCTTAAAACGTGAGGGCTTCATCCGTGATGTAGAACTTATCGAAGACAATAAGCAAGGTATTATCCGTATCTTCTTAAAATACGGTTCAAATAATGAACGTGTAATTACTGGTCTTAAACGTATTAGTAAACCTGGACTACGTGTTTATGCGAAAGCTGGAGAGGTTCCACGCGTATTAAACGGTTTAGGTATCGCTATCGTTTCAACTTCTCAAGGTGTTGTAACTGATAAAGAAGCACGCGCTAAGAAAATTGGCGGAGAAGTACTAGCTTACGTTTGGTAATATATTTTTTCACGAATGGAGGTGCACTAAATGTCTCGTGTAGGTAAAAAACCTATTGAAATTCCATCAGGTGTTACTGTAACAATTGATGCGAACAACAATGTTATCGTAAAAGGACCGAAAGGCGAATTAACTCGTACTTTCAATCCTGAAATTACAATCACTCAAGAAGAGAACGTGATCACATTAACTCGTCCTTCTGATTCTAAAGAACACCGTACAATCCATGGTACAACTCGCGCTGTACTAGCTAACATGGTTGAGGGTGTATCTAAAGGCTTCGAAAGAGGTTTAGAACTTATCGGTGTAGGTTACCGTGCTCAAAAACAAGGGAACAAATTAGTTCTTAACGTTGGGTACTCTCACCCTGTTGAAATCGAACCAGAACAAGGTATCGAAATCGAAGTTCCTTCTAACACTAAAATCATCGTAAAAGGTGCGAACAAAGAGCGCGTAGGTGCATTAGCAGCTAATATCCGTGACGTTCGTCCGCCAGAGCCTTACAAAGGTAAAGGTATCCGCTACGAAGGTGAATTTGTACGTCGTAAAGAAGGTAAAACTGGTAAGTAAGTTTGCATAAGTAAATGAAAGGAGTGACGTAAATTGATCACGAAGCTTGATAAAAATGCAGTTCGTCAAAAAAGACACGCACGCGTTCGTGCTAAACTTTCTGGAACTGAAGCTCGTCCTCGTTTAAATGTGTTCCGTTCAAATAAGCACATTTATGCGCAACTAATTGACGATGTGAACGGCGTAACTCTTGCAAGTGCATCTACTTTAGACAAAGATCTAAACGTTGAAAGCACTAGCAACATTGAAGCAGCTCAAAAAGTCGGCGAAACAATTGCTAAACGCGCAGTTGAAAAAGGTTACACATCTGTGGTATTTGACCGCGGAGGTTACCTTTTCCATGGTCGTGTGAAAGCATTAGCTGATGCTGCTCGCGAAAACGGCTTAGAATTTTAATGGATAAGGAGGGACAAAACAATGCGTCGTATTGATCCTAATAAATTAGAACTAGAAGAACGCGTAGTTACAGTTAACCGTGTAGCTAAAGTTGTGAAAGGTGGACGTCGTTTCCGTTTCACTGCGTTAGTAGTTGTAGGTGACAAAAATGGTCACGTTGGTTTCGGTACTGGTAAAGCTCAAGAAGTACCAGATGCTATCCGCAAAGCTATCGAAGATGCTAAGAAAAACTTAATTACAGTACCAATGGTTAATACAAGTATCCCTCACGAAGTTCTTGGAGGATTCGGTGCAGGTTCTATTCTTTTAAAACCTGCTGCTGAAGGTACAGGAGTTATCGCTGGTGGACCAGTTCGTGCTGTGCTTGAATTAGCTGGTGTTGCTGACATTCTTTCAAAATCACTAGGCTCTAACACGCCTATTAACATGGTTCGTGCTACTATGGACGGATTAAAACAATTAAAACGTGCTGAAGACGTAGCTAAATTACGTGGTAAATCAGTAGAAGAACTGTTAGGTTAAGGGAGGGAATATCAATGTCAAAGAAATTAGAAATTACCCTTACTCGTAGCTTAATCGGTCGTCCGAACGACCAACGCGTAACAGTAAACACTCTTGGTTTACGTAAAATGCATCAAACAGTTGTTCTAGATGATAATGCTGCTATCCGCGGTATGATTAATAAGGTTTCTCATCTTGTTACTGTCAAAGAACAATAATTAAACTTTTTCTCTTAACAAGGAGGTGCCCAAATGAAACTTCATGAATTAAAACCTGCAGAAGGTTCTCGTCAAGAACGTAAACGTAAAGGACGCGGTATCGGTACTGGTAACGGTAAAACAGCTGGTAAAGGTCACAAAGGTCAAAATGCTCGTTCAGGTGGCGGTGTACGTCTAGGATTTGAAGGTGGTCAAACACCATTATTCCGTCGTCTACCAAAACGTGGATTCACGAACATCAACCGTAAAGAGTACACAGTTGTTAACCTATCAACTCTTAACGTTTTCGAAGATGGAACAGAAGTAACTCCAGCTCTTCTTATCGAAGCTGGTGTTGTGAAAAAAGAGCGTGCTGGAATCAAAATTCTTGCTAACGGTAAATTAGAGAAAAAACTTACTGTAAAAGCTCATAAATTCTCCTCTGCTGCGAAGGAAGCGATCGAAGCTGCTGGCGGTCAAACTGAGGTGATTTAATGTTTCGGACAATCTCCAATTTTATGCGCGTGGCTGAAATACGAAACAAGATCTTCTTTACATTATTAATGCTCATCGTGTTCCGCATTGGTACATTTATCCCAGTACCACATGTGAATGCTGACTTTTTTAAAGCTCAAGATGAATTAGGTGTATTCGGACTTCTGAATACATTTGGTGGAGGAGCTTTACAAAACTTCTCCATCCTTGCTATGGGCATCATGCCGTACATTACGGCATCCATCATCATTTCTTTATTGCAAATGGATGTTGTGCCGAAATTTACGGAATGGTCTAAGCAAGGTGAAGTTGGTCGTCGTAAATTAGCTCAGTTTACCCGCTACGGGACAATAGTACTAGGGTTCATTCAAGCAATCGGGATGTCAATCGGATTCAATAGTATGGCTAATGGAACGCTTATTACAAATCCGGGCATCACGACTTACTTGCTGATTGCAACTGTACTAACTGCTGGAACAGCATTCCTAATGTGGCTTGGAGAGCAAATTACAGCTAAAGGTGTAGGAAACGGAATCTCAATCATTATCTTCGCTGGGATCATCTCTGGTATACCGAATATGGTAAATCAGATTTATGCTCAACAGCTTGAGAATGCGGGAGATCAACTATTTATGCGTATAGTGATCGTCGTACTTATCGCTTTAGCAGTAATTGCTATGATCGTTGGTGTAATTTTCATTCAACAAGCACTGCGTAAAATTCCGATTCAGTATGCTAAACGCACTGCTGGCCGCAATCAAATTGGAGGACAATCAACGCACTTACCGTTAAAAGTAAATGCTGCTGGTGTAATCCCGGTTATCTTTGCAGTATCGTTTATCATGACTCCACCTATTATAGCTGGTTTCTTTGAATCAAACAGTGTGACGGATTGGATTATTAATACATTCGATTATTCGAAGCCTGTTGGTATGATTATGTATGTGGCATTAATTGTCGCCTTCTCTTATTTCTATGCGTTTGTTCAAGTTAATCCTGAGCAGGTTGCAGAGAACTTAAAGAAACAAGGCGGTTATGTACCTGGTATTCGTCCAGGTAAAAATACTGAAGAGTATTTAAAACTTGTATTGTCTCGTTTAACATTTGTCGGTTCCATTTTCTTGGCTGTCATAGCTGTACTGCCAATATTTTTCATCAATATTGCGGGACTTCCGCAATCGGTGCAAATTGGCGGAACTAGCTTGATCATCGTAGTAGGGGTTGCTCTTGAAACGATGAAAGGTCTGGAAGCACAACTTGTTAAACGTCATTATAAAGGTTTTATCAAATAATAGGTTTGGGAACATTTTGAGTTCCCAACACCCATTATGGAGTTTGAGGGGGAAGATTAATGAATCTAGTTCTTATGGGGCTTCCTGGTGCTGGCAAAGGCACTCAAGCTGAAAAAATTGTAGAAAAATATGACATCCCTCATATCTCAACTGGAGATATGTTCCGTGCTGCTATCAAAGAAGGAACGGAACTAGGCTTACAAGCGAAGTCTTTCATGGACAAAGGCGCATTGGTACCTGATGAGGTAACAATCGGCATTGTAAAAGATCGATTAAGCAAAGATGATTGCAAAAAAGGATTCCTTTTAGACGGTTTCCCTCGTACAGTTGCTCAAGCTTCTGCACTTGATGAAATGCTTTCTGAATTAAATCGTCCGATCGACTACGTAATTAACGTAGATGTTGATAAAGACATTTTAATGGAAAGACTGACTGGAAGACGTATTTGCAAAGAGTGTGGAGCTACTTACCACTTAGTGTTCAATCCGCCTGCTCAAGAAGGCGTATGTACACGTTGTGGAGGAGAGCTTTACCAACGTGCTGACGATAACGCCGAGACGGTTCAAAACCGCCTTGAAGTAAATCTGGCACAAACTAAACCGCTATTATCTTTCTATGAAGATAAAGGCACTCTTCGCAATATTAACGGCCAACAAGATATTAACGTTGTGTTCGAAGATATTGAAAAACTTCTTGGGGGCTTATAAGTATGATTATTTGTAAAACCCCACGCGAAATTGATATAATGCGTCAAGCTGGGAAAATTGTTGCTTTAACTCATCAAGAATTAAAGAAGCATATCGTACCGGGGATTACGACAAAAGAGCTGGATACGATTGCAGAAAGCTTTATTCGTAAACATGATGCAATTCCTTCATTTAAAGGGTATAATGGATTTCGCGGCAGCATATGTGCTTCAGTAAATGAAGAACTTGTTCACGGCATTCCTGGTTCACGTGTTTTAAAAGAAGGAGATATCATCTCCATCGACATTGGTGCTAAGTACCAAGGTTATCACGGCGATTCAGCCTGGACGTATGCTGTAGGTGTGATTGATGAGGAAACGCAAAGACTTTTGGATGTAACAGAAGAGTCTTTATATAGAGGTTTGGAAGAAGCAAAGCCTGGCGCGCGACTTTCAAATATCTCCCATGCCATTCAAACATATGTTGAGGCAAACAAATTCTCTATCGTTAGAGAGTATGTCGGTCATGGTGTCGGCCAAGACTTGCATGAGGATCCGCAAATTCCTCACTACGGTCCGCCGAACAAAGGTCCTCGTCTAAAGACTGGCATGGTGCTAGCTGTTGAGCCAATGGTGAATGCAGGAAGCAGATATGTAAAAACTTTAGAAGATAACTGGACTGTCGTTACTCAAGACGGGAAAATGTGCGCACACTTCGAACATACAGTAGCTATCACTGAATCGGGATTTGAAATATTAACGAAGATTTAAGAAGTTATTATGTAGAAAACTGTGTTGAATGGATATAATCAATAAGGCGAATTTGTCTTAAGAGAAGGGAGACGACATCAATGGCTAAAGATGATGTAATTGAAATTGAAGGCACTGTCACTGAGACGCTGCCAAATGCAATGTTCAAGGTAGAATTGGAAAACGGTCATACTATATTAGCTCACGTATCCGGCAAAATACGCATGCACTTTATTCGCATTCTGCCTGGTGATAAAGTGACTGTTGAGCTTTCACCGTATGACTTAACTCGCGGACGAATCACTTACAGATTCAAATAATCTGAGTTACACTCCGATTGATCTAAGGAGGTTAGGTACATGAAAGTGAGACCATCAGTTAAACCTATCTGCGAAAAGTGTAAAGTTATCCGCAGACGAGGCAAAGTAATGGTTATTTGTGAAAACCCTAAACATAAACAAAAACAAGGCTAATTAAAGAGGAGGTGCACACCTATGGCACGTATTGCTGGTGTTGATATTCCACGTGACAAACGTATTGTCATTTCATTAACATATATCTACGGTATCGGTAAAGCTACAGCTCAAAAAATCTTAGCTGAAACTGGTATCTCTGAAGATACACGCGCTCGCGACTTAACGGAAGATGAATTAAACAAAATCCGTGAAGCGATCGATTCACTAAAAGTTGAAGGTGACCTTCGTCGTGAAATCTCATTAAACATCAAACGTTTAATGGAAATCGGCTGCTACCGCGGTCTTCGTCACCGTCGTGGACTACCTGTTCGTGGTCAAAATACTAAAAACAACGCTCGTACACGTAAAGGACCTCGTCGTACAGTAGCGAACAAGAAAAAATAATTAATTTGTAAAGGAGGTTACTATTCATGGCTCGTAAAACAAACACTCGTAAACGTCGTGTGAAAAAGAATATTGAATCTGGTGTAGCACACATCCGTTCAACATTCAACAACACAATTGTTACTATCACAGACACTCACGGAAATGCAATTTCATGGTCAAGTGCCGGTGCACTAGGCTTCAGAGGTTCTCGTAAATCTACTCCATTCGCAGCTCAAATGGCAGCTGAAACTGCAGCTAAAGCTTCAATGGAACACGGTTTAAAAACTCTTGAAGTTACAGTTAAAGGACCTGGTTCTGGTCGTGAAGCAGCAATTCGTGCTCTTCAAGCTGCTGGATTAGAAGTTACAGCTATTAAAGACGTAACTCCAGTTCCGCATAACGGATGCCGTCCACCAAAACGTCGCCGTGTTTAATTTTTCTGTATAGAATTGGTATCTTTCGTCTATAATGGGTTATGATACATTATTATGTTTACAGATGATTAATTAGTTGTTGCGCATAGTCGAGAACAATTACATGGGGGAATTTCGGTTAGAACCTTTATAATAAACTAGCCGAGGTTTTGACGTTTTGAAGGAGGGTTTAGTGATGATTGAAATAGAAAAACCAAAAATCGAAACGGTTGAAATCAGCGATGACACCAAGTACGGAAAATTCGTCGTCGAGCCACTTGAGCGTGGATATGGTACAACTTTAGGGAACTCCCTTCGTCGTATCTTATTATCTTCACTGCCGGGTGCAGCTGTCACATCTATTCAAATAGATGGAGTTCTACATGAGTTCTCAACAATTGAAGGCGTGGTAGAAGATGTAACTTCTATTATTCTTAACGTTAAGAAATTAGCGCTTAAAATCTACTCTGATGAAGAGAAGACGCTTGAAATTGATGTACAGAGTGAAGGAGTAGTCACTGCTGCTGATATTACACATGACAGCGACGTGGAAATTCTAAATCCAGATTTGCACATTGCTACTATTGGTAAAGGCGGTCATTTGCGCATGAGATTAACTGCTCGTCGCGGACGTGGCTATACACCAGCTGAACAGAACAAACGTGATGATCAGCCAATAGGTGTGATTCCAATCGACTCTATTTACACTCCTGTTGCACGTGTTTCATATCAAGTTGAAAACACACGTGTAGGGCAAATGACAAATTACGATAAGCTTACGCTTGATGTTTGGACTGATGGAAGCACTGGTCCAAAGGAAGCAATTGCATTAGGATCTAAGATTTTAACAGAGCACTTAAATATCTTCGTTGGTCTTACTGATGAAGCACAAAATGCTGAAATTATGGTTGAAAAAGAAGAAGATCAAAAAGAAAAAGTTCTAGAGATGACGATCGAAGAACTAGACCTTTCTGTTCGTTCTTACAACTGCTTAAAGCGTGCTGGAATCAACACTGTTCAAGAGCTTGCTCATAAAACAGAAGAAGATATGATGAAAGTACGTAATCTAGGACGCAAATCTCTTGAAGAGGTTAAAGCAAAACTAGATGAGCTTGGATTAGGCCTTCGTAAAGATGACTAATTAAGCACGGCATAGTTGTTCCGTTTTTTTACAAAAACTTCTATACAGCTATTATAGATAATAATTTCAACAAAGGAGGGAAACTTTCAATGGGTTACAGAAAGTTAGGACGCACTAGTTCTCAACGTAAAGCATTACTTCGTGATTTGGCTACTGACCTAATCGTTTTCGAGCGTATCGAAACTACTGAAGCTAAAGCAAAAGAGCTTCGTTCTGTAGTGGAAAAAATGATCACTCTTGGTAAACGTGGTGACTTGCACGCTCGTCGTCAAGCAGCAGCATTCATCCGTAAAGAAGTTGCTAATGAGGAATCTGGTCAAGACGCACTTCAAAAATTATTCAGCGATATCGCACCTCGTTACGAAGATCGCCAAGGCGGTTACACTCGTATCATGAAAATGGGTCCACGTCGTGGTGACGGAGCTCCAATGGTAGTTATCGAGTTAGTTTAATTATATTTTCCAAAAAGGGTGGGGACAGTTTAGAACTAACGTGTTCTTACCCTTTTTTTACAATCGTTGTTCTGCCAATTTTCTAAATTGACAGTGATTGTTCGAGAAATACGCAATTAGAGTGTTACGATGGCTGCACATTTTTCATCCGTGCTTCACGTCTAGCTCTCGCACCCCTCCTCGCTTTTATTAAATAAAGCTTTGGGTATACGCTGCTATTTTCACTAAGGAACATTTAGTTTCCATTAGGGGGGGTGCAGCGTTTTTTAATATACATTAATGAAAGAAGTTTCTAGACGAGCCGTTGGAAGCGTTATACACTTCTATTTAGAGGCATAGCGACAAATTGCAAAGCTATTGGATACGGAGGTGCTGGCATGAGCAAGGAATTAATGAAGGTGAATCATGTTTCTTTTACATATGATGGACAAGTAGAACAAGCGCTGACGGATGTCACTCTTTCGGTTTTGGAAGGTGAATGGCTTGCAATAGTCGGTCATAACGGTTCCGGAAAATCAACTTTGGCGAAGCTGTTAAACGGTTTGCAGTTCCCGGAATCAGGTGAAATTTATGTAAAAGATCAGTTGTTGACGAATGAAACAGTATGGGATATCAGAAAAGAAGTAGGTATGGTCTTTCAAAATCCCGATAATCAGTTTGTAGGAACGACTGTTCAAGATGATGTGGCTTTTGGTTTGGAAAACAACGGGATTCCCCGTGAAGTGATGGTTGAGAGACTGCATTGGGCTTTGGAAAGTGTTAAAATGGGAGCATTTCTCGATCAAGAGCCGCACCATCTTTCAGGAGGACAAAAGCAGAGGGTGGCGATTGCCTCCGTATTGGCATTGCAGCCAAGCATTATTATATTGGATGAGGCAACTTCCATGCTCGATCCTCGAGGCAGAGAAGAACTCATTGAGCTTGTGAGACGATTAAGAGAAGAACAAAAGATAACGGTTGTGTCGATTACACATGATCTAAATGAAGCAGCACAGGCAGACCGGATTATCGTCATGAACCGAGGCAAGGTATACAAAGAAGGGAAACCATCGGAAATATTCCTGATGGATGAAGATCTGTCAGCAATAGGTTTGGACATCCCCTTCTCTATTAAGCTTTCTAAGGCATTGTGTGATCATCATGTGCCGATATCTGGTCGTCATTTATTATTTGAACAGTTGGTGAAAGAACTATGCGCATTGAATTCCGAGAAGTAGAATACCGCTATCAATTGAATACGCCTTTTGAACGTATGGCGATACATGATGTCAGTCTTGATCTCACACCGGGCAAATATTATGCGGTAATCGGTCAAACCGGATCAGGCAAGTCGACACTGCTTCAGCATTTAAATGGTCTTCTGCGACCGACAAGAGGCGAAGTGCAAATCGGAGAGCGCATTATTGCTGCAGGCAAGAAGCAGAAAGACTTGAAACCAATTCGTAAAAAAGTCGGCATTGTATTTCAGTTTCCGGAGCATCAGCTGTTTGAAGAGACAGTTGAAAAAGATATTTGCTTTGGTCCAATGAATTTTGGTGTACCGGAGGCAGAGGCGAAGAAGATTGCAAGACAAGTGATTGGCTTAGTCGGATTATCGGAGGATATTTTGCAAAAGTCGCCATTTGATTTATCAGGAGGTCAAATGCGTAGGGTAGCGATTGCCGGGGTATTGGCAATGGAGCCGGAAGTAATTGTACTCGATGAACCGACTGCTGGTCTTGACCCCCGCGGACGAAGCGAAATAATGGATTTGTTTGCTTCGCTTCATAAAGAGAAGAATTTGACAACGATATTGGTAACACACAGTATGGAAGATGCAGCTGCATTTTCCGATGAAATTATTGTTATGCGCAACGGAACGGTTTTTAAAAAAGGAACACCTCTTGATATTTTCTCGCAGCCGGAGCAACTGCTCGAAATCGGCTTGGATGTACCAGAAACTGTTCGTTTTCAATTGTTGCTGCAGAAAGAGGCTGGTTACCGTTTTGACAGGCCTTGTTTATCAATCGAGTCATTGGCCGAGGAAGTGGCTGAAGTGCTGAAAAGGGGGTCGTCAATATGCTAGAGAGCATGCTGATCGGACGTTATGTACCGGCGAAGTCAGTGCTGCACCGGATGGATCCCCGTTCTAAATTGCTGATGGTCTTTCTTTTTGTTTGTGTTGTATTTCTTGCAAATAATACAGTTACGTACACAATTTTAGGCATGTACACATTGATTCTTGTATTTATGTCGAAAATACAGCTGCGTTTTATTATAAATGGACTGAAGCCTGTCTTGTTTTTGATTTTATTCACTTTCTTTTTGCATGTGTTTTTTACGAAAGAGGGAGAAGTGTTATGGGACCTTGGTTGGCTGCAAATATATGAAGGCGGACTCCGACAAGGGATTTATATTTCCTTGCGCTTTACGTACTTGATTTTGATTACAACCTTATTGACGCTTACGACGACACCGATTACATTAACGGATGGTCTGGAGAGCTTATTAAACCCGTTCAAGAAGCTGAAAATGCCGGTTCATGAGCTGGCGTTAATGATGAGCATTTCGCTCCGCTTCATTCCGACTCTGCTTGAAGAGACATCGAAAATCATGAAGGCGCAGGCGGCCAGAGGTGTTGATTTCTCGACCGGACCGATTAAGGAACGGATCAAAGCTATTGTTCCATTGCTGGTGCCGCTGTTTGTCAGCTCTTTTAAACGGGCTGAGGAGCTTGCGACAGCGATGGAGGCCAGAGGTTATCGCGGAGGAGAAGGCAGAACAAAATACCGCCAGCTGAAATGGGAAATGGCGGATACGTTGCTGATGCTCTCGCTGGTAGTATTGGCGATTATTCTTTTTTATTTCAGAACGTAGGAGTTATGTAAGATGCAACGAATGAAATGTATCATTTCGTATGATGGAACGTTATTTTCTGGCTATCAAGTTCAAGTGGATGCGCGTACTGTTCAGAGTGAGCTTGAGGCTGTTTTAGAAAAAATGCATAAGAAGACGGTCAAAGTTGTCGCCTCCGGACGGACGGATGCCGGTGTGCATGCGCTAGGTCAAGTGATTCATTTTGATACGCATTTGGATATTCCGGCTGACAGATGGGTTCAGGCGATGAATGCGATGTTGCCAAAGGATATTGCTGTGCTGTCTGCCGAACCAGTTGCGGAAAACTTTCATGCAAGATATAATGCTCAAGGAAAAACATATAAATATGAGATTCAGCTAAGTAAAATCAGAAATCCGCTTATGCGTCATTACGCATATCATTATCCATATCCGATTGATGTCGGCAGGATAGAAAAAGCGATTAAGTACGCATTGGGGACACATGATTTCTCGAGCTTCTGTGCAGCCAATACAGACGTCAAGGATAAGGTCCGAACGATTCACTCTATTGACTGTGAGCAAGCTGGCGATGTGCTGACATTGACGTATACAGGGAATGGCTTTCTGTATAATATGGTACGAATCTTGACAGGAACACTCATAGAAATCGGCTCCGGAAAGCGAGAACCAGAGGAAATGGCAAATATTATAGCGGCACGCAATCGCAGTGCAGCCGGGAAAACAGCCCCACCGCAAGGTCTCTATTTGCAGCAAGTCTATTATGAAAGCCAGAAGGCATAATCAATGATTTCTATCGCGAAATCCATTTCCATCATCTGTAAGTAGGGTTAAATTTGCAGAACATTATCTTGACAATCAGACCTATAATAGTTAATATAATATGGTATGTATTTTATTTAATCCCACGATGAGCCCCGGAAGAGTTTTTCGTGATTGTAAATAAATAAACTAATTTTTCTTAAATTATTAGGAGGTAAAATGATGCGTACGACATTCATGGCGAAAGCAAATGAAATCGAGCGTAAATGGTATGTTATCGACGCGCAAGGCCAAACTTTAGGTCGTCTTGCTAGTGAAGTAGCTTCTATTTTACGTGGTAAAAATAAACCGACATTCACACCGCACGTTGACACTGGTGATCATGTAATTATTATCAATGCTTCAGAAATTCACTTAACAGGTAAAAAGTTGACTGACAAAATCTATCGTCGTCACACAATGCACCCAGGTGGATTGAAAGAAAGAACAGCATTAGAAATGAAAACTAAATACCCTGAGCAAATGTTAGAGCTTGCTATTAAAGGTATGCTTCCAAAGAACTCTCTTGGACGTCAAATGTTTAAAAAATTACACGTATATGCTGGCGCTGAGCACAATCAACAAGCTCAAAAACCAG
>JBJFHH010000038.1:0-5047 GCA_051893475.1 Bacillus sp. (in: firmicutes) | reverse complement strand
CACTTAGTGTATCTCCGCTCTTGACTGTATACGTAATCGTGACCGTGTCTCCCGGCTCAGGCTCGGGTTCAGGAATTGGCGACCTGTCCGACATAAGCATTTCATCCGTAAAATAATCCAAGTCGACATTACCGCTAATGCCGGAAACTTGTCCTGCATCGGAATATTGCCAGCCGGCCCACGTATCCCAAATGACTGCATCTGACGGCTCCTCCACGCCATACTCCGCTACCCAAAGTGAATACTCCGTGAGCGACTCATCAAACACATCCGTGGCATTCGAAGCATCGCTATAAATGACAACTTCTTTCCCAGTCAAATTGATCAACTCATCTATAAAAGCCACCGATATTTCATTAACTTGCTCATTTGTCAAACCGGTAAACACTTCAAAGTCCATCGCCAGCTTCCCGTCAATTTCCTTCCCGCTAATGTTTTCAGCAAAAAATCGCGCCTCTGCTTGCGCCTCAGAAACATTTTGCGCTCTCACAAAGTGATAGACACCGATAAGAAGGTCGGCATCCTTCGCTCCTGCATAGTTATCCTCGAACTTCGGATCAACCAAGGTTGTCCCCTCACTCGCCTTTATATAAACAAACTCTATCCCCGCTGCCTTCACACTGTCAAAGTCAATATCGCCTTGAAATGCACTGACATCAATACCGTCATATTGCGTCGTGCCGCCACGCTCAAGCGCAAAGCCAACGCTTGTCCAACCGAACAGCGACAAGCAAAAAATGATTGACCAAATCGCTATTTTCTTCATCTTCAATCCCCCTGCCATTTTATTAAAATAGCTTTCATAACAGACTATTCAAATGGCAAGGAGACGGTGAAAGATAAATTTGTTGTTCAATTCTTAAAATGTCGCGAACAGCCCGTCTTCGATTTCCTTAAACAAACCGGAATGAATCAGACTTTTCCCTCGCTTCTTATAGTGCTTATTCGCATTCAAAATTGATACATACACTTTAAAACTTCTATACTTACCACAATTGTCTTGAATCTACTTTATTTCCTATATTTTTAAATAAACTTCATTTCAACGTTATGGTAATATAGTGATTTAGTGTTCTATATTACTTTTTACTAAAGAGGTTACATCATGAAATTTTTTAAAAGCATACTACCAGGACTATTACTCTGTATTGCAATTGCCTTCATCGGAATCGTACTCGGCAAATTCTTCCCGAGCCTTGGCAGCGGCTTATTCGCCATTCTGATCGGGATTGTCATCGGAAACATGAACTTCGGTTCTAACGAAACATTAAAGGCCGGTGTCAAGTTTTCTGAAAGTAAACTGCTTTACTATTCTATTATTTTATTAGGGGCAACATTGACGTTTGAAAGCTTAGTTGATATCGGCTGGAATGGACTGGCGTTCATCTTGATTCAAATGAGTGCTACCATTGCCTTTGTTATCTGGCTTGGAAAAAAACTCGGTTTTGAAGAAGATTTCCGTCTGTTAATGGCTAGCGGCAATGCTGTCTGCGGTTCATCCGCCATCGCTTCAACAGCGCCTGCCCTTAAGGCGAAAGTATCAGACATGGCGGTTTCTATCACAATTGTCAACCTGCTTGGAACGGTTTTGATGATTATTTTGCCGGGGGTTACAAGTCTCGTGTTCAATAACGAAGTGCTGCCTTCTTCTGCTTTAATCGGCGGTACATTGCAATCTGTCGGTCAAGTTGTCGCAAGCGGAAGCATCGTAGGCGAGGCTGTAAAAGATCAGGCCGCTGTTTTCAAAATCAGCCGAATTATCTTCTTGGCTGCTGTCGTATTCGTATTGGCTCGCATCAAAAAAGCGAAGCACAAAGAAGAACCGAAGCCTAGCAAATGGTCATTCCAGCTAAGCTCGATTCTTCCATGGTATGTAGCTGGATTCTTCATACTGTGCATCATTAACAGCATTCTGCAATTTCCGGAAACAATCACGCATCCAATTAAAACATTCGGAAATTACTTGGAAATTATCGCCCTTGCCGGCATCGGCATGAGCGTAAAAATAAAAGACCTGACACAGCACGGCTGGAAAATCTCCGCGTACGCCGGCGGTATTGGTCTGTTCCAAATAGCGATAGCTTTGGTGCTGATATTTTTACTTATTCTTTAAGTCACAGGAGGCATACTCGAATAATCGGGTATGCCTTTTCTTTTCATTAAACTTCTACACTTTCACTCGTCACATTTTTTAAAAAGGATTGAATTTTACGAAAAGCCGCAATCTCATTTTCCTTCTTGGAAAAACCGTGACCTTCATCTTCCATTAGCATATATTCTACGTTTCTTCCTTTCTGCCGCAAAGACTGCACGATTTTTTCCGATTCTTCTTTCACAACTCGCGGATCGTTGGCCCCTTGTATAACAAGCATTGGCTTCGTCATCCCATCCAAGTAAGTGATTGGCGAATATTCTATCAACTTTTCCTTATCTCTTTCCGGATGTCCAACCCATTGATCCATTACCGGCTTCCAAAAATCCGGTACAGAATTGATGAATGAAAACAAATCTGAAGGACCGCAAATATCTACAACAGCACTGAAGTATTCCGCATGACGGCCATGCAGAAGCAATGCCATATATCCACCGTAACTGCCGCCCATCAAAACGATTTCACCCTTTTTCGCATACCCGTTTTCAACGAGCCAATCCAAACCAGCTACATTGTCAAGGCGCGGACCATGTCCCCAATTGCCTTCTACCATCTTCATAAACTTCAATCCATAGCCAGTTGATCCACGAAAATTTGGTGCAAAAATGCTGTACCCTTCGCTCAATAAAAATTGGAAATAGGATTTAAATTCTTTCCGCTCGGATGCTTGCGGACCTCCATGCGGCCAAAACACCATTTTTCCTATATCATTTTCCGTTTTTGCTTTAAACAAGAGCGCTTCAATCTGCAAACCATCAAATGATTTATATTTGACTACTTCCGGTTCCACTAATTCATCACAATCTATTCCCGGCACTTTAAAATTCGTTAAAGAAACCCACTCATATCCGACTCTTTTATAAATGTTTTGCGGAGCGGTTGCACTTCTTCCACATATATAAAGCGCCCCTGATTTATGAGCAACCAACTGATCAATCACCGAGCACGGAATAACAAGTTGTCTCCAAACGTCATTATTTAAATCATATTCATATAAAAAATCTTCTACTCCCTTTTCACCTATTACATATAAGAGCTGATGTTCTTTATTATAGTGCAGGCTACTGAAGCTCTCGTTATGCAGCTCTTTTACCTTCGCAAAAATTTTTGTTTCTAAATCAAAGGATGCTAAATAAGTAAAATCAGCATCATAATCCGTCAGCAAATACACGAGCGAGTCCGAAACAAATACACCACCGCCGGCTGTGTGCTGCTCTTTAGTTGGAGGCGTTAACAGAATATCTTCATTTTCGCGTCTTGCATAAAGCAAAGAATGTGTATTGGAAAAATGCTTATAATATAGCAAAGCAGCTTCATCCGAACTTAACGCGTATACATAAGTGGCAGCTTCTTTACCTTCAAGAACCAATTTTTCTTCTCCGGACTCCATTTCTAGGCAATAGCTATTTAAATAGCTTGAATTGTCCTTAGAAGACGTATAATACAGTCGCTTTCCATCCTCACTTAAAAGCGGAGAAAAATTGCGGGTATTTTCCTGATATACAATTTCCTTCATTGTTCCTCCTTGTAAAGGAATTGCGTACAGCTGGGTATTTTCATTGCCGTCAAAATCAAATCCAGCAACGATAAATCTTCCATGCTTATCATATTGCAGAGCTTGGCAACTTTGGTCAATAAAAGTAAGAGGATAAGGAAATGAATCCGGAAGATCCATTGCCCACAAATTATATTTCCCATTTAAATTCGTGCTAAAAACTAACTGCTTCTCATCCGGACTTATCGAAAAGTTCTGAATTCCGTATGTGCGTAAAAACTTCTCCACATTAGGCTTCGGAAATACAATCATTATGAAACACTCCTTTATATAATATATCTTTGTACTTTTCATCCATTACTTTTCAACAAAGAATACACATATGCATCATGCTCAACTTCGTTCTGATGCATATATTTCCTTAAAACACCTTCTCTTTGAAATCCAAGTTTAGCGAGCAAATTATTGGATGCGTCATTTTCAATAAAAACGACAGCTCCGATTCGAGTTAAATCCATTTCGTTAAAACCATAGGAAAGGACGCCGGAAATAGCTTCAGCAGCATAGCCTTGTCTCCAGTGCAGCGGATGGATTTCATAGCCTATTTCTGCCCTTTTATGCTTCGGTTGCCAAGCATGGAAGCCTATTGTCCCGATTAAACCTTTAGACTCTTTTCGTTCAATTCCCCAGCGTATTCCTCTTTTTTCAAGATAGTTTAAAGAAAATAAATCCATTAATTCCTCCGCTTCTTCCATCGACTGCATGAGTTCCCGACCATAAAAGCGCGTAACATTTTC
Source organism: Bacillus sp. (in: firmicutes) (assembly GCA_051893475.1). Classification (GTDB taxonomy): domain Bacteria; phylum Bacillota; class Bacilli; order Bacillales; family DSM-1321; genus Bacillus_AD. The sequence continues at coordinate 603 of JBJFHH010000038.1, read as the reverse complement.
GTTCGATAAATAAGAAAAAATAACTGATATATCTTCCTTTATAATCTCTCTTAATATCAATCTTTCTGTCTTTATGACTGGAAACACGGAACCTCTCCCACCTTTCAATTTATTTGAGGAAACAACCATACAAAACTATTCATCAACCTTCTCAATATCAATCACATCAATCTGAGCAGGATTGGATTCCAAAACTTCTTCATACCATATCCGCACCTTATCACCGCTTTTTATTCGATTAAACGCAAGCTGCAATCCGCTGTTTCGCAAAATGGCTACGATGAAAAAGCTCTGGGGATGAATGGCACCAGCCTCTAAATAATCACTCATATCTTCTGGTGTAATAGTTTCATCTTCGACAAAATAAGCAGTTCCCTCATAATAAATCACATAGCCCACATGTCCGGCGCCTTTTTTTAAGTTCATGCCATATAACAAATCTCCTATATAAAGAAAGATAACAACAAGGAAAGACAATATGAGTAGCCGCAAAAGCCATTTGAGAGCCACTTACATCTCACCACCTTATTCACCTATCTTTCCCATTATACAATTTAATCAAAAGACTATGATACACTGAATATAATAAAAATTTGAGGAGGC
>JBJFHH010000037.1:0-5103 GCA_051893475.1 Bacillus sp. (in: firmicutes) | reverse complement strand
TATTTTTACAGAATATGAGATAATAGAATCGCATTCATTGTTATACATAAGAAAGTGTGGTAGGAAAGTGCAAAAGTTTAAGGGTTATTTATTGGTAATTTTAGCGTCTTCATTATGGGGCGTTTCGGGCACAGTTGCCCAGAAGCTTTTTGCTGAGGATGGTTTGACGGTGGAATGGCTCGTATGCATCCGTCTGTTGTTGAGCGGTATTTTGTTTTTATTATATGCGTTTGTGAAACTGGGCAAGCGCCAGGTACTTGAAGTATTTCAGCATAAGTCATCGGTCATTCATATGGTGATTTTCGGGATTATCGGCATGCTCGGAGTTCAGTATACCTTTTACGCGGCAATCCATGAAGGTAATGCTGCTGTAGCAACATTGCTACAATATACGGCTCCGATTTTTATTATGATTTATTATTTATTTGTATTGAAACTGCAGCCGATGCTTGTTGAAATTATTGCTGTCATATTGGCATTGGGCGGAACATTTTTGATTTTAACGAACGGCTCTCTGGAAACAGTATCGGTTTCGATGACAGCGTTTTGGTGGGGCATTTCCTCGGCGTTTGCGTTGGCATATTATTTATTGCATTCCGGTCATCTGGTGCGCCAATTTCCGTCAGTGACGGTGATGGGTTACGGCATGTTAATCGGCGGTATTGTGTTTTGTTTCTTTCAAAACCCGTTTAGCATCAATACGGAGGGCTGGACAATTTCAACAATAGGTTCAATTGCTTTTGTCATTATCTTTGGAACGATTTTGCCGTTTTTAATGTACAGTGAGAGCCTTCGTTATATTACGGCGAAGGAAACGAGCTTGCTGGGCTGTACCGAACCGCTTGCTGCCATCATTGTTTCAATCGTCTGGTTGCATACATCGTTCGGCATTTTCCAAGCGTTCGGCAGTTTATGTATTATTGTAATGGTGCTGCTGCTGTCGTTGCGGACGAAGGAAGGAAAAACGGTGTAGCAGAGAGTGGGTTCAATTTTGCCGAAAGTGGACAGATTAATCGGTATTTCGGCTTAATTGTTGTGAAATCTTGATTAATCCTAAAGGGGCTTTTCTATGAAAAGCCCCTTTAACATATCTAATACACGGATGTAAGCGTTTTAAAACAAATATTCAACAAATGACACAGTTTGTTCAATATTTCACAAACTTTTTTAGTATAATGTCGTATATAATAAATTTTGTAAGGAACAATACAAAGAGAAAGCAAGTCATAGAGGAGTGATGATCAATGTTGTTATGTGAATGGAAACCATTTAGTACCGACATGAAGCAGTACACACAAGAAACTTTTGAAGAATTAGTTGGCGATCAATTTGAAGCGATGATGTTTGAAGACGGCGCTGAAATGCCATCAACAATTTGGACAACAAACTATGTTTGCATTATCAAACCTAATACTAGAATAATAAATGACGTATCTATAACAAAAATTCAAAGAAATCCTGTGTGTGAATAATTCGTTATTCCATACTTCGATTTTCTTTTTAAACAAAACTTTGCTCAATATTTCACAAAGATTATAATTTGTTTATTTCACAGGAGGCTGAGCTTTTTATGTCAACAGCAGTTAAGGAAGCAAAAACAGTCAAAAACGATACAGTTAAAGAAGAAATGACAGTACAAATGATGATCGATGAGCTTGCCCGAAAAGGGAAGGCTGCCTTGAAAGAATTCATGGATTTTGATCAAGCGACAGTTGATAATATTGTGAAAGAAATGGCGTTAGCTGGTCTGGATCAACATATGGCATTAGCAAAGCACGCGATTGAAGAAACGGGCCGCGGTGTATATGAAGATAAAATAACAAAAAACATTTTCGCCACTGAATACATTTATCACAATGTGAAGTACGATAAAACAGTTGGTATCATTAACGAAAATAAATATGAAAATGTGTATGAAATCGCTGAGCCGGTTGGTGTGGTAGCAGGTGTTACACCAGTAACTAATCCGACATCGACTACGATGTTCAAAGCAATCATCTCGATTAAAACGCGTAACCCAATCATTTTTGCCTTCCACCCTTCAGCGCAAAAATGCAGCAGTGAAGCAGCGAGAATTTTACGAGATGCGGCAGTGAAAGCAGGCGCTCCGGAAAACTGTATTCAATGGATTGAAACACCATCTATTGAAGCGACAAAGCAATTAATGAACCATAAAGATATCGCGTTAGTACTTGCGACAGGCGGTGCCGGAATGGTGAAATCAGCGTACTCGACTGGAAAACCGGCACTTGGTGTAGGTCCTGGTAACGTACCTTGCTATTTCGAAAAAACAACAGATATTAAACGTTCTGTTAATGACCTGATTCTTTCCAAAACATTCGACAACGGCATGATTTGTGCGTCAGAGCAAGCTGTTATCATTGATAAAGAAATTTATAAAGAAGTGAAAAATGAGTTAATCTATAATAACTGCCATTTCTTAAGTGCAGACGAAAAACAAAAAGTAGAGAAAACGGTAATCAACGAAGTAACAGGCGCTGTTAATGCGGACATCGTAGGGAAACCTGCCCATGTAATCGCGAAAATGGCTGGCGTAACTGTTCCCGAAAATACAAAAATCTTGATTGCAGAATGTAAATCAGTTGGACCTCAAGAGCCGCTATCAAGAGAAAAATTATCTCCTGTATTAGCTTGCTTCAAGTCTCAAAGCACAGAGGACGGTATCAGACTGGCAGAAGAAATGCTTGAATTCGGCGGTCTAGGACATTCAGCTGTTATTCACTCTAACAATCAGGAAGTAATTGAACAATATGGTCTTCGTATGAAAGCATGCCGTATTATCGTTAACGCTCCATCTTCACAAGGTGCGATCGGTGACATTTACAACGCATACATGCCTTCATTAACATTAGGCTGCGGTTCTTACGGAAACAACTCTGTCAGCTCAAACGTTACGACAGTACATATGTTAAATATTAAGAAAATGGCGATGAGAAATGTGAATATGCAATGGTTTAAAGTTCCACCTAAAGTGTATTTCGAGAAAAATTCGATTCAATATTTAGCGAAAATGCCTAAAATCAAAAAAGCATTTATCGTAACAGATAAAGGTATGGTTGATTTAGGTTATGTTGACCGCATTCTTTACTACTTAAGAAAACGTCCTGACTATGTACACTGTGAAATCTTCTCTGATGTAGAGCCGGATCCATCAGTGGATACAGTTATGAAGGGCGCGGAAATGATGAAACAATTCGAGCCAGATGTAATCATTGCACTTGGCGGCGGTTCCGCAATGGATGCTGCAAAAGGCATGTGGCTGTTCTATGAATATCCTGATCTGTCATTCCATGGCTTAAAACAAAAATTCTTAGATATCCGCAAGCGTGTATTCAAATATCCGAACCTTGGACACCAAGCGCAATTTGTGGCGATTCCTACTACTTCAGGTACAGGATCTGAGGTTACTAGCTTCGCGGTTATTACTGATAAAACAAATAATGTGAAATATCCATTAGCTGATTATGAGTTAACACCGGATGTAGCAATCATTGATCCGCAATTCGTTATGACAGTACCGCCGTCTGTAACAGCTGACACAGGTATGGACGTATTGACACATGCGATTGAAGCGTATGTATCTAATATGGCGAACGATTACACAGATGGATTGGCAATTAAAGCAATTCAACTTGTATTCGAATACTTGCCAAGAGCATACCGTAACGGCAGTAGCGATGCGCTTGCCCGTGAAAAAATGCATAACGCATCAACAATCGCCGGTATGGCATTTGCGAACGCATTCTTAGGTATTAACCATAGTCTTGCGCACAAAATTGGACCTGAGTTCAATATTCCGCACGGAAGAGCTAACTCAATCCTTTTACCGCATGTTATTCGTTACAATGCAACTAAACCGACAAAATTCGCAGCGTTCCCTAAATACGAACATTTCATCGCGGACGAACGTTACGCGGAAATTGCGAGAGTACTAGGTTTACCTTGCAGCACAACGGAAGAAGGCGTAGAAAGCTTAGTACAAGCCATTATTAAACTGGCAAAAGAAATGAACGTCCCAACAAGCATTGCAGCTTGCGGCGTATCAAAAGAAGAATTTGAAAGCAAAGTAGAATACCTTGCTGACCGTGCATTTGAAGATCAATGTACAACAGCGAACCCTAAACTTCCGCTAGTGACAGAACTAGTAGAAGTATACCGAAATGCTTATAAAGGGGTTTAACTCCCTTTATATATAAATCATCATCTCCTTTTGGCCCCATTTCCCTTGTGGAATGGGGTTCTTTTGCGTTTGCAGTATGGCTGAATGTTTTTGAAACAGTTATTTGAGGTAAAGGTAGGTTGTACTCGTCTTTTGTGTGATTAAAGCAGTAAATGGCATGACGGGAATTTTTTAGTAAAGGGGAGATTAATATGAAAACGTCAGATTTTAAAGAGCATGCCAAAAATGCACTGAAAGGTAAATGGGGGGTAGCGATTGGCGCATTTCTAATTTTTTCTATTGTCAGCGGTTTGTCCGGCATGATACCGGAACGTTATTCATGGGTTTCGCCAATCATTTTCGTCTTGATTACCGCGCCGCTGTCTGTCGGCTACGCCTGGTTCAGCTTGGATGTTAAACGTACAGACAAGCCAGAAATCGAAACAATATTTGCGGGCTTCAGCAAAGGTTATGTCCGAAATGTGCTGGCATCAGTATCAGTATCAGTATTCACTTTTTTATGGTCATTATTATTAATTGTTCCGGGTGTTATTAAAGCCTTGTCTTATTCAATGACTTTTTATATTTTGAAAGACAGACCAGAATTGAGTGCTTATGAAGCCATAACCGAAAGCCGTAAAATGATGGACGGCAAGAAAAAACAATTATTTTATTTAGTGCTTTCTTTCATCGTCTGGTACTTGATTCCGATTGCTTTATATTTAGTCAGTGCGATTACATTGTCTATGGTTTATTTCGGAAACAGTCCTGTTGCATGGGCAACAACCGGATTAGTGTGCTTCTCGCTTGCTTCCATTTCGTTATTTGCCATCAGCTTTTACGTAACACCTTATTACATGACGAGTGTAGCAACTTTCTATGATGATTATGCGAAATTGGAAACTGATAAAGCGCATCTGGAA
>JBJFHH010000036.1:3555-5179 GCA_051893475.1 Bacillus sp. (in: firmicutes) | reverse complement strand
TCGTTTAAACTATCAGTAATACAACTGAGGTGAAAAGTATGATTATTTTACAAGTGAATAAATTGGCAAAGTATTTTGGGGCGGAAGTCATCCTTTCAGACATTAAGCTCGAAGTACAGGATCGCGACCGAATCGGATTAGTCGGCAGAAATGGCGCCGGTAAATCCACCTTATTAAAAATAATCGCTGATCAAATGTCTTATGATGGCGGTGAAATTATTAAACCGAAAGACTTGACTCTCGGTTATCTTGCCCAAAATACAGGGCTGGAATCAAATCGTACTATCTGGGATGAAATGCTGACTGTATTCAATCCTTTATTGCAGATGGAAAAGCAGATTCGTGAATTGGAACACAAAATGACGGATGCTTCTGTTTATAATAATGAAGAAAAATATGCAAAAGTGACAAAAGAATATGATGAATTGCAAATAGCCTTTAAAGAACAAGGCGGCTATCAGTATGAGGCTGATATTCGTTCCGTCTTACATGGTCTGCAATTTCATCACTTTGATTACGAAACACCTGTTTCAACCTTAAGCGGCGGACAACGAACACGATTAGCGCTCGGCAAATTGCTTCTGTCACAACCGCAGCTGCTTATTCTTGATGAGCCGACCAACCACCTGGACATCGAGACACTGACATGGCTTGAACAATATTTACAAGGATATAAAGGGGCCGTTCTCATCGTCTCCCATGACCGATTCTTCATGGATAAAGTCATCAATACTGTCTATGAATTATCACGCACCTCCATTAAAAAGTACCATGGCAACTACAGCAAGTACTTAGAACAAAAAGCGGCTGACTATGAGCGCGAAATGAAGCAATACGAAAAGCAGCAGGATGAAATCGCCAAGCTGAATGATTTTATCCAAAAAAATATTGTCCGTGCCTCCACTACAAAAAGAGCGCAAAGCAGACGAAGGCAGCTAGAAAAAATGCAAGTGATGGACAGACCATTGGGTGACGAGAAATCCGCCTCCTTTTCATTCTCCATCGAAAAGCAAACCGGTCATATCGTGGCAACGATCTCGGACGTAACAATCGGCTTCGAGGATCAAGCGATTGCCAATCATATCAACCTTTCTATTACAAGAGGCGAAAGCGTAGCCCTTGTCGGCCCGAATGGCGTTGGGAAAACGACTCTGCTGAAAACGATTATTGAACAAATCAAACCGTTAAAAGGAAGCATCTCCTTCGGTTCAAATGTTGTAATCGGTTATTATGACCAGGAACAAGCAAATCTTACTTCTAATAAGAAAATATTAAACGAACTATGGGACGATCATCCTCACCGCAATGAAAAGGATATCCGCAATGTTCTCGGCAATTTCCTGTTCACAGGCGATGATGTGCTGAAAACGGTATCGACTTTAAGCGGCGGCGAAAAAGCGCGATTGGCACTGGCAAAGCTGATGATGAAAGGCGCTAATTTTCTTATTCTTGATGAGCCGACCAACCACTTGGATTTGGACAGCAAAATTGTATTGGAAAATGCGCTTGTTGATTTTCCAGGTTCGATATTATTCGTCTCTCATGACCGCTACTTCATTAATCGAATTGCATCAAAAGTAGTGGAGCTTTCCAAAGACGGTTCTACAGAATACTTGGGGGACTA
>JBJFHH010000036.1:0-3455 GCA_051893475.1 Bacillus sp. (in: firmicutes) | reverse complement strand
GACCCGGAAATTTATCAGGATCATGAAAAAGTAATTGAAATCAACACGATTATCCACAATGCAAATGAGGAACTCGAATCATTAATGGAAGAATGGTCTCATCTCGAAGCAGAATTAATAGAGGATTAAATCAATCAAGGAGAAGCCAACACTTTTAGCTTCTCCTTTTTATTTATCCACAGGAAATGATGACTAAAATCAAATAATTCTTTTAAGTATTATACATGCCAATATGCGTTGTGGATAAAACTAAAATTTCTAAAAATTTTTTGTGGAAATTAAGTTTTCTGTGGATAAAACTGATTTATTCTGTGGATATTGTGGAAAAGTTCAATAATTGCGACTATAAAGCCTATTGTTTTGTGGATTAAATTGAGGATAAAATAACTGTTTTGGGGATATTATCAGAAATTAGTTCATTTTACTCACATACATTACACTAATGCACATCCATTTATACGTTTAATGTCTCGTTTTTGTTATTTCAGAAAAGTAATTTAAAGTTCTTTTTACTTATCAACAATAAAAACTGATTGAATAATGCTCAGGATGGTTTAGCTTACCCACACCTGAGCATTATTGATTTTGTTATTCTGTTTCCAAGTCAAGTCCTGGTACAGCATTCATGTTATAACTTGATCGAATGCCCTTCTCAAAGCTGACACTGCCAGCAGCAGCAATCATTGCTGCATTATCGGTACATAGAGATAGTGGCGGAATGACTAATTCAATGTCCGGGTGATCAGCAAACTGATCCTCTAAAGCCTTTCTCAGCCCTTTATTGGCAGCAACTCCGCCAGCCAATACGATTTGTTTCACAGGCATCTCTTTTGCTGCCTGTACCGTTTTTGTAATCAATACATCAATAACGGCTGTTTGGAAGCTCGCAGCTAAATCAGCCGGCTCAATTTTTTCTCCACGCTGTTCAGCATTGTGCACAGTGTTGATAACAGCAGATTTCAATCCACTGAAACTGAAATCATATGAGCCTTCCTCAAGCCACGCACGAGGAAGCTTAATAACCGGTGAGCCTTCAATAGCTAAACGGTCTATATGAGGTCCACCCGGGTAAGGTAAATCCAGTGTTCTCGCAACCTTGTCATACGCTTCTCCTGCTGCATCGTCACGCGTTTCGCCCAATACTTTGAACGAACCATGCTCCTCCATATATACAAGTTCTGTATGGCCTCCAGATACAACTAGAGAAAGCAGCGGGAATTTCATTTCTTTTACTAGTCGGTTCGCATAAATATGACCGGCTATATGATGAACACCAACCAACGGAATATCGTGAGCAAAAGCAACTGCCTTTGCAGCATTGACGCCAATCAGTAAAGCGCCTACCAGGCCAGGTCCTTCCGTTACAGCAATTGCATCAATGTCGTCATATGTGATGCCGGCCTTTTCAAGCGCTTCTTCCAACACGATTGTAATTGCCTCTACATGATGACGAGATGCGATTTCCGGTACAACCCCGCCAAAACGTTTATGGCTTTCGATTTGAGAAGCTACTACATTAGACAATATTTCCGTACCATTCTTAACGATTGCTACAGCTGTTTCGTCACAGCTTGTTTCAATTCCTAATATAATTTGATCTTTCACTCAATATTCACCCACATTACAATTGCGTCTTCTTGGTTATCGCTATAATAATTTTTTCGTATAGCGCCTTCCGCAAAACCTAATTTTTTATACAAACCTTGAGCTACGTGATTACTTGCCCTTACTTCTAATGTCATTCTTTCGATTGCCCTTTCCTTACACTCAGCAATCATACTCGATAATAAAACTTCTCCAAAGCCTTTGCCCTGATAAGCAGGTAACACGGCTATATTCGTAATATGCGCTTCATCCACAACAAGCCAGGCACCGCAATAGCCAATTACTTTCCCGTCTTCTTCTAAAACAAGATAGTGCGCAAAACGGTTCTGATGAAGCTCGTTATAAAAAGCTTCTCTGCTCCAAGGTAGTGTAAAGCACTGTGTCTCTACTTCCATAATGGCATCCAAATCCTGTTCTTCCATCAACCGAATAGATACAGTTTGATCCATTATATACCACCCTTTGTCCGATTTTCTTCAGCTTGCTTCTGCTGCTGAATCCAGTTTGCCTCTGCCTCTGCCAAACGCAAATACTCCGGTACGAACTCATGCACATTTTCATTGGCTGCAAGAGCGCCCAAGAAGGCCAATTCACTAGGTCTAGGGTTCAATTGCGTCATATCGGCAAATACAGCATTTTTACCTAAAATCGCTTGAAGTGTTTCTCGGTGGATATCAATATCGTTACCGATGAATAAAATTGGCTTATCCAATGTCAATAACTCTTCAGCGAACTCGCTGCTTTGCACAAGACGGTCTTCTTTCACACAAGTCAGCTCATGATCCTTCCATTGATACAAGCCCGTAAAAATTTGCCCTCTTCTTCCATCAAATAAAGGAGCAATATAACCATCAAAATATTTGCCGTTCATGGCTAATACCTGTAAACTCGACACACCGCTGATTGGAATATTTAATGTCCACGCTAATGTTTTCGCAATCGTAACGCCAATCCGAACGCCAGTATATGAGCCCGGCCCTTTTGCTACGACAATTTTTTCAAGATCTTTCGGCTTCATATCACAATCCTTCATCAGCTGCTCAATAGCAGGCATCGCCCGAACCGAATGATTCTTTTTAGCATTTGTAATGAATTCGCCTGCTACTTTGTTGCCGTTCAGTATTGCCACGCCTAAAGTATTATTGGATGTATCAATCGCTAAAATCTTCATTCGTGAATCTCCTTACATAATTGTGCATACTTCTCACCTTTAGGTACCAATACAATTTTTCTTTCATTTTCGCCAGTATATACTACTTGTATGCTTAATAGCTCGCTCGGTAGCTGATCCTCAATTAAATGAGCCCATTCAACAACCGTAACTCCTTGACCTTCAAAATACTCATCGAAGCCAAGATCCTCAAAAGTATCCTCAACTCTATAAACATCCATATGATATAAAGGAAGTCTCCCTTTATACTCTTTTATAATTGTAAAAGTAGGACTATTAACATTTCTTTCAATACCTAACCCTTTTGCAAGCCCTTTAGTGAACGTTGTTTTCCCGGCTCCAAGATCACCTTCAAGTGTAATAACTGTACCAGGTGTCACTGACTGACCTATTTTATATGCAATTCTCGCTGTTTCTTCAGGAGAATATGTGTTAAATACGATTTCATTCATGTCTATCACCTAATTTTTTTGACATATCTATTAAAAAAGCCTTAGAAAGAGCATTTCTAAGGCACTTATAATATGTAGTTTACCTTTTTTTCTTCTATTAAACAAATGAATGCCAAAGCGAATTTCATTTTGCACAATAAAAAAAACGAAACATGGTTTCGTTGTTAGTAAAAATATGGCGGTCCCGACGGGAATCGAACCCGCGATCTCCTGCGTGACAGGCAGGC
>JBJFHH010000035.1:0-5226 GCA_051893475.1 Bacillus sp. (in: firmicutes) | reverse complement strand
CAGTTGGAGGCCAATGTCGGAATTAAAATTGCCTGCTTTTTTGTCCTATCGCAGACAGCCTTCACCAAATCGAGTACCTTTCCGCCCCCTACTCCGATAACTGCATCAACAGATTCCTGCTCGACTGCTTGGGAAACAGATTCAATTTCAGCCAACGAACATTCACCATCATATGTATACTCCTTACATTGCACCTTGTTCATTACCGGCCAGTAAGGTTTTGCGGCATCCCAAGATTTCTTGCCGTGAACAATCAAAACGCTATGCAAATTGCGCTCCAGCAGCTTACTTTCCAATAATTCAAGCGCATTCTCCTTCAATATATACTCACTCGGGGCACCATGAACCGAAAAAATAGCCATTTTTCATCACTCTTTTCTGTTTTTAATAAAATGAAACCCCACTTCATGATGCAAGCCATCAAAAAAGCGGGGATTGTTATCCATATTTACACTTACTTCATCCACTCAGGCTTGCCGAAACCAGCAAACTCTTCGTCGATTACTTTTTCAAATTCATCAGATTCAACTACAGAAAGAATATCCTTAGCCAGCTGTGAATCTTCCTGATCTGCCTTCACCGCCACTACATTACGGTATGGGTCAAGCATATTTTCAAGCGCCAATGCACTTAATAAATCCATGCCGGCAGCAAGTGCAAAGTTACCAGGAACAGCTGCAAGGTCCGTGCTGTCAACAGAACGTGGAAGTTGGCCTGATTCAAGCGGCTGGAACTTCAAGTTCTTTTTGTTTTCAACAATATCTTTTTCGGAAACAGTAAGCGGATCGGCATTATCAGCAACAACAATTAATCCTTCATCCTGCAACGTATTGAAAGCACGAGCTGCATTCGTCGGGTCATTCGGAATTGTAATCGTCGCTCCGTCTTCTACCTCATCTAAAGATGCATATTTATTTGAATAAATGCCCATCGGCGCAGTCGGAACAGTCGTCAATGCTGTTAAATCCATGCCGTTCTCTTTTTCGAAATTTTCTAAATAAATTGTGTGTTGAAATAAGTTTGCATCAATATCGCCGCTGTTCAATGCTTTATTTGGTTGGATATAATCACTGAACTCGACAACTTCCACCTTGTAGCCCAATTCCTCAAGTCCAGGCTTGATTGCTTTTGTAACCATATCACTGTACGGACCGGAAGTCGCTCCTATTTTAATTTCTTTTGAATCCAAGCTTGTATCACTGCTGCTTTCATTACCTCCACAAGCCGCCAATACTCCTATAACTACTAATAAAATAAATGCTGAAATCCACTTTTTCATTTTAATTCTCCTTTTTCTTTATCTTTTATCTACTACTTTTGCGATGAAATCACCGGCAATTTGGATAACCTGAACCAATATAATTAAAATAAGCACGGTTGCAAACATGATTGTATTATCATAGCGATAATAGCCGTAGCGAATCGCCAAATCACCGATACCGCCGCCACCGACTGTGCCTGCCATCGCTGAAAAACCGATGAGGCTGATTAATGTCAGCGTTACGCCCGAGATAATGCCTGACCTTGCTTCGAGCAACAGCACATCTTTAATAATCATCCACGGTGTCGCACCGGCTGCAATCGCCGCTTCAATCACACCTTTATCAATCTCCCGCAATGCCGTTTCTACTATTCTTGCAAAAAACGGAATGGCCGCCACTGAAAGCGATACACTAGCCGCCAGCGGTCCAATCGTTGTTTTTACTAATAACTCAGTCAAAGGCATGAGTGCCACCAGCAATATAATAAACGGAATCGAACGGACCAAATTGACAACAAAGCCTAAAATCGTTTGCACCGTTTTATTTTCCCAAAACAAGCCCTTGTCGGTCACATATAATAGAATGCCGACCGGCAAACCAATGACCACGGCAACCGACAATGAAATCGTAATCATGTAAATCGTCTGCATAAATGCCGTATTAATGTCCGGAATCAGCTCCATAAAGTGATTGAAATCAAAGCCCATGATGCAGCACCTCCACTTCCGCTTCTCGTTTTTCTATGTAGGCAATTGCTTTTTCAATCTCATCTTTCTGCCCGCGAAGCTCCATAATGAAAATCCCTAAAGGCAATTCCTGAATATATTCAATCGAGCCATGCAGGAAATTCCCCTTCACCTGAAATTGTTGTAGTGTGTCCGATATAATACCCTCGCCGGCAATTGTGCCTCGGAACGTCACCTTGACAATCGGCCCCTCGCATTTTTGCAAAATTCCATCCGGAATCTCAAATGAAACAACACTGTTAATAAATTCCTTCGTTAAATCTGTCTCCGGTTTTGCAAACACATCATAAACTGAACCTTCCTCAATCACTTTGCCGTCTTGCATAATCGCCATCCGGTTACAAATTTCCTTGACAACATTCATTTCATGCGTAATGAGAACAATCGTTATATTGAGCTCCTTATTAATGGTTTTCAATAAATTCAGAATCGATTTCGTTGTTGTCGGATCGAGTGCCGACGTTGCTTCATCACATAGAAGAACCGTCGGATTATTCGCGAGCGCCCTCGCAATCGCCACCCGCTGCTTTTGACCGCCGCTCAGCTGTGACGGATATACATCACGCTTATCGGACAGTCCAACCATTTTCAGCAGCTCTTCCACTCGCACCTTTATTTGATACTTCGGCACTTTGGCTGCCTTCAGTGAAAAAACAATATTTTCAAAAACCGTTTTCTGGCTGATTAAATAAAAATGCTGAAAAATCATCCCGATTTTCAAGCGTGCTTGGCGGAGATCCTTGCTGCTGAGCGATGTCAAATCGACACCATCCACCGTAATGCTCCCGCCAGTTGGACGCTCCAGCAAGTTAATGCAGCGAAGCAGCGAGCTTTTGCCGGCACCTGAATAACCAACAATTCCGAATATTTCACCTTCTTCAACGGTCAGAGTAACGTTATCAACTCCATTCACGATGCCTTTTTTCGTTTTATACTCTTTAGTAAGATTGCGAATTGTAATCATCTGCCGACCTCTTTTTCTACACAATTTCTTTAACAAAAAATGCCCCTCTCATCTGAAAGGGACATCGAAATACAATTGATCTCGACTTATCTTTCAGAATGAAAATCATTCTGCAGGAATTGGCACCTTCCCTATACGGGGGTTGCCGGACGTCATAGGGCCATGTCCCTCGGTCACTCTTGATAAGCATTTCGTATTGGTTTGATAATGATCATACAAATTTCATAACAATCTGTCAATATGTTAAAATAGCAAAAATATTTTGTAAACCGCTTACATCGTGATAAAACCGATGTTTTTTATTCTGAAAATTTTTATATTTCATACAAACCCGGTTTGCGATCGTCAAACACTGGTATCGTCTCTCGAACCCGCTTCACTTCCCGCAAATCCAGCTCCGCATAAAAAATGCCTTCACGCGTTTCACCGCTTAAAAGCAGCTCTCCCCACGGCGCAATAATCATCGAATGCCCGCTAAATTCATTATTCGGGTCCTCGCCGACTCGGTTAACCGCGACAATGTAGCATTGATTCTCAATGGCCCGCGCCTGAAGCAGCAGCTGCCAATGATCAATCCGCTTTTTCGGCCATTGCGCCGGAATAAACATAATATTAGCACCCTGCAGCACATGCGTACGAATCCATTCCGGAAAGCGCAGATCATAACAAATAACCCCGCCGCATGTCACACCGTCCAAACGGAACACATTTGTCTTCTCGCCGGCATTCATGTAGACATGCTCATCCATTAGCTTAAACAGATGGGCTTTATCATATTCCGCTATAATATTTCCATAACGGTCAGCCACATACTGAGTATTAAAAAACTGACGCCCCCTCTTCACTGCAACAGAACCACCGATAATATTCAACTTATACTCCTTCGCAAGCCGGCTTAAGAAAGCCTTTGTCCGCTCCCCGTTTTCATCTGCAAGCCGGTCTAATTCCTCTAATGCATAGCCTGCATTCCACATTTCCGGCAAAACGATTGTATCTGCCTTATTCTCTGCCGCCTCTGTAATCCATTTTTCCGTGTTCGAAAAATTTTTCTCCGGATCGGCAAACGCAACGTTCATTTGTACAACCGCTATTCTCATTACCAATCATCACACCCTAGACATTTTTAATTAAAGATTATAGAATTTTAACTATTATTGCAATATTAACTCAAAAAAGGTGGATTACATGACATATTCCGATCGCTTAAAAAAACTGCCTGTTCAATTTTTTGCAACACTCGTCCAAAAAGTTAACGGCGCCATCGCGGAAGGCAGAGATATTATTAATCTTGGGCAAGGTAATCCCGACCAGCCGACTCCTATACATATCGTGAAAGCTCTGCAGGAAGCGGCTGAAGATGTGCAAACTCATAAATATTCGCCATTCCGTGGATTGGATGAACTGAAGGAAGCAGCGGCGCAATTTTATCAAGAGCAATACGGCGTCGAAATCGACCCGAAAACCGAGGTGGCCATCTTGTTCGGAACGAAAGCCGGACTAGTCGAGCTGCCGATGTGCCTGCTCAATGAAGGCGAGCTGATGCTTCTGCCCGACCCTGGCTATCCCGACTATTTGTCCGGAGTCGTACTTGCCAATGTAAACTATGAGACTTTTTCACTCACAAAAGAAAATCATTTTCTGCCCGATTACGAAAGCATACCAGCTGAGCAGAAGCAACAGGCGAAGCTGATGTATTTGAACTATCCAAACAATCCGACCGGTGCCACTGCTGATGTTGCTTTTTTCGAAAAAACCGTCGCATTTGCCAAGGAGCACAATATTGCGGTGTTGCATGATTTCGCATACGGAGCGATTGGCTTTGACGGCAAAAAGCCTGTCAGCTTTCTCGAAGTTGAAGGTGCGAAGGATGTCGGCATTGAAATGTACACACTCTCAAAAACATACAATATGGCAGGATGGCGTGTCGGCTTCGCTGTCGGGAATCCCGATATCATCGAAGCGCTCAATTTGATTCAAGATCATCTATACGTCAGCCTTTTCCCAGCTGTACAAAAAGCGGCAATCGCGGCGCTGACAGACGATCAAACGTGTGTCGATGAGCTTGTGGCACTATATGAAAAACGCAGGAATACGCTAATCGATGCCTGCCGAAAAATCGGCTGGAACGTGGAAGCGCCAACCGGCTCATTCTTTGCCTGGTTGCCCGTCCCTGACGGCTTCACAAGCGAAAGCTTCGCCGACTATCTACTCGAACATGCAGACGTTGCCGTCGCAGCCGGTAAAGGCTTCGGCG
>JBJFHH010000034.1:0-22095 GCA_051893475.1 Bacillus sp. (in: firmicutes) | reverse complement strand
AGGCTCTATTGCTAAAGAACTATATTAGTTTTTCTTTATCTCAAAATATGCTTTAACCTTCACTTCACCTGCTTCGTTCGCAGCTTCCGCCTGACAAATCCAGCGTTCAGCCGTTTCCTCTACGACACTTCCGGTTACTGTAATTTTTTCACCAGGTCTTGTCATTGCTTTAAAACGGGCTGAGAATTTCGCTAAATCCTTAACGGAAAACCAATTGCCGATCGCCTGACCGACGAATCCCATAATCATCATCCCGTGAGCAATGACTCCGCCTAATCCTGCTGATTCCGCGAACGGCACTACAGTATGAATTGGGTTGAAGTCTCCGGATGCCCCAGCATATTTGACAAGTTGTGTATGGGTAATTTCTTCTTTTACTAACGGTTCAAATACTGTACCTGCTTCCATTCTTTTTCCTCCTTAATGTCTTTCGATAATAGTGGAACGGGCAATTAAAACCGTTTCCCCATTTTGATTAACAAACTCTTTTTTCAGAACGAAAAAATTCATAGCTGCCTTTACATATACATTCTCGACAACACCGGTTACTGTAATGACATCTCCGGATTTAATTTCTGCAAAGTATTCATATTCTTGTTCACCATGAAGAACCTTTTTAACATTTAAGTCCAGCAGCTCGGAAGTTGAAGAGCCGCCTCCCCAGAAGTCAATGACTGTAGGATATGTCGGTAACGTCACTTCACCATTCAAATAATCTTCTTTCAAATCTCCGATTGCCAAAGCCAGTTCCTTTATTTTTGATTTCTCAACCGTAAAAGTGTATGTTTCCAACTTCTTTCCGATTAAATCTTCTATTACTTTATTCAACAAAACCACCCCATTATATTAAGATAATTCCTTACCAACAATTGATATAAAAGAAACGCATTGCATTGGTGTACCGCCTAAATTATGAGTGAGACCAATTTTAGGATTTTCAAGTTGACGTTTTCCGGCTCTTCCTTGGAATTGTAAATACATTTCATAAAGCATCCTGAGGCCGCTAGCGCCAATCGGATGACCGAAAGACTTCAAACCTCCATCCGGATTTACCGGCAGCTCTCCTCCAAGCTCGAATGTCCCGTTCAGAACATCCTGCCAGCCCTTTCCTCGTTCACTAAAACCTAAGTCCTCATAAATGACTAATTCTGTCGGCGTAAAACAATCATGAACTTCCGCCATACTGATTTCTTTGCGCGGATCTTTAATGCCCGCTTCACGGTATGCCGCTAATGACGAGGCAACATTTTCTTTTATATAAGTAAAATCAAAATCTTGACGCAATTTGCCATCTCCCGGTCCTGCCGCGATTGCAAGTGCTTTAACATACATCGGATCTTTGCGGTATTTATGGGCATCCTCCGAGCGGACAATAATCGCAGCCGCCGCTCCATCAGCAACGCCTGAGCAATCCATAATGCCTAGTGGCGCTGCTACCATCGGTGATTTTGAGATTTTTTCCATCGGCACTTCACTTCGATATTGCGCCTTTGGATTCAACGAGCCATTATAGTGATTTTTCCAGGCGATGCGCGACAATACTTCTCTGCCTTGTTCTGCGGTCAGACCATATTTTTTAAAATACGCCGGTGCCAAAAATGAAAATGATGCTGGCGCAGAAATATTAGGTGCTGTGCCATCACTTGGCGGCCTAGATGCATTCAAACCGCTGTAACCGGAGTCTTTTAGTTTCTCGACACCAATTGCAAGAACAATATCATATGCTCCGCATGCTACTGCATAGCAAGCGTTTCGAAAAGCTTCCGATCCGGTTGCGCACATATTTTCCACTCGTGTCACCGGAATAAATTGTGTTTTCAAAGGACCTGAAAGTGTAATACCGGCGAGTCCGGAGGTCATTGTCCCAAGCCAGGCAGCTTCTATATCTGTCGGCTCGATTCCGGCATCCTCAAAGGCTTCATAGGCAGCATCTATTAGTAAATCATCGACGCTTTTATCCCAATGCTCAGCAAATCTCGTACACCCCATCCCTATAACCGCGACTTTGTCGCTAATCCCTTTTCTGCTCATTTCATTCACCGCCTTTTTGTCGCACCGGACGAGCTTTCCAAAAATAATTGCTGATTCCTCCGGCAACGTATAATCTTCTGAAAGTCAATTCCACATTCATACCAATCTCAACTTCTTTCGGATGACAATCTGTCAACTCACAAATCACTCGTCCTCCATTATCAAAGTCGACGATTGCGACAATCATCGGCGGAGCCGGAGAAGCGGCTAAATGATCGATTGTATAGGTCGCCACCTTTGCAGACTGTCCGATAAAGCAATAATCCTCCATCTGATCCTTAGCATGGCATTGCGTACAAACTCGTTGCTTTGGAAACTGCGGCGTTCCGCACTCTCGGCATTTCGAACCGGTAAAAGCCAAGTTTTGCGAATAGCCCCGGTACAAAGCTGGCGCTGACGGACGGTCAGTTTCAGGTCTTCTTGGCGGCTCCACCTTCAGCAAATCTTTCCAGCGTAAATAGTCGCTATAAGTTGTTTCATTATTTTTCAAATCCAAGTAGCCTTGAATGCCTTTTTTATTGTTGTGTTCTGTAATCGCTTCAGTTACTTCAACAAGAATGACATCCAAACCTTCCGCAAAAGCTACAACCAAAAGCTTATCTCCCGCCTTAGCAGTTTCCAATGCGGAAATAAGCATCATTGAAGCGTGGGCAGTACCGGCTGCTCCGATTGAATCCAAAAGCGGATCCTGCACTTGATTGCTTCGGAAGCCTAATGCAGAGGCTGCCTGCGAATGTGCCCTTGTACCAGGTCCGGAAATGATTACTTTGCTGATAGCATCAGCAGTACAATTGTTTTTCTCGAGAAATGGTGCGATTACTAGCTTCATTTGCTTTAAGAATGCTGTTGTTCCCAGGCGTTCTTCCCAATTTTGCGTGAATGAATCTGTTTGGCTTCTCCACTGGCTAATAATTTCGCTCTGCACACTTTTTGAATCGATAAATTTAGCTAAGACATCACTGCCGCTGCCTATTAAAAAGGCAGCAGCACCATCACCGAACCATTGTTCATTTTGACCGCTTGGAGCACCTGTCCGGCAATCAGCAGAAATGACCAAAGTCCGCTCATTTTCATTAGTCAATAAAAGAGATGATGTGCCGCTTCTTAAAGACGAAGTTGCTTCAATCCCCTGAATATTATCGTTTAATTGCAAAGCAGCAGAAATCGTTGCCAGCGATCCTTTTTCTTTATATGGAGCGCTGACTGTTGCAAAGTATACCGAAGTAATCTCCTCTGCATTTACATTTTGCAAGCAATCCAGCGCAGCTTGCACACCCATCGATACGCTATCCTCATCATATCCCGCTACCGCTTTTTCTCCTCCAAAGGTCGGTTTCCCGAAAAACTCGCCAATTTTTTTGCGCTGGAGTCGATTGTACGGAATGTAAGCGCCATATGATACAATCCCTTTCATAGAACCATCTCCTCTCAACATTGCCGTTTTATGACTTATACATTGACTGTCGGAGCGGATTTTATATATTCTTTATGCAATTGCGCAGCAATAATATTTTTTTGAATTTCTGAAGTACCCTCATAAATTTTCGTAATGCGGGCATCTCGGTAATATCTTTCAATCGGGTACTCTTTAATGTAGCCGATTCCCCCATGAATTTGGACCGCCTTATCGGCAATACGGTTATAGATCTCCGAGCCAAGCAACTTCGCCATTGCCGCTTCTTTAATGACATTCATGTCTTGATCGACCATCCACGCCACCCGATATGTAACAGAACGCAAAGTTTCGACATCTAATGCCATTTCCGCCAAATAATGCTGAATAATTTGTTGTTCAAAGATCGGCTTGCCGAACTGTTCTCTTTCATGGGCATATTTAATGGATAGTTCCAATAATTTTTGGCATGACCCTAAGTTACGTGCTGCTAAACCTGCGCGGCCATTTGCTAAAATTTTCAGTGCGTTCACATATCCTAGTCCTTCTGTTCCTAGTACATTTTCTGCAGGAACCTCACAATCGTCGAAGAAAATTTCTGAAGAATGAGAGCCGCGCAGCCCCATTTTTTCTTCTGTTTTACCGATAATCAAGCCTTTAAATCCTTTTTCAACAATAAAGGAGGTAATTCCTTTTGCTCCTTTGGTCGGATCGGTAACAGCCATGACTGTGAACACATCCGCAATCGGACCATTCGTGATATAATGCTTCGATCCGTTTAATATATAATTATCACCTTGGCGGACTGCTTTTGTTTTTAAAGCAACCGCATTCGAGCCGGCACTCGGCTCTGTTAAAGCAAAAGCTCCAATTAATTCACCTGTTGCCATTCTCGGCAAATATTTTCTTTTTTGCTCCTCTGTTCCCATTTCTACAATCCCGACTGAGCCAATTCCTGTATGTGCGCCAATGACCGTTGTATAGCCGTTGGACGTTCTGCCGATTTCTTCGTAAATGGCACATTTACCGACCATATCTGTGCCTAAACCTCCATATTCTTCAGGAATGCTAAGCCCAAAAAGCCCAATTTCTTTGCTCATTTGCATAATATGTTCCGGTATATGGTCTTCTCTTTCAATTTGATCAGATAGAGGATCAACCGTATTCTCCACAAAATCTCTGATGGACTTCTTCATTTCTATTAATTCCGACGATAAACTAAAATCCATTTCAATCACTCCTATTATATTTATAAACTAGGAAACTTTTCTTTATATTCTTCAACAAGCTTTCGTCTCAGTACTTTACCGACAATCGTTTTCGGAAGACTGTCTCTAAACTCGATTCCTCTTGGAATTTTATAACGGGCAATTTTGCCTTCACACCACTGCAGCAGATCTTGTTCAGTCAGATTTTCTCCGTCCTTTAAAATCACAATCGCTAACAGTTTTTCTCCCAAATACGGGTCTGGCACACCGAAAACACAGGCTTCTGCAGCTGCTGGATGCTGAAACAACAGTTCCTCTACCTCAGCAGGGTAAATATTTAATCCTCCGGCAATGACCATATCTTTCTTCCGACCGACTATATAATAGTAACCGTCCTCATCACAAACAGCGATGTCACCCGTATATAGCCAGCCGTCTTTTAAAACTTCTTCCGTTTCGACGGGTTTGTTCCAATAGCCTTTCATTATTTGCGGACCTTTAATGATCAGTTCGCCATTTTCACCCGAAGGAAGTTCTTTTATGCCGCCTTCAGCGTCAACTATTTTAGACTTTGTTAAAGGAATCGGAACACCGACACTTCCGATTTTTCTTAAGCCGTCCGGCGGTGTTCTATGAGTTGAGGTTGTCGCTTCTGATAGACCGTAACCTTCTATAATTTTAGCGCCTGTTTTCCGTTCCAATTCTTTCAGTACTTCTACCGGAAGAGGTGCGGAGCCGGATAGGCAAATTTTAAAACTGGACAAGTCATCACTTTCAAGTTGCGGGAAATTTAATAGTGCAATATACATAGTTGGAGAGCCTAACATCATTGTCGGTTTATATTTCTTAATTTTTTCTAGCACCTTTGTAACGGCGAATTTTTCTACGACGATGTATGTGGCAGCCATAAGGAAGGTATAATTTAAATTTGTCATGGCCATTGCATGCGTCAAAGGAGCAATGCCCAATATTCGCTCTTCGCTTTTTTTTAACACAGAAGCGAATACAGAGCCTGATTGATGAATGTTACAAACAATATTGAAATGTGTCAGCATGACGCCTTTCGATGTTCCTGTTGTTCCGCCGGTATATTGAATAACCGCCAAATCTTCTTGTGGATTGATTTTTAATAACGGAAGTTCAATCGTTCCTTCTATTAAATATATATTGTCCTGATTGATTTCATTCTTCGTAAAAATGACATTTACGTTTGAAAACGCGTCTATTTTCTCAATCTTTTCAGCTTGCATCGATTCGCAAACAAACCATTTAGGTATCGAATCACTAAGCATATATTCCAATTCGAGTTTCTGATATAAAGGATTAACTTGAACGACAATTCCGCCTAATCGTTGTGCCGCATAATAGGAGATAATATAATGATAGCCGTTCGGTAGCATTAAGCCGATTCGGTCTCCTTTTTGAAACCCTTTCTTATATAGGACAGAAGCAAAACGATCAACCGCGACTTTCAAATCAGCGTAATTCAATTTAATATTTTCATCGATAATAGCTAGTTGCTGCGGACATTGAGATGCTGTTTGATTCAATACTTCATATAGGGAAAGTTCAGATAAACGGGTCAGATTAATTTCCATGCTGCATGCCCCTTTCTATTTCACTTTTCCTTCTATTTGAGAAATAAGCTGTTCAGTATGCTGACCAAATTCAGGAGCACATTTTCCGGATGTATCCAATGCGTGATAATTCGTTAATGTATAACATTGTTTATCCGTTTTTACGATTAATCCCCGATCCTTCGTTAAAGGATGATTTACCACTTCTATAGTCTCCAGCACGGGGGTAAGGCAGCAATCTACTTCTAATGAGAATTGTGACCATTCAGCAAATGTTCTGTTTGCAAACAGTTCTTTCAATTCCTCGAAAATCGGATTGTTCTCATCCGCTATTGAAACATGAGCCGGAATCCATGATTCTTTCCGAACAGCTTTACAAAAGTTTTGCCAAAATTTCGGTTCCAAGGCTCCCAAACTGACAAAACGATGATCACTCGTTTCATATAAGTAGTAGCAAACAAGCTTATTATTCAATCTGTCCACACCATGCTCTTCACCGGTTGCATCAGCTATAGTGACATGATTGGACATCAATGGCAGCAACGAGTCTGTAATGGAAAGATCAATATAAGAGCCCTTTCCCGTATTGAAGCGTTTTACTAAGGCTGCCAGTATCGATTCACTGGCGGAAATACCTCCAACAAAATCCGCAATCGTATTACTCGGCTGTACCGGCCGGCCATTTTGATCCTTTAATTGCGAGAGCATGCCGCTGAGTGACAAATAGTTTAAATCATGTCCGCCCAGATGGCTCATAATTCCTGTCTGGCCATAGCCTGTAAGCGAACAATATATAATGTCTTTCTTCACTTTAATCGCATCGTCATAACCGATTCCCAGCCGGTCCATTACACCGGGACGAAAACTTTCAAGAACGACATCCGCTTCGGCTATAAGTTTCAAAGCGATTGCCTGATCTTTCGTATCCTTTAAATTCAATACGATACTCTTCTTATTCCTATTTTGTGCCAAAAATACGTATCCAGCTCCGTTTTCGTCTAATGAGCCTCGAGCTGGATCACCAAATGGAGATTCAACCTTGATTATTTCTGCACCCAAATCCGCAAAACGCAATGTTGTATGAGGACCAGGCAAATATTGAGAAAAATCAATCACACGAATTCCTTCAAGCATTATTTTCACCTCAAAATGTGACATTTGACTTTATACTAATGGTTCATATGGAAATACATCGGCACTGACTTCTAAAGGCGTAAAGCTTGATTGCAATGAGCCTTTAATCGAGCTTAAGCTATCGATAGACCAACCTTCCGCATTATAAACAGAACGCACCGGACGTGGTTGAGAGAACACCATGATTTCCTTTCCTCTTACTCCAAAAATTTGACCAGTAACATCAGAAGCTTCATCTGAACTTAAAAATGCCACAAGAGGTGCGATATGTGCCGGAGATAGCTGTTTCAATTTATCAACTCTTGCTTTTTCTTTATCTGTTTCAGTAGGAATGGAACCAATCAATCGACTCCAAGCAAACGGAGCAACAGCATTGGATGTCACATTATATCGAGCCATATCGAGTGCGGTAATTTTGCTTAATCCGGCAATACCTAATTTAGCCGCCGCATAGTTCGCTTGCCCGATATTCCCGATTAAGCCGGATGTAGAAGTAAAGTTGATGAAACGGCCACTTTTTTGCTCTTTGAAATATGGAGCAGCTGCTCTTGTCATATTGAATGAACCCTTTAAGTGAACAGCAATGACGGCATCCCATTCTTCCTCGCTCATTTTAAACAGCATACGATCTCTTAAAATCCCGGCATTATTGACAACGATATCAATTCGGCCGAATGCATCTAAAGCGGTTTGGACAATGTTGTTCGCGCTTTCATATTCTGAGACTGAATCATAGTTTGCAACGGCTACTCCACCAGCGTCTTTAATTTCAAAAACGACTTCATCGGCAACTTTGGAATCATTCCCTTTTCCGTCTGCACCTCCGCCTAAATCATTGACAACAACCTTTGCACCTTCTTTTGCTAAAAGTAAGGCAATTTCTCTGCCGATTCCTCGTCCTGCTCCGGTAACAATAGCTACTTTGTTTTCTAATTTACTCATTTCATTCAACTCCTCTATTTTTATAAACCTAACCGCTTCGAAATAATCACTTTCATAATTTCATTGGAGCCTGCAAAAATCGATGTTACCGGAATGTCGCGATAGCGTCTGGCAATCTTATATTCTTCCATATAACCATAGCCGCCGTGCAATTGCATGCATTCTATGGAAACTCGTTTCGCCATATCGGTAATCCACCATTTGGCCATTGATACTTGCGTGACAATATCCTCACCATTGATATGCTTGGCGATTAAGTCGTCTGCAAACGTTCTCCCGATTTGAATTTCCGTTGCCATTTCGGCAATTTTAAATTGTGTGTTTTGAAATTTGCTGATGGATCGTCCGAATGCTTCACGGTCTTTTACATATTGAATCGTCATTTGTAGCATATCCTCCGCTGCGACTAATGCATTTAAGGAAGCAATTAATCGTTCCTGCTGAAGCTTCGTCATTAAGTATGCAAAACCCTTTCCTTCTTCACCAAGCAAGTTAGTTACCGGCACTTTAACATTATCGAAAACAAGTTCGGCTGTATCTTGACTGTGCATACCGACTTTTTTCAATTTGCGCCCTCTCGAAAAACCAGGTGTATTACTTTCAACAAGCATTAGACTGACACCCTTGTGCGGCGGCGAAGCCTTCGGATCAGTTTTACAAGCAACGATAATTAAGTCAGAGTGTATACCATTTGTAATAAACGTTTTTTGTCCGTTAATGACATAATGATCTCCTTCTTTTATCGCTGTCGTTTTGATGCCCGCCAAATCCGATCCTGCCCCAGGCTCTGTCATGGCAATTGCAGTAATGATTTCGCCGGTGACACATTTAGGTAAATATTTTTGCTTTTGCTCTTCTGTGCCGAAGGAGTCGATATAAGGAACGATAATGTTGCTGTGTGTACCAATCCCCGTTAGACCAGCACCAATTTTTGCTAATTCTTGACCGAGAATCGCTGAGAAGCCAAAGTCTGTTCCTTGACCGCCATATTTTTCGTCTACCCAAGGACAAATAAATCCGTTTTCGCCCATTTTTCTCCAAAACGATCGTGGAATAATACAGTCCTCTTCCCATTGATCAAAATAAGGAACAGCTTCTTTTTCTAGAAATTTCCTTAAGGAGTCCCTATACATCTCGTGTTCTTCTGTATAAATTGCACGATTCGTGTTTTTATTATCTAAAACCATTTGATCTCCCATATTTCCCTCCTGCTTTTTATTTCATTATGTGTTCCTCCAACTGTATGGTTAGCTCCGTCCGAAAATCCGGATGGGCGACTGCGATTAATTCTTCCGCTCTTTCTTTCAATGATTTGCCAAACAGTTTGGCAATCCCATATTCCGTTACTACATAATCAATTTCTGATTTTATTGAAGTGACATACGGAATATCAAATTTAATCCGAGATTGTTTTCCTTTTCTTGCAGTAGATGGCAATGCAATGATTGCTTTGCCTCCTGGTGAAAGTCTTGACCCACGAATGAAATCCATTTGCCCGCCGACCCCGGCAACAGGATAATCTCCTACTTGCTCGGCATTGATTTGTCCGGTTATGCTGACCTCGAGTGCCGAATTAATCGAATAGAAATTGCTTATGTTAGAGATAATCGTTGCATTATGCGTATAATTAGTCGGCAAAAGCTCAATTTTCTCGTTTCGATCACAAAATTCATAGAGCTCATTCGTTCCTGTAAGAGTCGTACAGACCGTCTTATATCGTTTTACTTCTTTTCGTTCATTTGTCACCACTCCAAGCTCCATCAATTCAATAATAGGGTCAGTGATTGAACCGGAATGAATGCCGAGTCCTTTTTTATTTTTCAGCGACAATAGAACGCTATTGGCAATCTTGCCGACCCCGACTTGAATCGTTGCATAATCAGGTATTAAAGACGCTACATATCTCCCGATTGTCATCTCTTCTTCTGACGGTTTTCCATATGGGATTGTCAGCAATTGATGTTGTGATTCAATAAAGTGATGGATTCTAGTTACATGCACGAATGTATCGCCATATGTAAAAGGCAGATTGTGATTAACTTCTGCAATTACAATAGCAGCATGATTGATCAATGTTTGGACAACGTCGACTGACAGTCCTAAATTGCAATATCCTTCTTCATTTGGCGGAGATACCTGAATGAGTGCTACATCAATCTTTTCTTCCTTAATCAATTCCGGAATTTCAGATAAATTGGTCGGCACATAATCACAAGCTTTATTAATAAACGCTTGCTTTAATTGCGTCGAACTAAGAAAGGTGCGGATTTTAAAATGTGACAAACACTCAGAATCAGCGTAAATACATGGACTGCCGATGACAATGTTATATAGTGAAACTTCTTGAAGCCGATCCTTTTGCCGGACCAGTTCTTCCACCAGTGTTTGCGGCTCATTACAAAATGGAGCAAGAAATACTTTATTGTAAGACTGAATAGAATAAATGGCTTGCTCAACAGTCGTTTTTCTATTTTCGTAAGTAGATTTCCAATCTGTCATATTCATGTTCCGTCAACTCCATAGCTTTTAAAATGAGATGTTATTTATTTCTTCTATACTTGCAAATTTTCTACAATCGTTGTGATTCCCAGTCCTCCGCCGATACAGAAAGTGACTAATCCGTATTTATCTCCACGTCTTTCCATTTCGTGAAGAAGCTTCGTCATTAAAACGCCTCCTGTGCCGCCAAGCGGGTGACCTAAGGCAATCGCTCCCCCATTTACATTTACCTTATTTAGATCAAGATTAAGCTCCTTAATTACGGCTAACGCCTGTGCGGCAAAAGCTTCATTCAGCTCTATTAAACCGATATCCTCGAGCTTTAATCCGGCTAATTGCAATGCTTTTCTGGTCGATGGTGCCGGTCCGATTCCCATGATTTCCGGAGAAACGCCTGCTACAGCTTGAGCGATGATTTTAGCTTTCGGCTTTTTCCCGTAACGTTCCGCCGCACTTTCCGACATCAGTAATACAACACCGGCGCCGTCATTGCGTCCGCTTGAATTGCCCGCCGTCACCGTTCCGTTTTCCTTAAATACAGGCTGTAATTGTGACAGTTTCTCCAGCGATGTTTCACGCGGATGCTCATCAACTTTAAATTCAATCTTTCCTTTTCTCGTTTTAACTTCAAATGGGACGATTTGATCAACAAACAAACCTGATGAAATGGCTCTTAAAGCATTTTCTTGGCTCCTAAGCGCAAATTCATCCTGCTCTGTACGGGAAATAGAGTACATTTCTGCTAAATTTTCCGCTGTCATTCCCATCGTTAAATGGCCATATGTTTCAATCGGCTGTGCCCGAGGCTGACTTTCTGTATTAGAATCAAGCAATTCTCCGTTTCCGGCACCATAGCCGTAACGAGCCTTTCTCAGATAAAACGGCGCTGTGCTCATGCTTTCCGCACCACCTGCAATCACAATATCCGATAAGCCGCACATAATTTGCTGAGCACCATTGTTCATAGACTGTATACCCGATCCGCATTGACGGTGAACCGTATATCCTGGAACTTCAATCGGGAAACCGGCGCGCAATAACGCTAAACGAGCCAAGTTTGGAGCATCCGTGCTTTGCTTTGCCTGACCGAGAATCACTTCATCTATTACATCTTTTGTTATCCCTGTGCGAACAACGATTTCATCAAGTACTTTTGCTGCTATATAATCAACCTCAACGTCCTTTAATGTACCTCCCATTCGTCCGACAGCCGTACGAACGGAATCAATAATTACAGCTTGCTTCATTACAATCTCTCCTTAGCGTGTATTTCAGTTCGGGAAGATAAACTTTTCGCGAATGGTGCTGTCTGTAACAACTGATTGTAGTCAACATTCGTTTGGCAGCCCATCTGCTTAAGCATATGCACTAACTCTTCTGTCGCAACATTGCCTGTTGCACCCGGAGAATACGGACAGCCCCCCAGTCCGCCAATTGAACTATCAAATTTCACCACCCCAGCCTGCATGGAGGCAATGACATTCGCCAATGCCATTTTCTCGGTATCATGAAAATGGCCAACAAAGGATGTATCCGGATATAAATCTCGTAATCTTGAAAATCGTTCATATACCATTCTCGGATCTGCTTTTCCATTCGTATCGCCAATATCAATCTCATCTGCACCTAATTCATTGAAACGATCGCAAACAAATTTCACATCTTCAAAAGAGACTTCACCTTGAAACGGACATGTAAATGCCATGGAAACATAGGCACGGATAAACATTCCTTCTGCCTTTGCTCTTGAAAACATAAGCTCACAATCACCCAAAGATTCAGCAGTTGTTTTATTGACATTCTTTTTATTAAAGCTTGAGCTGGCACCGATGAAAACAGCCATTTGCGGTGCTTTGGCAGCGATTGCTCGTTCAAGCGCTTTCATATTGGGTGTTAACGCAATATAAGTAATTCCGAGTTCTTGACAATATTGTGCAATTTCTTCTGAATCAGCCATTTGCGGAACCCATTTCGGATGGACAAATGATGCGGTTTCCATTCTTGTAAATCCTACCTTCGCCAATTGTGAGATAAGCTGCTTTTTCTGCTCTGTTGAAATTGGTAATGGTTCATTTTGAAGGCCGTCGCGAGGGCCAACCTCTATGATTTCTATTTCATTCGGAAAGTACAATGAGACTACCTCCTAACATTTAATAGGATCTAGGTAAGCCAAGGACATGTTCGGAAACATAAGAGAGGATTAAGTTTGTTGAAATTGGAGCTACCTGATACAATCTTGTTTCTTTAAATTTCCGTTCGATATCGTATTCTTCAGCAAAACCAAAGCCTCCGTGAGTTTGCAGAGCGACATTGGCCGCTTCCCAGGAAGCATCCGCAGCGAGCAATTTCGACATATTTGCTTCTGCGGCGCACTTTTGGCCTGAATCAAATAGCTCCGCTGCTTTAAAACGCATTAGGTCAGCTGCTTCAATATTCACATGAGCCCTGGCAATCGGGAATTGTACGCCTTGATTTTGTCCAATCGGACGATTGAATACGATTCTTTCATTCGCATAATTAGTTGCGCGTTCAATAAACCAGCGTCCATCACCGATACATTCGGCCGCGATTAATATACGTTCAGCATTCATTCCGTCTAAAATATATTTAAAACCCTTTCCTTCCTCACCGATTAAATTTTCAACCGGCACTTCCAAATCTTCGATGAACAATTCAGTTGTCGCATGGTTCATCATCGTTCTGATTGGGCGAATCGTAATACCATTACCTACTGCTTCTCTTAAATCGACCAGTAAGACAGATAATCCTTCTGTTTTCTTTTTCACTTCTTCGATTGGTGTTGTACGAACAAGCAAAATCATTAAATCTGAATATTCAGAACGTGAAATGAATACTTTTTGACCATTTACTATGTATTTGTCTCCCCTGCGTTCTGCAAATGTTTTCAGCTTTGTCGTATCTGTACCTGTATTCGGCTCCGTTACCCCAAATGCCTGTAATCTTAAAGAACCATCAGCAATTTTAGGCAAATATTGCGCTTTTTGCTCAGCATTACCATGACGAAGCAACGTACCCATAATATACATTTGCGCATGACAAGCACCTGCGTTTCCGCCAGATCGGTTTATTTCTTCTAATATAATGGAAGCCTCTGTGATTCCTAAGCCTGAACCGCCATATTCTTCCGGAATTAGAGCGGATAAAAATCCATTTTTTGTAATTTCATTCACAAATTCCTCTGGATATGCCAGCCGTGCATCTAATTCTCTCCAATAAGCATCCGGAAACTTGTTGCAAACATTTCGTACACTTTCTCTAAGCTCTTCATGAAACTTAATTTTTTCTTGCACACTTGCTTGACTCATCTTCTATTCCTCCTAAAATTTATTTTCCGCTAAACTGAGGAGCTCTTTTTTCAACAAAAGCACGCACGCCTTCTAGGCGGTCTTCTGTATTGATGCACTGATTATAAAACGCTATTTCCATCTTTCTCGCTTCTTCATTTGGCATTCCGAACAGTTTATCTACAGAAGCTTTACAATTTTGCACAGCAAGTGGAGCGTTGGCGCTGATTTTCTCAGCCATTTCAACCGCAATCTCTTTAATTTCAGCAGAATTGGTCAAAACATTGAGTAAGCCCGCTGCATTCGCTTCTTCACCGGAAACCATTTTCCCTGTGCAAACCCATTCCTTCGCCGTATGAACCGGAATACGCTTTGTTAACAGTCTAGTGCCGCCGCCTCCAGGCATAATTCCTCTTGTTGCCTCTGGCAAACCAAAGACTGAAGTATAGGAAGCAACAATCATATCGCAGTTTAATACCATTTCAAAACCGCCTGCTAATGCATAGCCATCAACAACGGCGATAACCGGCTGCTTCAAATCCTGAATGCTGTTAAACATTTTTTGAAACAGTAAATGCTGATTTTTCCATTCAGATTCATTCATATTGTTTCTTTCTTTAAGATCTGCTCCAGAGCAAAACGCTTTCGTATTAGATGAAGTCAATAACACAACGCGTATATCACTAGCGGCAATATCTTGAAAGATCATGAATAGCTGTTCGGCCATTTCGCTATTAAATGCATTCCTGCTTTCTGGTCGATTTAAAACCACTTCGGCAATATTCCCATTTGTGCCGATTCGTTTCCATTCAACGAATGCCATCTTTATACCTCCAGACATGGTACTTTTTATTTAGTCGCTTCTTTCTTGTTTTTCAATTGACCAATTACGCCACTCTTCTCCAAAAGTAAAACGCTTTCTTTTGAGTAGCCGATTTCCATCAAAAGCTCCTCAGTATGCTCGCCAAGCAACGGCGAATGCATATATATTTCACCAGGTGTATGTGAGAATTTAATTGGGAATCCGATTTGCTGAACCGTACCAGCTGTTGGATGATGCATCGTTGTTAGCATCTCTCTTTCTATTATTTGCGGATCTGCATACAGTTGGTCTATATCATAGATTGGTCCGACACATGTATCCTTCGTTTGCAGCAAATTCATCCAATACTGCTGATCTTCTTGTTCGAATAATTCAGTCATTTCTTTCTTTAACTGTTCCTGCACCTCTTCAGGACCTTCGTGAAGCTCAATCCATTCCGGCTTTCCTACAAGCTCACAAATTTCTTTCCAAAATTTCTTCTCTGCTGCGCCGACTGACAAATACTTATCATCTTTCGTTTGATAAATATTATAAAAAGCAAAATGTCCATCCAAACGGTTTTTCCCTCTTTCGGGAATGGTTCCTGATGCGAAGTAATCGGATGCTGAAGCATACAGCCAAGTAATTGCGCCGTCAAGCATGGAAACATCAATATATTGGCCTTTCCCTGTTCTTTCTTTATGCAATAAGGCCATTGTGATGGCTGACAATGCCATCAGCGCCCCACCTCCAAGATCGGCTACCTGGACACCAGGAATGACCGGCTTGCCGTTCTTTTCACCAATCAAGCCTAAAATTCCGCTGTAACCGATAAAGTTAATATCATGTCCCGGAAGCTGGCTGTACGGACCTGTTTGGCCATATCCGGTTAAAGAACAATAGACAATACCTTCATTAATTTTTGATATTTCATCATAACCAATGCCTAAACGGTCCATGACCCCCGGTCTGAAGCTTTCTAAAATGACATCCGCATCAGCCGCCAGTTTCTTGAAAATTTCTTGGCCTGCTTCTGATTTCAAATTGAGTTCAATGCTTTTTTTATTTCGGTTGATTGTCAAATGTCTTGCCCCAATGCCATTAATCGCCGGTTTTCTCCAACGAATATAATCGCCCACTTCCGGCTCCTCAACCTTGATAACCTCCGCACCGTAATCTGCCATCATCAACGTGCAATATGGCCCCGGAAGCAACCGTGATAAATCTAAAACTTTAATACCGCTTAAAGCTCCCACATTCTCACTCCCTACATCATTATTCTTAAAAGCTTCTAATCTTTTTGCTTATTTCATTAGCTGCATCCTTTATTAATATAGCCCGCTTCTGCAAATCCTCTATTTCATATTGTGAAGTTGAACCAATTAATGAAATCGATAAGTCTACCGTATTTCCAGAACTGATAATCGGAGCAGCAATACCACACATTCCCTTTATATACTCTCCAAATGTTATGTAATAGCCCTCTTGCTTAATTTTCTCAATGTTTTCATCCATTACAGCGATATCTTCATTGGAAAAAGATTTTAAGCCCCGCTCCTGTGCTAAATAATAGTCTCTTGATCCTTTATCTAAATATGCGAGGAAGCACATTCCGAATGATCCGTCCACTATCGAAAAGTGTCTGCCGATTGATACACTGACTCCAAAATCGCTCGCCTCCACTTTTGCGACAATTGCGACTTTTTCATCACTTATTTTATTAACGAGAAATGAAGTCATCCCTGTTTCCTTTGTTAAACTTTCAAGGTAGGGCATAATAATTGAAATATAGTCTAAATGTTCTTTTGCTCTTTCTCCTAAGACAACCAAATAAGGACCGAGTGTATATCTTTTTTTATCTTCTAAATACCGCACAATTGCCTGCTTCTCCAAACTCTGCAAAATTCTATAACACGTTGCTGGACTTAAAGATAGCGCATTGGCTATTTCAGTCACTGTACTCTCTCGAAAGCGCTTTCTGCTAAGTAAAGTCAAAATCCCAAATGCATTTTCCAAAGCCGGTACAGAATATATCCTCTTTCCTTTCATTCTCTCTTTTTCCATAATTTAACACCTCTTGAGGTTATTTTATATAGAAAAAGATTTTTTGTCAACGAAACTTACATTTTTTTCTAATATTTATTGTTAATTCTACATACAAGCAAGAAGGGCCTCTAACATGCCTGTTGTTTTGACAGTTAGACAGCCCTCTATCTTCATTTAATGTACTTTCTCTTCACGTAATACGGTTTTCAAGACCTTTCCAGAAGCATTCCTTGGCAATGATTCTATAAATTCTATTACTCTTGGTTTTTTATAAGAGGCCAGATTTTCTGAGCAATAATTAATCACTTCCTGCTCAGTTAATTGTGCATTGGGCTTTAATACAATAAATGCTTTTACTGTCTCACCCCACTTGGGATCCGGAACCCCGATTACTGCCGCCTCAAAAATGGCTGGATGGTTAAACAGTACCTCTTCCAATTCTTTCGGATAAATATTTTCTCCACCGCTAATAATCATGTCTTTTTTTCGGTCTACGATATAAATGTAGCCGTCATTATCCATCCTAACGAGGTCGCCGCTATGAAACCATCCTCCTTTCATCGCCTCATTAGTTGCTTTCTCATTTTTGTAATACTCCTTCATAACAGTCGGTCCCTGATACACAATTTCTCCCACTTCACCTACTGGAACATCATTCATATGATCATCGACTATTCGAACACGCACATTAATGGAAGGCTTCCCAACCGAATCCGTCTTATCAAGAATCAGTGAATCCTCTCCGGATAAATACGTTGTTGTCGGACTCATCTCGGTTTGACCGAATGCTTCATGAATTTTGGCATTTTTAAAGACTGATATAATCCTTCTCTTAAGGTCAACCGGGCAAATCGCTCCACCTGTCGAACAATTGACCATTGAGCTGACATCAAAGTTTGACAGAGTCGGAACTTCAAAAAGTTGGTTCCACATCGCAGGAACCAAAAACATGGAGTTCACTTTTTCATTTTCAATGGTTTCAAGTAACCTGATTGGCTGGAATTCTCGCTGAATTATGATTGTTCCTTCCATTAGACAGTTTTGGACTAAGAGGGATAAAGCTGCGATGTGAAAAAGCGGCGGAATAATTAAATGCTTCGTTCCTCTTTCTGATTTCGTATGATAAAGCTTATTCATCGCATTAATATAAAGGTTTTTATGTGTCAACACCGCTCCCTTAGGTCTCCCTGTCGTACCTGATGTGTAAATAATGACATGGGCATCATCATCAGACAGATTTTGTGGGCTATTATAAGAGGCTGATGTTTGAAAAATCGAACTATAGTTAATGACATCTGCCGCTAACTTTGTATTCACTTCTCCGACTACAACAATTTTTATAATTTGAGAAAGCTGATTAACAATCGGTTCAATAACACTACTGAATTCTTCTTCAATGAATAATATTTTCACATCAGAATTATTTAATATATAAGATACTTCCTGAGAAACTAGACGAAAGTTGATAGGCACAAACACACTTCCATTCATGCTCGTCCCAAAATACAATTCAACGAACGGAATGCCGTTTTTAAATAAGCAGCCCACCTTGTCATCTCTTCCAATCCCTTGCTCTTGTAGCCAATTAACTATTTTGTTGCTTCTATTAAATAAATCTCGAAAGGTCAATCTTTCTTGTTCATATAAAACCGCTTCTCTGTCTGGCACATTATGTACAGCATATTTTAATGCTTCGCCAATTAATAGCTGTGTAGACATAGCTGTTTCTATTTTCTTCATGTTTACCATCCCCCCTGCAAAAGATTCTTAAGCAATGCATATATCATTCATCTTCTTTTTTCACGCGGATTATTTTAAAAGTACCAATCGATTTTGCAAGTAACCGTCCACCCGCATCTTCAATAAATCCTTCTGCTGTGACAATACTCGTTCCTCTTTGTAAAACTTTGGCGCTTGCCCTTAAAATGTCTTCATTTGAAGCCGGAGCAAAATAATTGATACTCATATTAATCGTTACAATAGGTTGTTTAACGACGGAACGGGTAGTCGCACCCATAACAGAATCAAGAATGCTGAAATATACACCACCGTGCACGCCTTGATTCACGTTCAAATGACTAGGGTTAATTTCAAGCGTATAAATAACAGAACCTTCCTCCAGCTTCTCGAGTTTTATACCTAAATGATTGTTAAAAGGACTGTTTTCATAAATTTTGCGTTGTTCTTCTAACGATTCTATTTTCATGACTTTCCTCCTTTAACGATTCAGCTCTATTATTCCTTATGAGCTTCAAGTAATTTTCTGTAAGTTTCTAACACTTCCTTATATTGATATCCATCAGCTTCATGTTCTTTAAGCCATGAATTTGCAAACTCAGCAGTAGCTTTATTCCATTTCTCTTGTTCTACCTCTGTAAGCTCTTTAATAACGCCCCCGTTTTTAACAAACTCCGCGTTGAATTTTTCCGTTTCTTCATTATATATATTTCCTGATGATTCCATAATTTCTTGTCCTGCTTGGAGCATCGCATCCTTCACATCATCAGATAATCCTTGCCAAACGTCTTCCTTTATGTTCAGTCCATGAATAACAGATCCAAGATGAGGGAAAATGGCATATCTTAATAAATCTTCTGTTCCAGAGCTTTTAATAGCCATCGCATAATAACTGGCAACATCAATGATTCCTTTTTCTAAAGCCTCATATGTTTCAGCATGTGCAATCGCTACCGGCACCGCTCCAAGAGATTCGTACATTTCATTGGCTATTCCGCCAGGCGTTTTTACTTTTACTCCTTTTAAATCCTCCGGCAAATGAATCTCTTTACCCGTTGTCCATAATTCATAGGTTGGAGAAACATGTGTCAATATTGGCCTGACACCATTTTTTAAATAGTCTTCTTCTAAAACAACCGAACTTTCTTTCAGAAGTTCATGATACGCGATTGTTCCTTGAGCAGATGTTTCACTTAAATCCGGAAAAGCGGCTAATAAATGAGAATAAGGCATATTGTCACCGTAATAATTCGCAGGAATAATACTTATATCAGTTACTCCGCTGCCTGTCAGTTTCAATAAGTCATGTGCCTTTCCAAGCTGTTCGGCTGGAAAATACTCAAATTCTACTTTACCATCCGTTAACTCTGTCACTCTTTCCATCCACGGCCCTGTTACTGCTGTATAGATCGGCGATGTATTAGGGAAATAGGAAGCCACCTTTAAAGTGATTTTTTCATCTCCGCCGGAATTGTTGCTTGAACCGCATCCAGCCATTACTGTAAAAAAGATTGTCATAAGAACCATTACCATAATAAAGCGTTTTTTCTTCATTTAAATTCCCCCTTTGCTTAATATCGATATTTAAATAATCATTACTGCTGACCAAGTTCCAGATTGGTGACATTTCTTTTAGATTGAAAAATCGATAAGGCCATACCTAAAGCCTCGGTCATAAGATGGGACTCCGGATAAAGTCGGTTAATCAAACCGATTCTTAAAGCTTCTTGCCCTTCCACTAATTGGCCGAGCCACGTTAATTCCTTTGTTTTTGCCGGACCAATCAATTCTGTCAGAGCTTTCATTCCACTTGCTGTCGGATGTAAGTCACTGTAAAAACCAAATTTGGAAAACTCGCTCGCTATTCTTAAATCACTGACAAGAGCAATCTCTAAACCTGACCCAATAGCCGTTCCATTTATAACGCTAATGCTCGGTATTGATAAAGCAGTGATTCTCTCTAAAACCTTATTTAGTAATTTCTCTTTATCCAATGATCGACATGCTGGAACTCTATCATCTCGACCTATAGCAAATATTTTCGGATTCATGCTCGCAATAATCATTACCTCAATATCTTCCGATTGTTCAATTTCATCCAGCACTTGATCAAAATCTTGCAGGAAACGATAATTCACACAATTAATCGGTGGGTTTGCTAATTGAAGCACAGCAATACGACCTTGTTTTTCTAAAATAATGGTCCTTTTCATTCTATTTCCCCCCTGTATGCTTCTGCTTGATTTCTACATAAGAATTACATGTAATCTAGGGGATTCATCCTTAAAATATATGCAATTCTCATGCCATGAAAGCGGTGCTTGTTTTTCGTTTTATATAAAGACTTTACTGTCTGATATGCAGGGCAAAAAATGTTCATTGGTGTATCGTAAACAAGACAATGTCTCATCTTATGTGCATTTCAAATGAGACACTGTCTTTTCATTCATTCAAGATTCGGCAGCCAAATAGCGATTTCCGGGAATACCATCACTAAAACCATCGTAATTGCCAAGAGAAAAACAAACGGCCAAACTGCTGCATAAATTTTTTGAATGCTTAAATCCGGAGCAACACCTCGCATCACAAAAATACTGATGCCAAAAGGCGGCGTTAAACTGCCAATACAGCAGCAGATAACAAAAATAACGCCAAACCAGATTAAATCAAAACCCATTGCATTTAGTGCCGGAATAAACAACGGCGCAGTAATCAATAGCGCAGCAACAGTATCAATGAACATACCCGCTATCAAGAACAAAATGATCATCATAATCAATACAAGCCAACGATTGACATCAGCTTCTGTAATCATGCTGGCAAAATGCTGACCAACACCTGTTACCGAAACAATCCGCGCATATGCAACAGCACCAATTAGAATCCAAAACACCATTCCATTCAGGCGTACAGTCATTGTGAAGATTTTTTTGATATTTTCATAGGTTAGTTTCTTTCGAAATCCGGCTGCGATTAAAGATCCGACAGAACCAACGGCGCCAGCTTCAGTCGGCGTGGCTACTCCCAAATAAATCGAACCAAGAACAAGAAAGATGATTAACAGTGGCAGAAACACACTTTTCAAAGAAAGAAATTTTTCCTTCCAAGTAAAACGCTCTGCTTTTTCAATATTCGGTCCTTTTTCCGGTCTAATAAAGCATAATACTAAGCAATAAATGATAAACAGAATTGCCGCCAAAATCCCCGGAACGATTCCGGCCATAAATAAAGCCCCTGCTGACACGCCTGATTCAGCTGCGTATACAATCATTACGATGCTCGGAGGAATCAATATGCCCAATGTTCCTCCAGCCATTATGACACCGACTGTCAATTTGTCATCATAATTCCGTTTCAGCATGGACGGTCTTGCTACCATTCCCAATGTAGCCGTTGCCACAGAAGTAATGCCGACCATCGC
>JBJFHH010000033.1:0-5245 GCA_051893475.1 Bacillus sp. (in: firmicutes) | reverse complement strand
TGCCTGAGAATCTGCTCTCAGGCAGCCTTTTCTATTCCTTGCATCCGCCTATTTTATCGCTATAATAAGGAATGAAAGGATGTTGATTATGTTAAACATTACAGAATTTGAAGTTCAGCAAATTAATGATGCATTCGGAATTCTCCCTGGAGATCGCTACGAATTTCTTATATATTTGGATGTTCCCGAGGACGATGAGCTATATAACGAAAATGGTGTATACATACGAGCTCTTTACGTAGTTGACGGTGAAGACAAGAAACTTCTGAAGTACGATCTTGTTGAAAGCGGTGAAAATACCGTACTGGACTTCGACTTGGAAGATGACGAAATCCAAGCTGTTACCGAATTTTGCGAGCAGCACTATATGGAAGCGGAATGATGCAAACAGCTCAGAGTTCAGACTCTGAGCTGTTCTTGTTTATAAATAAAATTTAGCATTTGCATCATAAATCAGCGGAAACACTTTTTTCAACCGCTAATCTTCTGCGCGCCACCAAGCCATTCACCGTAATAATGCCTAATGCGACAAGAGCCAGGCCGACGATGGCAGATAATCCGATTTCTTCGCCGAGGAAAATCCCGCTCAACAGCACTCCGAAAACCGGTATCAGGAAGTTAAATACTGACACTTTGCTGACAGAGTTGTATTTTAATGCATTGTTCCAAAGCAAAAAGCCTGCTGCAGACAGAAACGCTAAATAAATCAGCATGAATGCTTCCTTCAGCGCAAATGAAAAGAAAGTGAAATCAGTCATGAACATTCCTAGTATGAGCAGCATTGATGAACCGAGAATCATGCCGTAGCTCGTTAAGTAATGGACGCTCCAATTCGAAAAAGCCTTCTTCGTGACAATGTTTCCGTAGGCCCCGACAATTGTAGATGTTAATACGAATAATTCCCCGACACCGATTATAATACCACCCGCTCCTTGCGGTATGTATGCAAGCAGCACTCCAGAAAATCCGATGCATAACCCAGTGACCTTTTGCATCGATAAACGGTCATTTTTCAGCAGAAAATGAGCAAATATAATTTGGAAAAACGAAGCAGTACCGGCAATGATGCTACCTTGTACGCCAGTCGCCCTGCTCAAGCCGATATAAAAGAAGAAATATTGCAGAAACGTCATTAACACTGCCAGCGTCAAAATCGTCGACAGAGAAGATTTTTGAATCTTAAAATCTGCTTTTTTGCCTATTAAAGCATAAAAAGCCATAATAAAAATACCTGCCAAAAAGAATCGGTAGCCGGCAAACAAGATTTGCTCGCCCACCTCATTCGGGCCGATTTCTAAATATTGATAGCTAAGCTTAATGACAGGAAATGCACTTCCCCACAGAAAGGTTGCTGCTATTACTGATAAAGCCATACCAAGCGGATGGCGAAAAAAAGCTTCCGTCTTCACGTAAAAACTCTCACTCCTTCAAGCATCGTTCTAAGTTGCCTTCCTATCATACAATAAAATAGCTTCTTAAAGTAGCAGAAATACGAAAAGTCGGCAATGCAGGCCGACTTTTCGCTAGATTTTCTTTTTACTCAAAATGCGAGCTGCCAACAGCTGAATAACAACAATCAAGAGAACAGTTAAAACAACACTTCCCCAAAAACCTGATTCTATTTCTGCCCCTTGTACAATCAACGATGCATAGCTGCCGAGCTGTGTCGGACTCCAAGCGAGCTGATCGTGAAAATAACTGCCTGCAAGCGATAAAGCGGTAAAGAAAATAACATTAATGATGGCAATAGCACCATTACCGTTTAAAATCGAGCTCGTAAGCACAACACAAGATACAATAAACACAACAAAAAGACTATATACAACCATGCTGACTAGCACATCGGCAATCGGCAATGTTGAAAATAATAGAATCGTATAATAAAAGGCGAGAAAATAGCCGCATATAAAGGAAACAACTAACAGCAAGCTGTGCGCCACCGTCTTACTGGCTACAATCTGCAGTGGGGAAACCGGTCTTGTAAACACCATCGTCAGTGCCCCGCTTTTCCTTTCATCGCTGATTGTCCCCATCACCGCGACGACTATGAGCAGAAGTCCAACTGAATTCAACTGCGATAGCACACTGGCCATCACCTCGCCGCTAGACGGCGTCGGCATTTCAAACACAGCTCCTTCCGGCAAGCTGCCTCCCATCTTCATAATGTCCTCCATAAAATAATACGTGACCGGCTGCATCACAGATAGCAGCATAAATACAACAGGCAGCCAAATAATTTTGCTGCTTCTTCTTAAGCCTAAAAATTCCTTAGACATTAGCGTCCTAAAGCTGCTCATGATTTCACCACCTCCATAAACACACTTTCCAACGTTTGCTTACCTTGATGAAAGTGAACAAGATCAACATGGTGATCAAGACACCAACGCAGTAGTTGTTCTTTCGTGCCATCAGGCCGCAGAATGATATCAGCGCTGTATTCGCCGACCATATATATTTCTTTTATAAACTCACATTGTGAAAGCTCATGAGGAAGCGGATTGGATGCCCTTAGCGAATAATTTTGTGTTGCTCGAGAAAGCAACTCCTCAAGCGTTCCATGAGCGACAATTGCTCCGTCTCTTATCAGCAAGATATCATCGCTTATTTCCTCAGCATCATGCAAAATATGCGTCGAATAAATAATGGTTGTTGTTTTCTTTAATTCATTTAATATATTCATCACATCTCGGCGCCCGACCGGATCGAGCGCCGACACCGGTTCATCCAATATTAATAATGACGGCTGATGCAATAAAGCCTGTGCCAGACCCAGCCGCTGTTTCATCCCGCCGCTGAAACCCTGGATTTTCCGGTTGGCAGCTTCGCTAATTCCGGTAAGCTGCAAGACAAAAGCGATTCTCTCCTTTAGTTTTGTTTTATCTAAATGCGCAAGCTTTCCGGTAAAACGCAAAAACTCATTCGGCGTCATCCATCCGTAAAACGATGGAATTTGCGGCATAAAGCCGATTTCATTACGCCAATTGGCATCCTGATGATAAGAAATCGTACCGCTATCGCTCTCGATTAATCCGACAAGCATATGAAGCAAAGTCGTTTTACCTGCCCCATTCGGACCGATTAAGGCAACACATCTTCCCTGTTCAACCGTAAAACTGACATCATTAACGACCTTTCTGCCGTCAAATGATTTACTGATATGTTTGGCTTCGATATTCATAAACGATTACCTCTGCTTTCTGCCGATAATAAAATACAAGATCGGCCCAACTATGTTAAATAGTATAATAATAATGGCCCACAGCCATTTTGGTCCTTGCGTTTCTTCCTGTTTGATCAGACTCACAAGCGCCGTCACCATTAAAATCAACTGTAATACTAAAATTGGCAATAAAATCAGCATCAATTTTGAAGTTTCGATTTCCATCCTATTACATCCTCCTTCTTTTTTCCGGCCAAATGACAAACAAATAATACAAAATTGCTCCGGAAGGAATATTCAATAAACCGAGCAATCCCCAAAACCAGGCATTCGCTCCCCGTTTTTTGGCAGACATAAAAATAAGCGTGCCCTGTGTCAGCAGTGCCGCGGCAATCAGCACATAAAGCAAAATCTGTATCGGTATTGAGAAATTTTGAATATCAAGCGTCATAAATGCCTTTCCTCTCTATTCCTCATTCTTACCCGTACTGCCGCATAAATCAGCATAACGGCTAATCCGGCTATTTGTATAACCACATAAACAACTGGACTATTCGTCAATACGACTAGTAAAAGTGCTGTAATCACAATTGCAACTGCAAAAAATATACGCAATTCGCGCATCACTTGCTTTTTATAGACCGCATGCTTTTCCTGAACAAGCATTGAAATCGCATGAACGGAAGGCGCCGGCACGTCAATTGCGTCATCTATTTCCTGAAACGCTTGCTGGATGCTTTTTTCTATTTCATCCTTCATATTTGTTTATCTCCTTTCTTACCATCTTTAAACTTTTATGAACCCGCGATTTCACCGTTCCTTCTTTAATCATCATCATTTCC
Organism: Bacillus sp. (in: firmicutes); assembly: GCA_051893475.1. Lineage (GTDB taxonomy): Bacteria > Bacillota > Bacilli > Bacillales > DSM-1321 > Bacillus_AD. The sequence goes on along the minus strand of JBJFHH010000033.1, from coordinate 1,243 downwards.
CCGATTTCCTCATAGGAAAAACCATAATAGTGCTTAAGTAAAAGCGGAATCCGATAAATGGCATCCAGTTTTTGAATAACCTCCATCACTTCATCGAATTCCTGATTGTTATGTTGCAGCTGCCACTTCAGGAGCTGATTACTTTCCTTTGCCGCTTTTTTAAACAACCAGCTGTCTCGCTTCTTTTTCCGGAGCGAATCGACATACGTCCGAGTTGCAATTGTCATCAGCCATGTCGTAAATTTGCTTTTGCCATTGAATTGCTTCATATGTAAATACGCCTTCAGCATCGTATCCTGAACAATCTCTTCGGCTGTTACAGCGTCCATCGTCATCTTCAGCACATATTTATAAAGAAAGGAATAATGCCTGTGCAGGAGTTCAGCTAATGCTTCTTCATCCCCACTTCGTATCTTTGCAACTAAGTGCTCTTCTATCGTTTCTGACTCCAACACCTTCCCACCTTTTCATCCATCTATTTGTAAGACGAAAGATTTCATTCAATCGTTCACTTTTTTCATATGAATTTTTCTTTCTCTTTTCAAGTTTATTATTAGTTGTTATGGCTATAATTTTATTATACATATCAAAAGAAATGCGGAGGTTCTCTTATGAAAAAATCAATCGTACTACTAGCATGTTGTGGCATTCTATTCCTTGGGGCTTGCGGGAATGATAAGGACGAGGTAACGAATCCTCCTGATAATGCAACATCAGAAAATGATACAACTAACAACAGCAACAACACAACCGATACAAATAATACAAATAATACAAATAATACAAATAATACAACTGATACAAACAATTCCGGTACAACAACTGACCAATCATCTACGATTTCTTTCTATAAGTTTGATTTGGATGTCGAATATGCTGACTTTAAATCGTTTGAAGTCGAATATGATTATGACGAAGACGGCATGGAGGCAAAAATTAAAGATGAACTGAATAATCGTAAATTAAGCGGTGATGAAGCATTCCAAGAAATGCAAAGCCGTTTTGAGCAATTCAAATTCGACTCAAGTACCACTGAAGATGAAGTCATTAAAGAAGTGCTGCAATCGTTTGAACTAAACGATGATTATAAATCATTCGAACTTGAAATCAATTTTGCAGATGGTACGGAGAAAGAATATATTGTAGTGAAATGATGAAAAAGGGTCTTCCGATAAAAACTCGGAAGACCCTTTCTTTTTACATTTCCTGCACCAATTTTCTTCTGCGCCACACTTTGCTGATC
>JBJFHH010000032.1:4258-5344 GCA_051893475.1 Bacillus sp. (in: firmicutes) | reverse complement strand
AGCTGGGTGCAGACGCCTGAAAATATCCGCAAACTGGGCGGCGCCATCTTTTGCGACCGTCGCTATGATACGGTGTTTATGTACCATAATGGCGCTGATTCGTATTATGGTGCAAGAGGATTCCGAGGTATGCTGAGGGTTTAATAGTGAATACAAACGGGGCTGTCGATTAAGACAAGCCCCGTTTGCTATGGAGGTTCCTCTGACCAGATGATTTTTTACCAGCCTTTACGATGACATAAGGAAGTAATATGTGCCAGATGATGTTTCCCGTGCCAAGCATAGATTCCTATATTTTTCGCTAATGAAACTTCGCCTGAATCCGGATGGATAAATATCTTCTCTAAATCAGCAGGAGTTAGACTGCGTAATAGTGTGGTCCAGCGTTTGTGCAAAGCTTCGAGAAGCAGAAGTGAAGGGTCGATTGGCAATGTATAATCCGACAGTTCAGCCCATAGTGTTTCATCGTATGGCTTAATGACAGGCTTTTCTTCCGTAAGAGCTAATTTAAAGCGAATGTAGGCATTCATATGACTATCTGCAAGGTGATGGATTACTTGCCGAATAGACCACCCTCCAGAACGATAGGCTGTATCGAGCTGTTCATTATCCAAGTCTTTTACGGCATCTCGTAATAAGTCAGGCAAATTTTCAATCTCATTAATCCATATACTTATGACGTTGCTCGTCATTTCTCCATCAAATTGAAAAAGGCCAATCGGGTATTTCAAATCCATCTGCTTTTCCCCCTGAAAATTCAATATTTGTGACCAACTAAATGAGCTGTTGAAAATTATGTAATTCGACATTTTTTTCGTTAATTCCTCTTTATTTGAAGTATCTCCACTATTATTGAGGTATGATTGATGATTTGCTATGGAAGCATATTGGCATCGAGCGCTCTATTACGACTGCGAGAATCCTATTGTTGTCTCGTCTGCTCTATAAGTTTGTGCGAGGTACCTTTTATTTTTATGACCGCTCTATTATCAGGCGCGACGTACCTATTATTCTCCTCACAGATAACTAAAAGCCGGTTTTTCAAATACTACTAAATAAATCAAGTAGCAAAACTTGCTGGATTAA
>JBJFHH010000032.1:0-4158 GCA_051893475.1 Bacillus sp. (in: firmicutes) | reverse complement strand
CAGTAATAATGTTTTTAGCTTGGAATGAGATTAAAAAGAATAAACTAAGGTTCATTCTTATTATTGGAATTTTGATGCTTGTATCGTATCTCGTTTTCTTTTTATCCGGACTAGCGAATGGCTTAGCAGGTTTTAACAGGGATGCTGTAGATAAATGGGAAGCCACAGGTATTGTTTTAAAGGAAGAGTCAGATAAGAATTTGAGTCAGTCAACCATGACAGTGGATGATTTATCTAAAGTGGAAGCAAAAGAAAAAGCTGTTATAGGAAGTATTAATGCAATCGTACAAAAAGGGGAAACGAAATCAAATGCGGTTATTTTTGGAATTGAAAAAAACGAATTTTTAATGCCGAATGTAATCGAAGGGGAAGCTTTTGCAAATAGTAATGAAGTAATAGCCAGTGACGCATTGAAAGAAGATGGATTTAAAATAGGTGACGAGATTAGTGTATCGTCTTCTGAAGAGAAATTGACGATTGTAGGTTTCACAGATAAAGCAAAGTATAATGCGGCTCCGGTGCTGTATACGGATTTAGAAACTGTTCATAAAATCAAATATGGTTCAGGTGCTGAAAATAATAGGGATCAAATCAATGGCATAGTTTTTAAAGGGGCGGATATTTCTAAAGTTACCGATGAAACTTCATTGGACTCAATAGAAATTGAAACGTTTATAGAAAATTTGCCTGGTTATACAGAACAAAATTTAACGTTAAACTTTATGATTTATTTCTTATTTATCATTTCAGCAGTAATTGTAGCTATATTCTTGTATGTATTAACAGTTCAAAAGATTAGTATGTTTGGTGTGATGAAAGCGCAAGGTATTTCAAACGGTTACTTAGCCGGTTCGGTTATAGGTCAAACTTTTATCTTATCTTTTATTGGTGTAACAGTCGGATTAGTTTTGACTCTTGTTTCAGGTGTGTTTTTACCGGCGGCAGTACCTGTTTCATTTGATATTCTAACAATGATTTTCTATGCGCTTGTTTTTGTGATTGTTGCTATTTTGGGGGCATTAATCTCAGTTTTAACAATAATAAAAGTTGATCCGCTGAAAGCAATTGGAGGTTAATTTATGACTATTCTACAATTAAAAGATGTAACTAAGTCTTTTGGAGAGGGTAAGAAAAAAGTCGATGCATTGAAAAAGACAACATTTATAGCAAATAAAGGGGAACTTATTGCTATAGTCGGGCCGTCTGGTTCAGGAAAGAGCACTTTTCTTACAATTGCAGGCGGATTACAAACACCTTCTACCGGGGATATTATGATCAATAATAGGGTAATTTCTCAGATGAAAGAAAAACAGCGTGCTAAAATAAGACTTGAAGAAATAGGCTTTGTTTTACAAGCTTCTAATCTAGTTCCATTTTTAACGGTTGAAAATCAGATGAAACTTATTAATAAAGTGAAGAAAGATAATTTAACTAAAGAAGAGATGCAGACGTTATATGCTGATTTAGATATTCAGGAGCTAATTAAAAAGTATCCTGCAGATTTATCGGGTGGGGAAAGGCAGCGTGTTGCTATTGCTAAAGCTTTGTATAGTAAACCTTCAATTATTTTAGCTGATGAACCGACTGCATCATTAGACTCTGATCGAGCATATGAAGTAATGGAGATTTTTAAAAAGGAAACAAAGAATAGATCGACAACTACTATAGTTGTAACTCATGATACAAGGCTATTATCATATTTTGATAGTGTGTATCAAATGACGGATGGTTCATTAAAGTTAGTACAATCTAATTTGCAAATGAATGTTAGTAACTGAGATCAATTTGTCTGTATAGGAAATACGTGATCTTGAGAGCGCAGCGAAAGAGACCGACGTTGAAGTGTGAGGCGAGTGGGGACAACCGATGGTCAAAGAATTAGTAGAGGTGCGCTCGCGTTAAGTAATCTTATTTCAAAAAAACCTGAGAACCAGTATAAATTGGACTCAGGTTTTTTGTGCTCTTTTTCCATCCTATCATCTTTGTTTTTTCTCTTCTTTCACGGATAAAACTTGAGATGCCGCTCCGTATTCGATGCGGATGGTTTTTCTTGCTTCAGCAGGTGTTCGTGCGCTGACAGATTTCGATTGTTTTTCGCCGTTTACTTCAATTTCGACGATAAAGCATTTTGAACCACACCTCATGATGATCCGCTCCTTCGCTAATTAATTCACGTCTTTCTCATCAGGATCTGGAGCTGCTGCTTTTGGGTGTTCATCTGTCTCCATTTCTTCTGCTTCGTGCAATTCGAACAATTGAACATATTCGCTGATGACCATCTCAATGGCTTTCAATTCACCGGCGATGACGGGGTTGATGCTCTGAAGCTCCGGCTCTTGTAATTGCTTTTGAAGTGTAGCACGTTTCGTCTCCAATATGTCCAAAAAAGCGATAGCTCTTCCGCGGCGGAATGTTTTGGCTCCCTGTTTGTAATCCTCACGTTTGCGGTCTTTTCGTTTAGGGCCACCACCACCGCGATGATGACCTCTTTGTCTTTCTTCTCTCATAAAAAAATCCCCTTTCTTTATCGTATACATTTGTATACGTTTGCTTTATTGTATACGAATGTATACAGATTAATCAAGTTTTAAATTTGAATTTTTATAATATTACAGATGCAGAGATGAGAGGAATACAGCAGTTTGTCTTAACATATGTTATGATTTGGTAAAAAGTTTTTTAGGAAACAGGATGGGGGGAAACAGTTGGATGAATGGGTAGAGTCAAAAGAGATGCAGCGACGTTTATATAAACGGACGCTATTGGTTGTGCTGCTTTCGCAAACCTTGGGGGGAGCAGGGTTGGCTGCCGGGATTACAGTGGGGGCATTATTGGCGAAAGAGATGCTGGGAATTGAGAGTGTGTCGGGATTGCCGTCTGCTCTTTTTACGTTAGGTTCGGCTTTGGCTGCTTATTTGGTCGGTCGTATTACGCAAAAACATGGACGGAGATTCGGGCTTTCCTTCGGTTTTCTGGCTGGCAGTATCGGTGCATTGGGCGTTGTCGTGGCAGCGAACATTGATAGTGTGGTGTTGTTGTTCCTTTCATTATTTATTTACGGTGCCGGAACATCAACAAATTTGCAGGCTCGATATGCCGGCACGGATTTGGCGGAAGAACATCAACGTGCGAAGGCTGTCAGCATCGCGCTGGTGGCAACCACATTTGGTGCGGTTGCAGGTCCGAACTTGGTTGCACCAATGGGGAATGTAGCGGAATTTTTTCATATGCCGGCTCTCTCAGGCCCGTTTCTTTTATCGGCGGTTGCTTATAGCGCAGCCGGGCTGGTTTTTTGGTTTTTCCTAAAGCCGGACCCATTGCTGGTGGCGCGCCAGCTTGCCGAACAATCGCAACAAGCGGTGCAAGAAGTGAGTCAATCGAGTGTCGAAAAACAGGTGCAGCGTATGGGGATTATTGTCGGTGCGACAGTTTTGATTCTGTCTCATATTGTCATGGTAGCGATTATGACGATGACACCGATTCATATGCAGCATTACGGAAATGCGATGTCCGCTATCGGCCTGACGATCGGCTTACATGTGGCGGCTATGTATTTGCCGTCACTCATTACAGGGTCGCTTGTGGATAAAGTAGGGCGCAGCAAGATGGTGATCGCTTCGGCTGTCACACTGACGGCCGCTGGTTTATTGGCGGCTTTTGCACCCGGAGAATCGACGCTCCTTCTGACAGTGGCGCTTGTGTTGCTCGGACTTGGCTGGAATTTCGGTCTCATTAGTGGTACGGCTATTATCATCGATTCGACGACTATTAAAAATCGCGCCAAAATACAAGGGACGGTCGATGTCGGGGTCGCGCTTGGCGGTTCGGCAGGCAGCTTGTTATCCGGTGTGATTGTGGCGTATACGAGCTATGCGGCATTAGGTGTTGTCGGTGTGTATTTATCGTTATTATTGATACCGCTTATCGTATGGTCGTCTGTGAAAAAGCGCCGTTATATTCATGTGGATAATCAATCAGTAAACATTGAAAAGGAGTGAGTATGTTGATTGCAATTAATCTCGTCATGTTTCATATTGCTGATGAGATGTATGATGATGGGAAAATCAATATCGATCAGTTGCATGCGGTCAGTCGCTTAGCTGGTTCCGATTATGCGACAATCGGTCGGATTTTTTCTATCGAACGATCGGAATAGCT
>JBJFHH010000031.1:1874-5356 GCA_051893475.1 Bacillus sp. (in: firmicutes) | reverse complement strand
ATTTTGCAAAACACGGTTCTGACATTGTATGTGCAGGGGCGTCAGCTGTTTCTTTTGGCACTGTCAATAGTATTATGAGCTTAACTGATGTGAAGCCGATTATTGATATGTCCGGAAAAGGCGGCTATCTCCACTGTCAGATTCCAGCTGATTTATCAGCGGAATCGGAAGAAAAGGTACAGCTTCTTCTGGAAGCGATGCTTATTTCTTTACAGACAATCGAACGAGATTATGGGAAATATATAAAAATTAACCTCAACAAGTAGGAGGTGGAACAAATGTTAAGATTAGATCTTCAGTTCTTTGCTTCTAAAAAGGGAGTAGGTTCTACAAAGAACGGTCGTGATTCACAAGCTAAACGCCTTGGCGCTAAAGCTGGTGACGGCGAATTCGTATCTGGTGGTTCAATTCTTTACCGTCAACGCGGTACTAAAATCTATCCAGGTGAAAACGTAGGACGCGGCGGAGATGATACTTTATATGCGAAAGTAGACGGTCAAGTTCGTTTCGAGCGTTTCGGTCGTGATCGCAAGAAAGTAAGCGTATATCCAGTTGCACAAGAAGCTTAATGCTTTTGAATAAAACCCTAACCTTTAGGTTAGGGTTTTATTCATTATTGACCTTCAAAATGATGTTCCGCATAAATTCCCCGTTATATTACTCATCCATCATTATTCTTTTCTGTTATACTGTTCGTATACGATAAAAAACAATGGGGTAGCATGTAAAATTCTCAGCAAAAATTGATGTGTATTGGGAGATTCATTTTTATGGAGAAAAAATGGGACATTATTGAGATTTTAAAGTATTGCCGGCATGATTGGCTGAACAAGGTGCAGCTTATTAAAGGGAATTTGGAATTAGGCAAGGTAGATGAGGTAAAAGGGATAATTGAAGCTTTTATTATGGAATCTAAAAATGAGGCCCAACTTTCCAATTTGCATATGCCGAAAGTGGCAGAGCTGCTTATTACGCTGAATTGGAGAGGGTTGCCGTTTGCGTTCGAATATGAAATATTAGAAGTGAAGAAAGGCTGTCCGACGGTCGATGAAAAAATGTACAATTGGACATTAACTTTTATTGACTGTTTAAATCAATCTCTCGACCCGCTTGTCTCAAATGAATTAAAGGTTATTCTTTATGACAAGGGTGAAAGTATCCGTTTTACCTTTGATTTAAGGGGAAAGCTATTGACAAAAGACCTGATTGCTCCATTTTTGGGCGAGTGTCCGGCATCTGCAGTTTTATGTATAAATGAATGTACAACAGAAGAATTAGTGTTTGATATAGAGTGGAAGTGTGAAATATAACTTTAGCTACATAGAGGACAACGAAAGAAGTATACAAAAGAGGAAGTGATTACATGTTCGTCGATCAAGTGAAGATTTATGTGAAAGGCGGAGACGGCGGTAACGGGATGGTAGCGTTTCGCCGAGAAAAATATGTTCCGAATGGCGGTCCTGCAGGCGGAGACGGCGGTAAAGGAGCTGACGTCGTATTCCAAGTAGAAGAAGGATTACGTACGCTTGTTGATTTCCGATTCAAAAGACATTTTAAGGCAGACCGTGGTGTTCATGGTATGTCAAAAGGAATGCATGGTAAAAATGCAGAGGATTTAATCGTAAAAGTTCCTCCTGGCACAATTGTGCGTGATGAAAAAACAAATGAAATTATTGCAGACTTAGTTGAGCACGGTCAAACAGCTGTAATTGCTAAGGGCGGACGCGGCGGACGAGGGAATTGCCGCTTTGCGACTCCTGCAAATCCGGCTCCGGAAATTGCTGAAAACGGTGAACCGGGACAAGAGCGTGATGTTGTGCTTGAGCTGAAATTGCTTGCGGATGTCGGTCTGGTCGGTTTCCCAAGTGTCGGTAAATCTACGCTGTTATCTGTCGTTTCGGCAGCTAGACCGAAAATTGCCGAATATCACTTTACAACAATCGTTCCGAACCTTGGCGTTGTTTCTACAGATGACAACAGAAGCTTTGTCATGGCGGATCTTCCTGGTCTGATTGAAGGAGCTTCCGAGGGTGTAGGTCTTGGACATCAATTCCTTCGTCATATTGAAAGAACAAGAGTTATCGTTCATGTCATTGACATGTCAGGACTTGAAGGAAGAGATCCTTACGAGGATTATGTAACGATTAATAATGAATTAAAAGAATATAATTTGCGTCTGACAGAAAGACCGCAAATAATTGCTGCCAATAAAATGGATATGCCTGATTCAGAAGAGAATTTGAAAGCCTTCAAAGAAAAAGTTGGCGACGATGTTCAAATTTTCCCGATTTCTTCATTCACTCGCGAGGGAGTTCGTGAATTGTTGTTTGCGGTTGCCGATCAACTGGAGAATACGCCGGAATTCCCGCTTGACCATGAACTGGAAGAACAAGCAGGCATTCACCGTGTTATGTACAAATTCGAGGATGATACGAAAGAATTCGAAATCTCGCGTGAGCCGGACGGCCGTTTCGTTGTATCCGGCGATAAGATTGAAAGATTGTTCGTAATGACAGACTTCAACCGCGATGCATCTGTTGCGCGCTTCGCTAGACAGCTTCGTTCGTACGGCGTTGACGATGCTCTTCGTGAACGTGGTGCGAAAGATGGAGATATCGTGAAAATCTGCGAATTTGAGTTTGAATTTGTAGAGTAATTTTTGGGGTGAATACTTTGAAAAAAAGCGATCATAAGTATTTTTTAGTTCGTGAAGATGTTTTGCCTGAAGCTATGCAAAAAACATTGGAAGCGAAGGAATTAATTCAACGAGGAAAAGCAGAGTCTGTTTGGGAGGCTGTGCAAATGGTCGACTTAAGCCGAAGTGCTTTTTATAAGTATCGTGATACGGTTTTTCCTTTTCATACAATCGTGAAAGAAAAAATTATTACACTGTTTTTCCATCTTGAAGATCGCTCCGGGACATTGTCTAATTTGTTGACGACTGTAGCAAATGCAGGCTGTAATGTGCTGACGATTCATCAAACCATTCCGATTCAAGGAAGAGCGAATGTAACGCTGTCCTTGAATGTCAGTTCGATGAATACTGATTTGGATGGGCTGCTGTTAGAATTGAATAAGCTGGAATTTGTGGACAAAGTAGAAGTGCTAGGTTCAGGAGCCTAAACTTGCATCACGTTTTTTCATAACCTGACCGAAAATCATACTCTTTTATGTAAAAGCTGCCGAAATCTTGTAATGATTTTGTCGGCTTTTTTTGTGTTCATTTATCTTTTATTGTTGAATTAGAGGGCGGCGACTCTTGTGGGACAAGCATGCAGGTCGAGACGGCACTGAAGCGAAGTGATGGCTCGGCGCGTCCGTCCGCAGCGGAAATCAGCAGCACCTGCAATGTTGTTAAATATTACAGCAAATAAAATCAAACATATTATATTGTAAAAATTCAAAAAATAACCTAACATAAAGCAAGACATGTTTTTAAATGCTGGAGGGGTTATTGTGAAAGTAGTTCATTTAGGTCCAAA
>JBJFHH010000031.1:0-1774 GCA_051893475.1 Bacillus sp. (in: firmicutes) | reverse complement strand
ACATGTTTTTAAATGCTGGAGGGGTTATTGTGAAAGTAGTTCATTTAGGTCCAAAGGCGACCTTTAATCATTTTACTGTAGTAAAGGCGTTTCCGAATGAAGAGATTGTTCCGTTAATGACGATTCCGGAATGCTTGGATGCGGTAATGGCCGATGAGGCAGATGTGGCAGTCGTACCTTTGGAAAATGCACTGGAAGGGTCTGTTACCATCACGTTGGATTATTTAGTGCATGAAGTAAAATTGCCGATACAAGGAGAAATCAATACACCGATTCAGCAGCATTTTATGGTGCATCCTCATAATCGTGATAATTGGAAAAGAGTGAGCTGCGTTTATTCGCATTCGCATGCGATTGCTCAATGCCATAAATTTCTTCACCATGAATTAAAAGGCGTGCCGAGCGATCGTATGACGTCAACAGCAGCTGCAGCACAATTTGTAAAGGAAAATCCGCAATTAAATATCGCGGCAATCGCAAGTGAACTGGCAGCAAAGGAGTATGGCTTGGATATCGTACGACCGAATATACATGATTATTCGCATAATACAACGCGTTTCATTGTTGTTTCGAAGCAGCCAGTTCACTATCCGGAAACAGATTGTAAAGAGAATGGAATGAAGACAACATTAATGATTGAGTTGCCGGAAAATCATCCAGGTATGCTGCATACGGTACTCTCAGCTTTTGCTTGGAGGAAGTTGAATTTATCGAAGATTGAATCAAGACCGATGAAGACCGGACTAGGCAAATACTTCTTCTTAGTAGACGTTGAAATGGAGATGGATGATGTGTTAATTCCAGGGACAATTCAAGAGCTTGAAGCACTTGGGTGCAGTGTCTCTGTGTTAGGAAGTTATAGAAGCTTTTCTATTCAAGGTTTACCGAATGATATGTAAGGAAAGAAGGGGCGGCAGAAAAATGCCAGCCCCTTTAATCGTTTTCCTCAATTAGAAAGCCAGCTTTTCGCAAGGTTTCTTCTGCTTCATCCAATATTTCCTGAGAGGCAGCACAAATTGTATGCAAATGCATGCCGTTTGTCAGTTGAGATAAATACGAAGCATTCGACTTTTGCATTTTGTCAAGAAACTGTTGCACTTCACGGCGGTTATGCACCATGATTGATGCCGAAATATCGCCGTAAATGGGATGCTCGACTTTTACATCTTTCACATAAGCGCCTGTATCGACAATAATCTGCAATTCTTGCTCTGTATCGTTTGGTGCATGACTGCAGGCAAGTATACGTTCGTGCATTTGCGACTGACTGTTTTGCTGCAAGTAAATGTAACCTTGGCTTGTAGCTATAATCGGTTCATTTTTTGCTTTCAGCAGTGTAATGTCACCGACAATTATTTGCCGGCTTACATTTGCGATCTTTGCTAACTGTGATCCGGTTAAAGGTTGGTTGCTGCCTTTCAATAATGTCAATATTTCATTTCGGCGTAAGTCTCCGCTTAGTTTTTGGTTTCTATTCATACGGTTTCTCCAATCTTTTGTTAAAGAACAGACTGATCAAATGCTGAGATAATCCGTGTAATCTCCAAAGCCAGATGCAGGCACTGTTCTTTTGTATTGTGTTTACCTAAAGAGATGCGAATTGAGCTTTTGGCTGTATCTTCATCTTTACCAATTGCGAGCAATGCCTTAGAGGGCTCCTTTGAACCAGATTGACATGCGCTTCCTGAAGACACATAAAAACCACGTTTATTTAATTCCATCATTACATATTGTCCTTGGACGTTCGAAAAAAGTAAACATAAAATGTGCGGCA
>JBJFHH010000030.1:19130-22687 GCA_051893475.1 Bacillus sp. (in: firmicutes) | reverse complement strand
ACACACTAAAGACATGATGAAATTTGAAAGGAGCAATTGGCATGCGAGCTTTTATAACAATATGTTTGTTTGCCCTACTTATTTCTATCCCTGATATAGAAGCTCAGTCCGCTGCTCAGCCTGATCAGCAAAGAATGAACATGTATAAAGCAATCGAACAATATTATCATATTCCTTGGTATTATATGGCGGCGATTGATCAATATGAGCATAGTTTGCGCAATGCCCGCAAAGATTTGCCGGATTCAGAAGGTCCAATCGGGGTTATCGTCCCTCCAGAAAAATGGAACGGCATGTTAAACCCAAATCCATTTGATACTGTACCAGAACGGATTGCCTACTTTGATGGACTCGGGAAAGACGGAAATAATGACGGGAAAGCGGATGTGAATAACGCTGAAGATATATTGGTTTCTCTAGGTAGCTATCTCGCTCAATATGGGACTGATGATGATCGTATACGCATGGCTCTTTGGAACTACTATAAACGCGATAAAACAGTCGGGCTTATTATGGGTAACGCAAAATTGTTCAAAAAATACAAAACGATTAGTTTAAATGACAAAGCGTTTCCAGTACCGACCTCATCCACTTACAGCTACAGAAGCACTTGGGGAGTAGCAAGAGGCTGGGGAGGAAGAAGAAGCCACGAAGGCACTGATATTTTTGCTGATTATGGTGTACCTGTGCGTTCAACATGCTACGGTATTGTGGAAATCAAAGGATGGAACCGATATGGCGGCTGGCGCATCGGCATTCGCGATATTAATAACACCTATCACTATTTTGCCCACCTCGGCAGCTTCACAAAAGACCTGGAAATCGGCCAAATTGTTGAGCCCGGCATGGTGATTGGCACAGTAGGAAGCTCAGGATACGGACCACCGGGGACAAGTGGAAAATTCCCGCCCCACCTTCACTTCGGGATGTATAAAGATAACGGGTACATAGAATGGAGCTTCGACCCTTATTACCATCTCACTGTCTGGGAGAGAAACGATCGTAAGAAATAAATAAAGTCTGTCGGAAATGCTTCAAAGTATCCCGACAGACTTTTCGTTTACGCTACACGCTCGCTATATTTTTTCAAGCTGAATAATACAACAATACATAATGCAACAACTAAAATAAAGGAAATCAACGTGCTTCCAGTAAGACCAAGCACCAAAAATCCGACCGCTGCAATAACTGCTGATGTTAAAGCATAAGGAAGCTGAGTCAATACATGGTCAATATGATTGCAACCTGCTCCTGTTGATGAAAGAATGGTTGTATCTGAAATTGGTGAACAATGATCACCGAATACCGCACCTGCTAATACGGCAGCCAAAGAAGGCAGAAGCATGCTCGTATCGACTGTCGCTACAATTTCCCCCGCAATCGGAAGCAGGATACCGAAAGAACCCCAAGAAGTTCCTGTAGATAATGCCATTACACCTGCTAATACGAAGAAAATCACAGGCAGAAAAGCAATATCGATATTAATCTTCTGAACAATTCCCGCTAAATAACTTCCTGTTTCCAAAGCACCGATTAAATCGCAAATAACCCAAGCAAACAACAGAATTAACACCGCAGGGATCATTGAACGGATCCCTTCGACCAAACCCGTTGCTAATAAAGAACGATCGACAGCTTTTTTCACATAAACTTGACGCAAGAATAGAGAAAGCGTAACGACAAATCCGAATAAACCGCCAATCACTAATGATGAAGCAACATCTGTATTCTCAAACATTTTCAAAATCGTTACTTCACCTTCTGTAGCTTGGCTTCCTGTCCAAAGCATCGCACTCACTGTACCGATAATAAGCGAGATAATTGGAATGATTAAATCATAAATAGACCCTTTTTCACTGACAGGCAAGCTGCTGCTCAGTTCTCCCGGAGCTTGTTTGTCAGGGCTAGCAACGATACCCTCCAGCTGCGCTCGGTCCTCATGAACTTTCATTTTACCAAAATTAATATTTTTCCATGATGAAATAAAAACAAACAGTAAAGCAGCCAATACATAGAAGTTCATCGGAATCATTTGCACAAAAGCAGAAAACCCGCTTAATTCCAAAGTATTTGCACCTAAAATCGGCACAAGCAACGCTATAATGTATGCACCCCAGCTCGAAATCGGTGAAATAACACAAATAGGCGCCGCTGTTGAATCAATTATGTATGCCAGCTTTGCCCGCGACACACCATTACGGTCCGTAAGCGGTCTTGAAATTTGTCCGACAGCCAAGCTATTAAAATAATCGTCAATAAAAATAATAATGCCCAAACATGCAGCTGTCAGCTGTGCGCCTGTTCTTGTTTTCACTCGTTTTAAAGCCCATTCTCCAAATGCTCTGCTCCCGCCCGAAATCGATACGAAAGCTGTAATACAGCCAAGCAACAATAAAAACAATATAATATTTACATTCCAGCTATTAATGGCTCCATCTTCAATAAATAAGCCTTTAACAGATTCCCAGATGATTGATACCGTCTCTCCAAACTGGAAATCAGCCAGCAAAATAGCCGCCGTAAGACTGCCGATTCCAAGCGACAGCAACACTCTTCTTGTAACTAAAACCATTACAAGCGCTACAATCGGCGGAATCAATGAATAAATTGTACTCTCCATAATTATCTCTCCTTTGGTTTATTACACAAAATAAAAAAGAGCAATGATAGAAAACAACCTATCATTACTCTTCGTAATATATGTTATCGTCCATCGCTTCTGTAGCTCACCATTACATAGTTTTCCTTTGTAATGACAGTGTTATCCTTATTCAAGACAACCCCAACAATACTTTCTTCGACATAAAAGCATCATTTCGGCGAAATCACCTTTCATCTATGTTCATCGTTGTCATCCTCACAATAGACTACTCTTTAATTTCGCATCCTCTACCCCTTGCGGTGATAGTGATGTATATTCAATTTATTATATTAATATATCAAAGGATTCATCATTTTACAAGATATATTATTGCAAAATTCTACTCAGATTGTTTATGCGATTACACAATTGACAATCACGACATCCAGTTTTTCACTCAAATCAATCTGATAAGGCTCATCTAAGTTTTTACCGTCTTCCTCCATAATTTCAATGATTGGTCGATTGCCTAAGCCCATATTTTGTTTTTTCACAATACCAAGTGTACGATTGCTTAACTCGACTGTTACACCAACCTGGTAAATAGCCACAGCACTTCTGAACGCTTCGACTATTTTTAAATCAAATAAGCGTCCACAGCCCGCATACAATATTTCCAGCCCCTCATGCGGCAGCATCGCATTGCGGTAGACGCGATTGGAAGTGATTGCATCGAATACATCAGCAACTGCAATAATCTTAGCAAAGTATTGGATTTCGTCATCTTTCAAGCCTCTCGGATAACCTGTCCCATCCAGTCGCTCATGATGCTGGTACGCGCAATGAGCGACAACCAGCGGAATTGTTTTCACTTCTTTTAAAATCATAAATCCCGATTCTGTGTGCTTCTTAATTTCAGCAAATTCTTCCTCTGTCAGTTTATCCGGCTTCATCAAAATCTCCGATGGCACCTTCA